>DASXKI010000334.1:0-36637 GCA_036496945.1 Streptosporangiaceae bacterium | reverse complement strand
AGCGATCTCAGTCGTCGGCAGACGCATTCCGTGTCGGCGGTGTCGAGTCAGCAGCCAGCTGCGCCGGAACCAATTTAGGCTTAATCACGCCGATTAGGTACAGCGCCGTATCAACTAGCCATCGGACGGTGTGGGCCAGCGTCGGGTCGTTGAGGTAGCCAAAGTCCGTGGCTACCCGGTGCGGCACGAGATTGGCCAGGTAATAGTCCTCGACATCGGGCACGTGGCCAAGCACCTTCTCATCTCGAACGAGCACCTGGCTGGGACCTGTGACGCCCGGGCGGTACTGGAAGACGAGCCTGAACTCGGCCGGATAGCGAACGGCAAGGGCGACGGACTCAGGTCGCGGTCCTACCAGCGTCATGTGTCCTAGCAGCACGTTCACCATCTGCGGGAGCTCATCGATGCTTGTCCCGCGCAGCACGGCACCGAGCCGCGTCACGCGATGATCTCCTGGCGCCGTCACCTCGGGACCTGCGACACCAGGTCGCATGGTGCGGAACTTGTAGAGCGTGAACGGGACACCGCCCTGGCCTACGCGCCGCTGACGGTAGATCGCTGAGCCGCCGGTACTGAGCCGTGTGGCCACTACGAGAGACAGCAGGAGCGGCAAGGTAAGCACCAGGATCAGGGCGGCAATGGCGACGTCGAGGACTCGTCGGGCCGGGCTAGGGGAGATCCCCGACGTCGGCCTCAGCTCCAGGTCCGTCTCCGCCCCATCGCTCCGGAACGGCAACTCGGCCGTATCCGCGCTGCCGGGCAACTGAGGAGTCGACAGCCTGCCGCCGTTATTGAGTGACCACATCAGAACGCCTTCAGTTCAGGTGAATCGATGCCTTCACTGGGGACTCGCCCCAGGCTCCGCGTAATCAAGGGATCGCAGCGGGCGTTGATACAGGTGCCGGTTGCGAGGTCAAACTCCAGGTTGTGTCCGAGGCAGCGGAGTATCCCGTCCGTGACCATGCTGCCGATTGCGAGATCTTCACCGGCATGCGGACAATAACGACTGATCTCGTAGCGACCAGTCGAGGACTGAACGACGATCTTCTCGTCGGTCGATCTGCCCCGCTCGTACGCCTCGACGCAGGCCAGCGCCTGCGGCTCCGCGTGCTTGAGGAGGCCGATCAGGTAGTCGTTGTAAATGTCGGGGTTGCGCCAGGCTGAAAAGCGCATCGAGAGGAACAGGTCCTCCCAGGTAATCTGGCCGAATATCACTGGCGCGAGCCAGCGCGAGTCGAGCCGGAATCGGTACCCAGGCTGGCTGGCACGGCCCCGCAGGTCGACTCGGACGCCCTCTGGCCGCAAATCGACGTCCCAGCGCCCTTCGACGGCTCCGGTCAGCTCGAAGCGCACGGTCATATCGATGCGCTCAAGAAAGTATGGGCTCATTTCGCCGAGCCGGTTGAAATGCTCAACGAACGCGTCCCGAAGCTCCGGACCTCGCTCCGGAAAGCCGGCCCGCACGGCCTCGATGTCACGGTGCCGGGCGCGGGCATAGGTGTCCAGGTACTCGTCGGTGTCACCGAAGTCGAAATCGCGCCAGAGGCTGTCGGCTGAATGCAGGCCCGACAACGGCTCGTATTCGTCACCGGGCATCCACAGGCCGACTTGCTGGCCTGGCACCCGGTCGGCCAGGAATTCGGTCGCCTGCTTCTGGTCGGGAAACAACCCAGGAGCCTTCAGCCACCGGTTATGTTTGGCGATCTCTGGATCGAGGAAGCACATAGGCCCGGCGAAGGGAACAGCGAGTTTCGGTTTGACCAGCCTGACCAGTCGCCCGACTGCCCTGAACTTCCCGGTCCGCTTGGCCTCGCAGATCTCGGCGATCTGCTCGGCCGGGTACTCGTAGCAGATCGGGTGCCAGGTAGCGCTGGACATCTGCAGTGCGAGGACGTCCAGGCTGCCACCGCACTCGATGGCGGCGCGGCGGGCCTGCCCAGCGGTTAGCCGGGCATCATTGCAGTGGAGCAGCGAAGCTCCGCCAGCCGAGACTAGAACAGCCGCGTCGTGGCACATAGGCGACTGTTCCGGGATGAAGGTCAGCCAGTCGCCCCGATCGTTCAGCCGGAACTTGTGCCAGGCGGGCACCTCGCGGACGTTTCTGATGCGGGCGGCCGCCAGCCGGTCGCGGAAGCTGGGCGACGGGTACTGCGGTATGAGCACTGTCGTCGTCGGGGCCAGGCTGGCAAGTACCGACAGGTCCATGTGGTCAAGGTGCTCGTGCGACACGGTCACGTAGTCGCAGTTGAGAAGGGCCGCCCGGTCGAGGTGAGAGTTGGCGGGGTACTGGTACCAGGAGGCCTGGAATGCGCCGCGCTCGGACAGCCAAGGATCCATGACCAGCCGTACATCCGCGGCGTCGACGCGCAGGCCGGCGTGGCCGAGGTAGCGGATGCGCATTGAATCTCCGCTGATGGCGCTACGGTCCCTGGTCATCCGGTCCCCGCCGGCAGGAATACGTCGGTGAAGACAGTGGCGATCCGGGCAAGGTCGCTGCGCACGCCGGTCTCGACGGAGTGCGGGCTCATGTGGGTGAAGAGCACGTCACCGTTGCGCCGCAGTTGCGCAAGCTGCGACCACAATGCGTTGGGTTGCATGCCGGGATTCATCAGCTGATACATCTGGCCGTCGTACTCCTGATGCCATGTCCAGATGTCAACAGCGTGGGCGCCCGCATGGAGCGGAATGTCGATGAACTCGTTCACATCAGCAGCGGCCACCGAACCCGTGCCCTGGAAACCGCCTGGGCCCGCAAGCGCCTTGCGCGCCTGCAGGCGCACGAGAGCCGGCCAGCCGCGGTCGTTCACCTCCCGCCAGGCGTCAGCCTGCGCCGCGTCAGCAGTCGTAGCCCAGGCTGCGTATGTGCTGTCGGTTTGCAGGTCGGTGCTGAGGTCGAGCACGTCGATGACCCGCATGTGCAGGTAGGTGTCGACATCAGTCAGTGAGAGCTGCGGATACTTGGCTTGCGCGCTGGCGGAACAGCGGGCGCCGGCCGACCCGACGGGCTGGTGACCTGGCATGCAGCCGAGCTGCGGCACCAGCATGTCAACCAGGAGCAGCTTCCCTGGCGCGGCGGAATGCAGTGCGCTAGCGGTAGCGGAGAGGAACTTCCGGATCCTCGCGGCGCTGTTCATGCCGTCGTAATAACCAAGCTCATCTGCGATCTTGATGCCAACGACACCCGGCCGGTCCGATAGCGCTGCAACTCGGCTGACCGCGGCCGCGAACGCCGCGGGCCCTTCCTCCCAACGCTTGACCATGTCGGCCTCGATCCATACCTGCAAGTGATCGGCAAGTGCAACAGTCACCGCGTCGCGGTAATCGGCGATCGGCGCCAGCGGCGTCGCTGGCGGCGGCGATGACTGGTGCACGGACGCCTGCGTGTTGCCACCCTGAGAGCTCGCGCCACTGCACCCAGCGGAAGCGAGTGCCACGATGGCCGCTCCCGTCACGGCTGTCAGCGAGCGGAATCCAGTCCGGCAGCGGCTGCACCGGGTCACGACGGACGCACCGCTGTACCGCGTCCGTGCGAAGGCTGGTGGCGGGGCACGTGCGCCGTCTTCCGTACGGCGAAGTAGCAGCCCAGCAACGCCGCGCTGGTGGTTAGGTATGCGGCTGCCGACGCTATCGCGGCGCCTACGGCGTGGTAATGCGGGATGAGGGCCAGGTCGAGGCCGATCGTGACGACGACAGAGACGCCAAGGGCAACGGAGTTAACTCCTGGCCGGCCGACACCGTACAAGTAGGCGCTGATCAGGCCAGCCACGCCCTCCCCGATCAGGCCGAACAAGAGAATGTAGGCAGGAATCATCGCCGCCGCGAAGGAGGCCCCGTAGACCAGTGGAAGCAGCGGAACGGCGGCTGCGAGGGGAATCGCAGCAGCCGCGGTGAGGATGAAGGAGCGCGGCAGAAGGCTTGCAACGTCCCTGCCTGCTTCCTCGTTATCACGTACGGTCAGGCGCGGATACAGAACGTAAGTGATGGCCAGTCCTGGCAGCCGGAGCAATTCGGCGTACTTCGAGGCGACTGCATATACCCCCAGGGTGCCGGGCCCGACGAGCGCCCCGAGTATCGCTACGTCCAGCCGCAGGTTGACCAGCGACAGCATGCCCCCAACCTGGCCCCTCATGCCATAACGGCACATCTTCCAAGCCAGCTGCGCATCGGGCTTACCCCAGCCGCGCAAATACCCTTTCCGGACAAGGCGGATGGTGATTCCCGCGGTTACGATCACGTCCGCGCCGACCAGCGCGCTCATGAGCAGCGCAGTGCCGTGCAGGAACGGCAGCAGGCCCGCGTACACCGGCAGGAACGCGGCTTCCTCCGCAGCAATCGCCCAGTTGGCACCGCGCATGTCATTCTCGCCCTGCAAGAACGACTTGCCGGTCGCGACCCACAGCTGGGAGAAGACCGGGACCGCCGCAGCGAGCACTACGCCGTCATGCCATGGATGAAAGAAGACCCGGTGCAAAACGGGGGTCAGCGCCAGCCAGCACCCCGACGCGGCCAGCGAGCCGATTAGCGTCATGACGACGATAGTTGTCCGCATCCGCGCGCCCTGATCGGGGCGGCGTCCGGCCAGGAAGAAAGGCACGGCGCTCGGCAGGCCGCACCCCACAAGTACCCCCATCAGACCCGGTAGCACGCGCAGCAGCGTCAGCTCGCCCAGCAGCTTCGGCCCTCCCGCATGCGCCACGAGGATTGTGGCTAGCGTGAGCGAAGCTATGGCAACGATGCGGGCCAGAATATTTGCGGTCAGAACCGCGGGTACTAGGCGCGTGAGTCGGTCGGTGATCCGCTTCATGGCAGCACCGCTGCCGGCTCGGTGTCGCGCGCGTCTCCGCGGTCGCTATCGCGTCGGCCCCACAAGTCCACTGCAGCCACGACGCCGAGGAGGGCCCAGAGGTGCCGGAAATGCAGGACCTGGTAGAGCGTCGCGGAAATGAACATTCCAGCGACAACAGCCGCAAGCAACTCGGGGCGGGGGAAGATGGCGGCATAGTCCCCGCGCAATGGTCTGGAGGCAATCCGGCGGCAACGAGCAGCGACCATCAATAGCAGGCAGATAAGGGCGAACCCGCCGAGCCAGCCGCGCTCGATAATGGCGGCTGTGTAATCGTCGTGCGCCATCTTGACGTACGAGTAGAGGTGGGCTTGGAATGCTGCCTTCGTGCCCCCTGGTCCTATGCCAAGCGGCGTGTCCTCGGTGAAGTAGAGCCGCATACTCTCCGAGAGGATCGTGCTCCGGGACCCGCTGCTTTCTGCCTGACGGCCAATCGAGTCGCGCAACAGCTGAGAGCTTTGCTGAGCCTTCTGGACGATTGGCTGAACATGCACTGTTGGCGCGACGGCTACTACGACAAGGGCAATAGCGGATGCGGCGATGATGGCAGGCACTGCGCCGCGGCGGTGCGCCAGCCTGAATAGCGCGCCGAGGACAGTGGTGGCAATCAGGATCAGGGCGCCACCGTTAGAGCCAGTGAGCCCGATCGCGACCAGTAGCAGTGCACAGCAGGCCCACCGGGCTACCCGGCGCCGCGGGAACTGCATGGCGCGTAGCAGCAAAAGGCAGATAATGAAGTAGTTGGCGGCCAGATTCGGATCGCCCAATGTGAAAGCAGCCCTAACTCCGTTTCTGGCCGTTTCGCCCGATAGCAGGCTGATATGGCCGAAGACCCCAATGATCATGAGGGCAGCCCAGCATGTGCCGCTTATCACCCAGGTGCGGGTAATGGTCTTCAGTAGTCCAGGATCCCGGCCGAGGTTGGCAATCGTGATTGCCCACGCCAGCACGAACATGTCCTGAATGAGCGATATTAGTCCGCCGCCAACGCTCTTGTAGGCGTGCGCGTAGGCCACCGTGCTGGCCAATGCGCCTGCCAGGATGGAAAGGCCCACCGGGAACACATACGGGAACCGGATGACACGACGCCTGCTAGCCAGCCAAAGCACCGAGATGAGTACGGCAACCGCGAGAAACAGATCAGCGGGGGCGGTGTTGCCCGGACCAGCGGGTACGAGCAGTGGCATGGCCGCAATGCCAAGGCCAATCGCTCCTTTGAGCACATTCGCTCGGTGGCTGACCTGGCGCTGGATTGGTCGCACCAGTGGCTGATCTTCGGTCGACCCGGATCGGATTACTGCTGCAGGCAGCGTCTCTACTGTGGTCATGGCTGCTCCTCGCAGATCAGGCGCAGCAGCAGATCTCGGTGGGACGCGGCAAATTCCGCGTGGTCGGCCGTCACGGCAACCTCAGCCAGCCCGGCGAGCAGCACGTCGCGCCATAGATCGGGCGGCGCGCCAAGGCGCGCGAGGGCTCGGGTAACGAATTCGCCCACAATGCGACCGAACCATTGCTCGCCAGCAATCGCATAGCGAATCCCGGCTCCCCAGATGTCCGCTCGCAGCCCTGGATGGCCAGCTACTTGTCGGCCAGGGCGGGTATGCCGATCGAGGTAGAGCGCGTAGCTGAGGGCGAACCGGGCTACATCGGTGAGGGGCTCACCACTCAACATTCCGGCTGGCCAGTCGACCACACCGGTGACGGCACTGCCTGTGACGAGTACGTTGCCGGCCCAGAAGTCGCCATGCACAACCGTGCGCGGGGTGCGAGCTGACCCAAGCCGCGCGGCGACGGGCACGAGCTTGTCGGCAAGCAGACAGGCATTCGGATCATTCGGCCAGCGTGCTGTGATCTGCGCCGGTACGCCATCAAGCAGCGAAATGGGCCTGGCCTCTGCCGCGCTGACAGCATGCAGGTCAGCAAGCCATTCGCTAGCAGCCGCGAAGTCGGCCCGGACAGCATCGGGCCGCCGCAGATGTCCGAATTCATGGTAGCGGGTCCGCATCGGCACTCCCGGCACCACAGAAGTCGCGACCGCGAGCATCCCATCGGCATGGAATACTCCGGCCAGCTGGGGAAGCGAGGGCTCGATGCGGCCCATTGCCCGGCACTGCAGTTGTGCGAGCAGCCTGGCCTCGCGGTCGATGACCTCAGCCGCGGCCGGCGTAGTGGCGAGCTTCACTGCCAGCTCAGGCTGATCCGTGCCGGCTGGGATCAGCAGCATCGTCACGCCGGCGTTCGGGTCGCGCGAGCCGTCCAGAATGACCGTCCGGTTCCCCGGCAGGTTCAGGAGCGCACGCAGGTCGTTCCCGGTGTGCCCGACATCAGGCACTGGCCAATCCTGGTCAGCTTGTGCGGCGATCATAGGGACGCTCACGCCGTCCTACCGACAACAACCCGGCCGGCTGCCAGCCTTGCGGCGAGGCCCGGATAACGGCGCAGCAGCGCGACGGCCGCGTGCAGCGGTCCGTGCGCCCAGGTGCTGCCGGGCGGCGGGGCGACCACGGACTGGCATGCCCACCTCAGCGAGTCCCTGGAGTCCTCGACAAGCACGATTGCGGCACGAAGCGAGGGCAGGGCGACATACTCCCGATCGACCGTCAGCGCGCTGGCGAGCGCGACTCTCCGGGTCCGCCGGGAACCAGGACGATGGTCGAGCAAGATGACCGGCGAGCCCTCCGGCAGCGCGCGCAGCCGCTCAGCGGTGCGACGGACGGCCAGCGGCCAGGACGGGAGGTCAACCACTGCAGCGCCGGCCGGCGCGAGCAACCGCCATCGCTGGCCGGGGGTCGTCCATTGCGGAGTCAACGGTCCTCCTTAGTGCAGAACCGCGAATGGCCGCATCCTGGCAACGGGGCGAACGAGGCCGCCCCGGACCAGTACGGCAAGAACCTCATTTACGCCCTTGTCGTCGAGCTGAGCGGCGCTCGTCGGGGCGTTGTCGTTATAACGGAATCGCAACGTGCTGCGCCCGCGCGGATCAGCCCCGGATGTCCCTCGCTCGGCAAAGTCGCTGACGACGGTGCCGGCGCCGTGGCAGGCCGAATGCAGCGCGGCGGCCGAGTCCGCGCCGACGCACAGGTAAGACGACGTCCGGTGGGTGCCAGGAACAAGCACGGCCTGGCCGGTCTCGGCGAAGACTGTTCCCGTCGGCATCAGCCGAGCCGGATACGCACGGCATGAGTTGTGCCTGTGCACGACGGCTGGCTGACCGCCGACCTCTTCCTCGTAGATGGAGTTGTGCGGCGAGTCGACGATCAGTGCGCCAGCCGACCCGCCGAACACCTCAGCGGAGATCCGGCGCAGCCCCGCGTAGACGGCGAGCCGGAATGCGAAGCCATAGTTCATCGCAGCGGCGTTTGCGAGCATCAGGCGTTGGCCTTCGTCGCTGTCCAGGGCAACTGGCGGACACCCGCCGGAGAAGTACAACCGGTATCGCTGCTTCAGTTGCTCCAGCGAGCGAGCCGTCGCGCCGTGGTAAAGCGGCTTGACGATTGCCATAGCTGCGCGAATCTCCCGGGGATTATGCTTCCTGCGCCCGAACATGGCACCGATGGCGCCCGGCAGGACCCCGCCACCAGCGTGATACTGCAGGGTCAGCTGGCCGCGGGTAATGCCGAGCCTTGCGGCCGTGTCCGGCTCCAGCACCTCCTCGACCTCTTGCAGTTCGATAAAGTGATTGGTCGGGCCAACCATCCCGAACCTCAGCCGGGCTAGCTGTAGGACGAGGGACGGCAGCTCGCGGCTCAGCCGGTCGGCACCGTCCCAGCGGTCCAGGTCGAGAGCCCCGAACTCCTCCACCCGCTCAAGAGCAGCCGGCTCAACCCCGAACCGCTCAGCGGCGAACGCGGCTCCGTCGACCGCGCAGCGGAGCACGTCGGTGGCCGACAGCTCGGTGTTTCTGCCTGGCGGGTATGGGAAACGCTCGCGCACGCGGCGGTAGAACTCGTCGATTCCCGCCCTGGCCGGGCGGTCAGAGTCGAACGCCATCAACGCCATGCCGCAGTTGACCGACGCGCTTGTCAGCGTTGGCCGGATGGTGGCGCGGGTGGCCACGGCCACCGATGACGGCAGCTCCATGTTGGACTTGTGGTGGAAGTCTGGCAGTACGACGGGCGGTGCAGCCAGATCGGCATCGCCGATGGTGGCGTGCAAGTCCGCCAGGGCACCGCTATCGGCAGGTATCTGATCGCTGTCATAAATCTGCGGAGTCGCGCCAGCGCCCTGGGCTTCGCGGGCGATGATCGTGACATCCATGTAGTCCTCCGGGGTTGTCATGCGGAACTGACGAGTGCAACGTCGTGGCGCGGTCGCGGCCGTCTTTGAGCGCCACCCTCGTAGGTAGCCTCAAGTACGTCGGCGAGGGCTTCGGGTGTGAACTTGTCGGCGATCAGCCGCCGTCCGGCGGCGGCCATCCGGCTGGCTTCGGCCGGATTGTCGAGCATGTAGCAGATAGCGGCCGCAAGCTGCTCCGGCCGCTCAGGGCTGGCCAGCAGGCCGGTTTCTCCCGGTAGGACGACATCGGGGACAGCGTTGACAGCTGTGGCCACGACCGGCAGGCCCGCTGTCATCGCCTCAGCTATGGCGCACGGCAGCCCTTCATACCTGCTCGCCATGGCGAATACATCGAGCCCGGTCAGCAGGTCGGATACGTCGTCACGATGGCCAACGCAGATGAAGCGACCTTTCAAGCCACGGCGCATGGCCCGCTTTTCCATCTGCCGCCGCATCGGCCCGTCGCCGATCCAGACCGCGTACACGTCGGGTCGGCCGAGGGCGGCGATCGCATCGACGAACGTCTCAGGAGACTTCTGGTAGTCCACCCGGCCAACAGTGCCGACCACCGTGCATCCGACCGGCACGCCGAGCGCGCGGCGCGCCGAGGCACGCACCGCCGGACTGGCAACCGATGCAGCACTTTCGATCGCCGGGTTGATCACCCGTAGGCGCTCTGGCACGGCAATGCCCCTGCGGACGGCCTCCGCGGCCACCGCGCCGCCAACAGCCAGAAAGGCATCTGTGCGGCGGCTGAGATAACGCTCGATGCTGACGTAGGCGCCGCGACGCGCCGTGGACTGGAACTCGTGAAACGGAAAACCATGGAATGTGTGCACGACCATCGGCGTTCCTGCTCGCTCTGCGGCGAGCCGGCCGAGCGCGCCTGCCTTGGCGCTATGAGTGTGCACGACGTCATACCGGCCTGCGGCAAGCAGCTCCGTCAGCCGACGCAGGGCACGGGTGTCGTTGGTCGGTGAGACCTGGGATACCAGCTCGGGCACGCTGACCACGTTCAGCCCGGCTTCTGCGGCTCGGACGAGCAGGCCGTCACCGCTGCCGTCAGAGTTCGCGGCGCCGCCCGAACCACCGGCGATAATCGTAACCTCGTAACGCAGCGGATCAACGGCCAGCGCACCGCGCAGCGCCACGCCGCCCGCGCCTGCCTGCAGCCGGGTGACAACCACGGCCACCGAGAGCCGCTTCATCGCACGCCTGCCGGACGCAGCAGCTCGCTGATTGGCACTGGCGAACCGTGCGCGACGCTCACGTCAATGCAGGGCAGCCGTGATGCAAGCAAGGTGGCGATCCCCGACACATCGGGATGCACGGGCCCTATCCCCGTCGCAAGTGCAAGCGTCGCCGCGAACGACCAGAACCGCCGAAGCTCGCCAGCCATATATGTACCCGCGACCAGTGCGCGAACTGCGTCAGCCGGCGACGCGTCGCCGACCCTCGTCCCGGCTGCCTGAGCGCTGCGGCGGAGAACCACCAGCCGGTCTGGGCGGAGGGAAGGAACCCGGGACGGAAAGGGCTGCTCGCGGCGACCGTGCAGGGTAGTTGCCCGACCCGGACCACCCGTCACGCGCAGTGGCTCAGCAAGCCCGTAGGCCTCGTTCCCATCGCATGCGCAGATGTTGTCCGCTGTCGCGATCTCGCCGCGTGCCAGCCCGGCGCACAGCAGAGTCGATTTGCCGACGCCGCCCGGACCCGCGATCATCGTCACGGCGCCGGCGTCCGATGTCACCGATACGTGCAGCGGGACCCGCCCGCGCGCCGAGGCCCACCACAGTGCCGGGTAGTGCAGCAGGGTCTGGGCCGCGAGCAGCTTGAATCGCCTGCGGAGCAGGAAGTTGGCTGCGCGTGTCCGCGGTGACGGCCGATACCGTGCCGCCACGTGGAGAATCTCTCCGTGCGGCTCGACCTGGAGGTCGAAGCCGGACGAGCAGGCGTCGACCAAGATCGCGCCTGACCCCGAGGCCCAGCTGTCGCGCCCAATCAGCGTCCATCCCTCGCGGCTGAACGGCTGGCGGCTGGGCTGGACTTCAATGCGTACGCTCTCGCCTGCTGCCTCCGCGTCAGCGAGCTCGCCTCCGGTGCCATCGGTCAGCAGGCTCATCAGCCATGGAATAGGGCAATCGACGACGACCCGCTCACCGACCGTGGTGACCGCGTGCATCAGAAGCCGTCCGGATACGGCGCGCCCATGCTGACTGGAGTCTCAAGGCGCTCAGAGGGCTCGTATTCGGGAACGAGCTGCCGGAGCAGTTGCTTTGCCTGAACCGAATCGCCATCGTCGGCCGCAGCATAAAGGCTCTTCAGGAGAATTTCGAAATCTTCCGGCAGTGCAGTGCGCCGGGTAGCCCAGATCTTCGGATGAGCGCTCCGCACCCGCTCCTCGGCGTCGGAGAACACCTTTTCGGTGAGCTTCTCCCCCGGCCGCAGCCCGGTGTACCGGATTTGTATCTCCGGCAGATTCATCTGCTCGGCGTACTTGCGGACCAGCTTGACGATCTCGACAGGCTCACCCATGTCGAGGACAAACGTCTCGGCATACTCGGCCATCGCTGCTGCCTCCAGCACAAGGCCTACGGCTTCCTCCACGGTCATGAAGAACCGGGAGACGTCTGGGTGGGTCACCGTCACTGGCTCCGCCTTGGCTATCTGATCAGCCAGCACAGACAGAAACGATCCCCGGCTGCCAAGCACATTGCCGAAGCGCACGGAGGCGAGTGTGACCGGGCCACCGGCCGCTCGCTGGACTACTAGTTCGGCCAGCCGCTTGCTAGCGCCCAGCACGGACGCCGGGTCCGCCGCCTTATCAGTGGAGATCAGAACGAAGCGGCTCGCGCCATGCCGGATGGCCGCTTCCACCAGGTTCTGGGTGCCTAGAACGTTCGACTTGACGGCTTCGCACGGATGGCGTTCCAGCAGCGGCAGGTGCTTGTGCGCCGCCGCGTGAAAGACCAGCTCTGGCTTGACGGTCTCGAAGACCTGATCGATTCTTCGCTGGTCGCGGATGTCGGCGATGATGATCTCGTCGATATCGAGCAGGCCGTTCCCCATGATCGCGAGCTGCAGCCCGTGCAGGTTCGACTCATCATGGTCCAGAAGATGCAACGACTCTGGCCCGAAGCTTTGGATCTGACGACAAAGCTCGCTCCCTATTGACCCGCCCGCTCCGGTGACCAGCACTCGCCGTCCAGCGATGAGTTTCGCCGCCTTACGGCTGATGACGTGCAGCTCGCGCCGGCCAAGAAGGTCCTCGACCCGGAGCTGGCGCAGGTCGGACAGCCGCGCTTCGCGCTCCACGGCGGCCAGGAACGACGGCAGGTACCGGACGTGCAGTCCGGCAGTCCGGGCGGATTCGACGATGGCAGCAAGGCGAGGCGCCGGCAGCGACGGAATCGCTACGATGCACGCGTCAGCATTGTGCGTCCGCGCGATTTCAGCCAGGTCGGAAATGGGCCGGTACACCGGCAGCCCCGCAACCCGAATCAAGCTGGGGGCATCGTCGAGAAAGCAGATTGGCCGCAGGCCGTAGTTTGGGCTCCGGCGCAGCGAACGAGCCAGCGTCCGCCCGGCTTCACCCGCGCCGACGACCAGCGTATTGAGCCCTTCTGAACTACCACCGCTAGGTCGTATGCCCGACAAGCTCAGCACCTTCTCCTCCTCCTCTTGCGCGACCGGACCGGTGCGGGGGACGACGGCCAGTGAGTGTCAGCAGGGCAGCAGCGACGTAATCGACATTCGCCTCGGTAAGAGCTGGGTACATGGGTAGCGACAGAAGCTCGTTGGCAACCTGGTCGGTGACCGGTACCGATCGGCACTCCTCAGGGCCCAGCAGGTCCCGATAACCAGAGAGCTGGTGAACGGGAATGAAATGCACGGAGGTGCCGATGCCCAGGGCGGACAGTGCCTCGATGACGTTGTCGCGGGAGGGCCCAAAGTCGGCCGTTATCCTGACTTCATAAAGATGCCGGGCATGCCGGCCTTCGCTGGGCATCGATGGCAGCACTAGTCCAGGAACGTCGCGCAGTGCCTCGTCATAGCGGGCAGCAAGCCATTCTCTGCGCTGCTGCCAGGCTGGCAGGTAGGACAGCTGGGCACGGCCGATCGCAGCCTGGATGTCAGTAATGTTGGCCTTGAGGCCGGGCTCGGCAACGTCGTACCGCCAGCTACCACCGGGCAGGTACCGGCGCCAGGCATCACGACTCATCCCGTGCAGTCGCATCGTCCGGGCATAGTCGGCCAGCTCGTCGTCGGCCGTCGCGATTGCGCCGCCTTCACCGATGGGAAGGTTCTTTGTCGCATAGAAGCTGAAGCACGCCGCGTGCGAGTTCCCGCCTACCGGCACACTGCGGAGCACGCCGCCGAGCCCGTGCGCGGCGTCTTCCACAATTCGGCTAGCTGGCAGCCCGGCGGCAGCCGCAAGCTGACTAACGTCTGCTGGGTAGCCGCCCATGTGCTGGATGATCATGGCATCAGCACGGCCTGCTCGGCGCGCGGCCGCAGCCACAGTATTTGGTGTGGGCACCAACGTGTCCGCAGCGACGTCTACGAGGACGGGCCTTAGTCCCGCCTGCAGGATGGGGGCGACCGCCCCGCAGAAGGTCAGGCTCGGAGTCAGGACTGCGGCGCCCTTCGGCAGCCGAAGGGCGCGGATCGCGATCTCGATAGCGGCTGTGCATGTCGACACAGCAACGACGTGACGGGCGCCGAGGTACGTTGCCAGCTCGCGCTCGAACTCAGCAGTTTGCGGGCCCATTGTGATCCAGCCAGACTGCAATGCCTGCAACGCAGCCTGCTGTGCTTCGGGCACGATCTCCGCGTTGGCAAATGGCACCGCGGGCGGCGATACTCCCACCGACGGCGTCATTCGGCGCGGCTCTCGGCAATTTCGCCGGTACCAGTCCGCCGAGCCACCAGGCGGCCAAGCCTGCGCAGCCTGCGCAGCCTGCGCAGCCTGCGCAGCCGAGGGACAGCCACAATTCCGATGATCGGCCAGCCAGACGATACGGTCAGGTCATCTAGCGCCGAGATGCGAGACACCCTTGCGACTGGGCCAGATAGCACCACAATGCCGACTTTGCCGGGCTCGGTTTGACGCTGCAGTTGCTGAACCGAGTAGAGCCTGAGCACGCGATTGCTCGCGGCGGGAATCCGGTCCCTCACCAGCGTCGTCACGCCGGACTCGCCCGAGCCAGCTGCGGTGGCTGGCTTGCTGCCATTTTCCGCAGCGCTCGGTGCAACTCCCTCAGCTGGCGCCGACGACCCTGCTGGCATCGCGTTTGTCAGCCTGCTGGCGAGGTCACTGAGGTTGCGCTGTCCGTCGATATCGACGAGCGCCAGGCTAGACACGCCGGCGTGAGCTGCGGCCAGCCGGACCTGCAGCGCGAGGTTGTCAAAGTTCACCGTCCGCTTCCCGGCCAGGTCATCGTCCGCCAGGCCGCCGAGCATCGGCGAGTTCAGCCGACGGCTCACCCGCCTTGCGCCCGGCACGGTCGGTCGAATCATCTCGGCAATCGAAGCCAGCAGAATGCCGAGGACGAGGCCAACAAGGGCGGCCAGGCCCAGTTTTTGTGGCAGTGCCTTCGATTCCGGCGCGCGCGGCAGTCCAGGCTGGTCGAGCACGGCGGCAAGTCCCTGCGTGCTGGCCTGGATCAGGAGTCGGCCGCGGTCGCCCGTGAAGTTCGCGATCACCTGGTCAAGGCCGGCCAGCTTGGCCGACAGCTGCTGGTTCTTCGGGGTTTTGGTTACTTCCGCCGCCAACCCAGAGCGCTGTTCCGTCAGCCGGACGATCTCGGAGTCGATGACCGTCAGTGCCAACGAGAGCCCGCTCTGCCCGACCCTGTTCAGCGAGTCGACGACCCCGGTTGCGAGTGCCCCAGCCACTTTCTGCGCGATCAGCGGATTGGGATCACTGACCGTGATGTCCACAACCTGGGACGTACCGAGACCGGCGACACTGACATGCCTGTTGACGGCCTCCGCGAGGTTAAGCCGAACGCCCGCCTTCCTGAGCGCCTGGCTGGCCGCTGTCGGCCCGGTCGCGATGCCCTGAACCTGACTGACGATCGCGTCGGCCTGCGACGCGCTCACGGGTACCTCGCCCGAAGTTATGATGCGCGCGTCCGCTGAATACATCGCGGGCTGCTTTGCCACGATCAGCGCGATGATGACGAGCGGTATAAGCGTGCAAACTGCGAGCAACGCCCAGTATTGCCGCACCAGGCGTGCGGCAACCTCGTCTATCTCCACCTGACCTCCCCGAAGGCCCGGCGAGGCCAATCCCTACCGGGTGGAGCCAGGCTAGAGAGGCGCTGCCCGCCTTTCATCGTTCACCGGCACGAATTCAACTACGTAAAATGCGGTATGCGAGCCTGACCTATTCGGCTCCCAGGCCCGGTAGGCGACGGGTAAGTCCGTTCTGCGCCGCGCCAAGCCCATGGGTCAGCAGTTACGGCGCGGCTCCGTAGCCCGGCCAAGGATCAGTGGGAGAGGTACTGATCGAGCAGGCCGTCAGGCGCGACATCCCAGCGCTTCGGTTATATCTCAGCTCTGGCCGTCGAACAGGCTCGTGACCGAGCCGTCGCTGAACACCTCTTTGATGGCCATCGCGATCAGTGGCGCGATGGACAGGACCGTGAGCTTGTCGAACCGCTTCTCGTTCAAGATCGGCAGCGTGTTGGTCACGATCACCTCGCTGACGCGCGAGTTCTTGAGCATGTCCACCGCGCTCCCGGACAGCACGCCGTGCGTGGCCGTGACGATCACTTGAGTGGCGCCCTGCTCGAAGAGCGTATCGGCGGCCTTCACGATCGTCTGGCCAGTGTCGATCATGTCGTCCACGACGATGCAGGTACGCCCGGCTACGGCCCCGACGACCTCAAGTACCCGGGCCTGATTCGCCACGTCGGGATCCCGGCGCTTGTGGATGATGGCGAGCGGGCAGCCGAGCCTGTCGGTCCACCGCTCGCAGACGCGGACCCGGCCCGCATCCGGCGCCACGACCGTGACCTGCGAGACGTCGAGCTTATTCTCCAGGTAGCTGGCGAGAATGGGCAGCGCGAAGAGGTGGTCGACCGGGCCGTCGAAGAAACCCTGGATCTGGGCGGTGTGCAGGTCCACTGCCATGAGCCGGTCGGCCCCGGCCGTGGAGAACAGGTCAGCCATCAGCCGCGCCGAGATCGGCTCGCGGCCGCGGCTCTTCTTGTCCTGCCGCGCGTACCCGAAGAACGGGGCCACCACGGTGATCCGCTTGGCCGACGCCCGCTTCAGCGCGTCCACCATGATCAGCTGTTCCATGATCCACTGGTTGATCGGCGCCGTGTGGCTCTGGAGCACGAACGCGTCGCTGCCGCGCACGGACTCCAGGAACCGCACGAAGATCTCGCCGTTGGCGAAGTCGTAGGCAGTGGTCGGCGTCGGCTCAATGCCGAGGCAGCCGGCGATCTCCTGGCCGAGCTCCGGGTACCCCCGGCCGGAGAAAAGCATCAACTTCCGCTCGGGGGTGGCGGTAATGCCGGTCACTTGGGTCAACTCTCCTTGTATGGCGACATGCTTGAGCGCCTGACGGCCGTCAAGTGAGCAAACGGACCAATCACGACGCCTGGTTCGATCTCTGACGCCTCGCAGACCGCCTTGAGCACCGTCGCGCCAGCGCCCACCGCGGTGTCGCGCAGCAGGCAGCCCGGACCAATGCTGGCGCCAGCACCCACGATCGTCCGACCCTCCAGCTGGGTGCCCTGCGAGATCCGTGCGCCGGGCTCGATCTGCACGTCCACGTCGATCCAGGTGCTCGCCGGGTCGACGATGATCACGCCCGCGGCCATCCAGTGCGCCAGCAGCCGCTCGTTGAGAATGCGCCGTGCCCTGGCCAGCTGGGCCTGGTCGTTGACGCCCTGGATCTCGTCGAAGTCAGGGCAGAACGCGCTTCCCACCAGGTGGCCATCCGCGCGCAGGATCGCGGGGACCTCAGTCAGGTACTCCTCGCCGGTGGCCCTGGCGGCGGGCACTCGCTTAACCGCGTCGGCGAGCAGGTCCCCGTCAAACGCGAACATGCCGGAGCTGATCTCGGTAACCTCGCGCTGCTCAGGGGTGGCATCGGCCTGCTCGACTATGCCGACGACCCGGCCTGCCTCGTCCCGCAGAATCCGGCCATAGCCCTTCGGGTCGGGCGCCTGCGCCGTCAGCACCGTCACGGCCGCGCCGGCTGCCTCATGCTCGGCAACCAGGCTGACCAGCGTCTCGCTGCGCAGTAGGGGCGTGTCGGAGAACAGCACGACCACGGTGCCGGGGATGACCCCGAGGGATTCGATCACCATGCGTACCGCGTGCCCCGTGCCCCAGGAGCCACGGCGCTCCTGCACGACGAGGGTTGCCTCCGGGCAGAATTCGCGCGCATAAGCGGCGACCTGGCCGGCTAGGTCGCTGACGACCAGGACGAGCCGCTGCGGGCTGAGCTCGCGAGCTGCCGCCACGACGTGACCCAGCATCGGCCTGCCGCACACCTCGTTGAGCATCTTCGGCGTGGCAGTCCGCATCCGGGTGCCCTCGCCCGCCGCCAGGACGATGACGGCGGCCGGCCCGCCTGAACTAGCTCGACCTGACGGCACTCGGCCTGAAGTCACTCGGCTCGGCTCCTTCGTCTCGCGTAAGGCCGGTCGGGGTTCGCGGCGCTGCTGCGTGCAACGGTCGCTCATGGCGCTCTCATTTGGGGAGGCGGTGCTGCTGGAGATAGCGCTGCACCGGGCGCGGCGCTGGCAAGGCGTCACTCTCCCGACATGGGCAGGATACCGGCCGGTTACCTATCTTCGGCCAGGCTGGGTGGCCGTTCGCACCTGCTGCGGCGCTTGCACCCGATCGTGCCACAAACTCATACGCGCCGCCGGGCCACCGACCGCATGCGCCCGGCCGAGCAAGCGGACTCCGTCACAACCCCGATCTCGCGATGCAGCGTGCCCACACCCGGCAGCCGCAGCTATGCCCCTACGTGGCTGACCGTTATGTCATCGACCCCGAGTCCACGGCCCCGCTAGGCTAGGTGTCGAACTTTCCCGGGTCGTCTAGCCTGGCAGGACGGAGCCCTTTGGTGGCTTTAACCGAGGTTCGAATCCTCGCCCGGGAGCCCACTTTGGTGATCAGGTGCTCACCCGAGATCAGGACGGTCGGGCTGCCAGCGAGTTAATTGGACTCGTCCGCTGCCACTGCGGCCGAGGCACTCATGGCCCCGGAGGCCCAGCCTTCGACTTGCCGATATAGCTCGGCACTCTGACGCACCCTAATCACCAGGCAACCGTGATAGTTCTGGCCGGTGTTCTTCCGGACTGTCCGAGGGTTGTGACGCTTGAGCGTTGGCCGCCTGAACTGTTTGTCCGGCAGCCCAGTCAGGTCCAGCCAGAACTGCTGCGCTGCGGCTACATCCGCGCTCTCGTGGATGTAGACGCGACATATGAGCCGATCACGCGTAACGCCCGCCACTGCGAGAAACCGCAGGAAAAACCGGATCAGCTGCGGATCACTGTTAATGAAGGCGATCTCTTCACTGGGACGATGAGGCTTGCTCTTGCAGCCCTCACACCAGTATGCGATCGCTCCCGCGATGAGAATCTCGCGATCGTTCAGAGGTCCGATCTCAGCTGCGGCGGCATCATTGACAGCCTGCCTCCTGGCCTCGCGCCGAAGGCCCTCGGCTTGCCAGTACCTCGACACGCCCGCAGCGTTGCGCTTGCGGGTCTCCTCGTAGCTGATACGGCCGACCCGGGGCAGGTCTCGCGCCCACAGCGAGACCGAGCCCTTTGAGACGCCGAGCTCGGCCGCTATCTCGACATACGTGTAGCCGCGGGTGCGTAGATCGCGAGCCTTCGCGTGCAGATCGTCCTTGGCCCTGGGCCTGCTCGTCCATGGCGGTGGCGGTACGCCGCGCAAGGCTTTGTCCAGGGTCGAATTCCCCACGCCTAGGATCTGCATGATCTCGCGGCGGGACTTGCCCGCCTGGCGCAAGGCGATGGCCTGCGCGCCTAACTGCTCGGACCGCAGTGTGTTCGTCATATTCGAATACTAGATCGAGCCACTGACAATTCGTTGCGCCCACTCGGCCGCGAGAGCGATCCGCTACCACGGGTACCGTGTCGAGTACTAGCCGTCACCTATTCACGCCGAAGCCTGGAAATATTTCCCCGCTTGGTAGTGCAACCTACGGTCACGTAGGTTACGGTTACGTAAGCGTATTCTGCAGGCGCCCTTGTCCATGGCAATGCAGGACGTGAACTCCCGCAAATAACCGGATGAGTGCCAGGCGAGGATCCCATGACCACTGCCATAGACACCGCTACAAGCGGCGCACCGGAGGCTGTCGCCACCCGCGCCAAGGCACCACTGAGCGACCTCCAAGACGAACCCAAGGGCCGTTTCGAAAAGATCATGGTCGCGCTGTTCGTCGTCGTCCCCATGCTCGCACTGATAGCGGCGGTGCCGCTGGCCTGGGGCTGGGGCCTCGGCTGGCGCGAAGCAGTCATCGCTGTGGTCTTCTACTTCGTCTCGGGCCTCGGCATCAGCATGGGCTTCCATCGCTACTTCACCCACGGCTCGTACAAGGCCAACACCGGCCTGCGCGTCGCGCTGGCCATTGCCGGCTCACTGGCGATCGAGGGTCCGGTGCTGACCTGGGTGGCCGACCACCGGCGGCATCACAAGTACAGCGACCGCGAGGGCGACCCGCACTCGCCTTGGCGGTTCGGCGAGGACTGGAAGGCGCTGAGCAAGGGCCTCGCCTGGGCGCATATCGGCTGGATGTTCGACGGCAACCACACGTCACAGGAGAAGTTCTGCCCCGACCTGCTCGCCGACAAGAACATCGCCAGGATCTCGCGTAACTTCCCGGCCCTGGTCGCGATCTCACTGCTGGCGCCCGCTGCCATCGGCGGTCTGTGGACCTGGTCGTGGCAGGGAGCCGTCATCACGTTCTTCTGGGCCAGCCTGGTCCGGGTCGCGTTCCTGCACCACGTGACCTGGTCGATCAACTCGATCTGCCACACCTTCGGCAAGGAAGAGTTCGAGGTCAGGGACAAGTCGAGGAACGTCAACTGGCTCGCGATCCTGTCCTTCGGCGAGTCGTGGCACAACCTGCACCACTCCGACCCCACCTGTGCCAGGCACGGGGCGCTGCGCGGTCAGATCGACATCGCCGCGCGGCTGATCTGGGTGTGCGAGAAGCTCGGCTGGGCGAGCGACGTCCGGTGGCCGGACGAGGCCAGGCTCAGCGGCAAGCTCACCGGCACCCGGCGTCTAGGCTCGATGACGCGCCGGGCTGACGTGGAACCAGTTAGTCGCATTGGGGGGTAACCGACCATGATGGGGACGTGACACATCAGTCCCCATCGAACAACCGTCGGCGCATGACCGGCAAGGAGCGCCGTGAGCAGCTCCTGGATATTGGTCGGCGCCTGTTCGCCGAGCGCGGCCTGGACGGCACTTCCATCGAGGAAATCGCCGCCCAGGCCGGCGTCTCCAAGCCCGTCGTGTACGAGCACTTCGGCGGCAAGGAAGGCCTCTATGCGGTCGTAGTGGACCGGGAGGTCGAGCGGTTCCTCACCATGGCCACCAGGTTGCTGGAGGGCGAGGACACCATGGCCAAGTTCGAAGTGGCCGCGGTGCACCTGCTCCGCTATATCCAGGAGAACTCCGATGGCTTCCGGATCCTGGTCCGCGACTCCAACCCGACCTCAGGCTCGGGTACGTTCGCCAGCCTGATCAGCGACATCGCTAGCCAGGTCGAGTACATGCTCGGCGACGTGCTGAAGGCCAGGGGCTACGACCCCAAGCTAGCTCCGGTGTACGCGCAGATGCTGGTCGGCATGGTCGCATCGGCCGGCCAGTGGTGGCTGGATGAGCGCAAGCCAAAGCTCGAGGAGATGGCTGCCCACCTGGTGAACCTGGCCTGGAACGGGCTGCGCGAGCTCGACCACAAGCCGCGGCTCTCTGCCGAGGCCACCGAGCTCTTGCGGCAGGGCAAGTAGCCCTCGGCATCGGCCAGCCCGGCATCGGCCAGCCCGGCAGGCCGGCCAGCGCCGCACGTACTGCCTCAGGCTTTGTGCGCTACCACGAACACCCGGCGAAATGGCAGCACAGTGCCGTATGACTCGGCTGGATAGGCTGCCCGGACTCGCTCGCCATACTGTCGCACGAAGTCAGCGGCCTGCTCCGGGTCGAGCGCGGCCAGCACCGGTCGCAGGCCTGTGCCCTTGTACCACTCGGTCACTGGATCGGGCCCTTGCAGGACGTGCAGGTAGGTCGTCTCCCACGCGTCGACGGTCAGCCCCTGGCGGGCCAGCAGATCCAGGTACGCGCCCGGATCGGCCGCCTGACGATTGAGCTCGACGCCGGCCAGCGCAGGACGCCAGCGGTGAGAGCTCGCCAGCTCACGCAGGATCGCGTGGCTCGGCTGGTCGAAGTTGCCCGGCAGCTGGAACGCCAGCCACCCGCTGTCAGCGAGCCACCCGGCCCAGCGCGGCAGCAGCTCGACGTGGCCGGGCACCCACTGGAGCACGGCGTTCGAGATGATCACGTCGACGGGCCCGTCGGGCCGCCAGTCGGACACGTCCTCGACCCGGAAGCTCAGTCTGCCGCGCCCGGCCGTGCCGCTGCCGTCGAGGCGCCGCGCGGCGGCGATCATGTCAGCTGATGAGTCGATGCCGAGCACGTCGGCGTCCGGCCATCGCGCCGCCAGGGACGCCGTGAGCTGGCCGGGGCCGCACCCCAGATCCACGACCATGGCAGGCGCCGCGGCCGCAATCCGGCCCGCGAGGTCGAAGAACGGTCGCGAGCGCTCGCCAGCGAAGCCGAGGTACTGGACGGGATCCCACATCGCGCTCACTCATCTCTCTCGACATCAAGATATCTGTCCTTGTGTACCGCTGCCGAAGTCTCGATGTCAAGAGATATGCTGCGTTCATGTCACCTGCGCCCCGGCCAGTCCGGGACGAGGTCGACGAGATCGTTGCGCGCTGGCGATCCGAGCGGCCTGACCTGGACGTCGCGCCTCTGCATGTGCTCAGCCGAGTGACCCGCCTGGCCCGGCACCTGGACCGGGTAAGGCGGGATGCCTTCGCCGCTCATGGCCTGGAGACGTGGGAGTTCGACGTGCTGTCGGCGCTGCGCAGGGAGGGACCGCCGTACCAGCTGAGTCCAGGGGCGCTGCTCCGAGCGACACTCGTCACGTCTGGGACCATGACCAACCGGATCGACAGGCTGGCCGCTGCCGGCCTGGTCAGCCGCAGCCGCGACCCGCAAGACAAGCGCGGCGTCGTCGTACAGCTGACAGCCGACGGCCGCCGGACCGTTGATGCCGCCATGTCGGATCTGCTGACCAGGGAGGGTTCTATCCTGACCGCGCTCGGCGCGCCCCAGCAGAACGACCTAGCTGGCCTCCTCCGCATCCTGCTGGCGCCGTTTGATGCGGCCGGACTCGACCCAGCCGGAGGCGACCCAGCCGGACTCGACGCTAGCTGATCTCCTCGGCTAGCTCGAGCCATCGCTCTTCTAGGCCCGCCCGCTCGGTCTGCACCCCGCGCAGCTCCGCGCCCAGATCGACCAGCCTGGTGTAGTCGCTGGCGTTGTCGGTCAGGTCCGCCGCTAGCCGGGTCTCGGCATCCGTCAGCCGTGCGATCTGCCGCTCGAGCCGGGCAAGCTCCTTCTGCCCGGCTCGCTGCTGCGCCGCCGTCGGGCCCTGGGCGGATCCTGCCGACGCATCACGAGCCGGCGCCGCGGTCGTGCCCGGCGCGAGGGCCTCCTGCTCGCGGCGGCTGAGGTACTCGTCGACGCCGCCCGGCAGGTAGGCCAGCTGCCCGCCGATCAGCCCCAGCACGTGGTCAGTGACCCGCTCGAGGAAGTACCTGTCGTGGCTGACCACGACGACCGATCCCGGCCAGTCGTCCATCAGGTCCTCGAGCTCAGTCAGCGTCTCGATGTCCAGGTCGTTAGTCGGCTCGTCCAGGAGCAGCACGTTCGGCTCGGCCAGCAGCATCAGCAGCAACTGGAGCCGCCTGCGCTCGCCGCCGGACAGGTCGCCGACTCTCGTCCATTGCCGGTCGCCGCTCAAGCCGAGCCGCTCGAGCAGCTGGCTGATGGACAGCTCGCTCCTGCCGCCGACCACCGCAGAACTGCGCACCTGCTCCGCCGACTCCAGCACGCGCAGGTCCGGATCGACCTCGGCGGGTTCCTGGGTGAGGTAGCCAAGCTGGACAGTACTACCTGTCACCACCTGGCCCGCCGTGCTGATTTCGCCATCGGATGGCACCGGAAGCGTGCCGGCCAGCAGTCGCAGTAGCGTCGTCTTGCCGGTGCCGTTGACGCCGACGATGCCGACGCGGTCGCCAGGGCCGAGCTGCCAGGTAACGTGATCCAGCAGCGTGCGAGAGCCGGCGGTCATCGACACGTCCACGAGCTCGACGACTGTCTTGCCGAGCCTCGTCGCCGCCAGCCGAGCCAGCTCGACGCTGTCCCTGGCCGGAGGCTCGTCCACGATCAGGGCGCTAGCCGCCTCGATCCGGAACTTAGGCTTGCTCGTCCGCGCCGGCGGCCCGCGGCGCAGCCAGGCCAGCTCCTTGCGCAGCAGGTTGCGGCGCCGCTGGTCGATGGCCGCGGCGATGCGTCCGCGCTCGGCCTTGGCCAGGACGTAGGCGGAGTACCCGCCCTCGTAGGCGTACACCTGGCCGCCGGCGACCTCCCAGGTCTGCTCGGTTACTGCGTCCAGGAACCACCGGTCATGCGTGACAACCACGAAACTGGTCGCGTGCTGGTGCAGATAACCGGCCAGCCACGTAATGGCCTCGACATCCAGGTGGTTCGTCGGCTCGTCCAGCAGGAGCAAGTCATAGCTGACGCGCAGCAGCGCGGCTAGCGCGGTGCGGCGGCGCTCGCCTCCAGACAGCCGGCTGACGTCCGCGCTGGTGTCGATGTCGCCGAGCAGCGCTTCGACGACGGCGCGGCTGCGCGGATCAGCGGCCCACTCGTGCTCGGCCATGCCGCCGAAGACGACGCTTGCGACGGTGCCGGTGAGCTGCTCGGACTGTGGCAGGTAGCCGACGGTGACGTCACGTGCCCTGGTCGTCCGGCCGGAGTCCAGGTCGGCAGCGCCCGCGAGCGCCGCCAGCAGCGTCGTCTTCCCCGCGCCATTGCGGCCGACGACGCCGATCCGCTGCCCGGCGGAGACACCGAGCGACACGCCATCGAGCAGCACCCGGTCGTGGTACGCCTTGGCCGCCTGCTCCAGGTTCACCAGGTTCATGACGGCTGGCGGTCTCGGTCCCGCACGACGACAGCGCCCGGCGCCGGCCCGCTTGCCCTGGCGACTGCGCGGCATACGCCGGACCCGGTGAGGGCGACAGCGAGCTCGCGGGCGCGAGCGGCATCGCGAGCCAGGAACGCGCAGGTCGGTCCCGATCCCGACACGATCGCACCAAGCGCGCCATACTCCCGCCCTGCTGCCAGGGCGCGCCGCAGCCCAGGCTGCAGCGACAAGGCGGCGGGCTGGAGATCATTGGTCAGCAACGGCCCGACCTGCTCTGGATCGCCGGACCGCAGCGCGGTCATGAGCGGGTGACTGAGCTCGGGCTCGCCGGGCTCTGGCTGACCGCCGGCAGCCGCCCTCGCGGCCCGGAGCCGGTCGCAGGTGGCGTAGACCTGAGCGGTCGACAGGCCCTCGTGACCGAACGCCAACGCCCAGTGATAAGTGCCGGTGGCGAGTGCAGGCGTCAGATGCTCACCCCGGCCCCGCCCGACGGCGGTGCCGCCGACCAGGGCGAACGGGACATCGCTGCCGAGCCTCGCCGCAACCCCGGCCAGGTCACGCGACGACAGGCCTGTCTGCCAGAGCTCGTTACAGGCCACGAGCGTGGCCGCCGCGTCGGCGCTGCCGCCGGCGAGCCCGGCGGCCACCGGGATCCTCTTGCGGATCTCGATCCGGACCGCGGCGCCCCGCTGACTGGTGGCCTTGGCCAGCGCGCTGGCGGCCTGCCAGGCCAGGTTGGACCGGTCCGTCGGTACCGCTTCAGCGTCCTCGCCGGTCACGGCGATCGTCGTCTTGTCCGCCGCCACGACAGTCACCTCGTCGAACAGTGACACTGCGTGGAAGACGGTGACCAGGGAGTGATAGCCATCGGCGCGCACGGGTCCTACGGCGAGCTGCAGGTTGACCTTCGCCGGCACCCGGACAGTCACGGCCGTAGGAGCCGGCCTGATTGCTGAGATCACGATCTGCTGATCGTATCCGGCGCGGGCCCAGGCACGGAAAACGCCGCGGCAGCACGCACAGGCGGCTGGTCCGTCAGGGCGCGGCCAGGGAATCCAGCGGCACCGACGGGTCGGCGAGCACGTCGTCGGCGACCGGCCGGCGGCTGCGGACCAGCGCCTGGATATCGTCGTTGACATCCCAGACGTTGACGTTCATCCCGGCGAGCACCTGACCGTCGGCACCAAGCCAGAAGGCGATGAACTCGCGCCCGGTCACGTCCCCGCGGAACACGACGCGCTCGAAGCCGTCAGGCTCGACGTAACCGGAGTATTCCATGCCGAGGTCGTACTGGTCGGTGTAGAAGTACGGCACCCGGTCGTAGCTGACGTCCAGCCCGATCATCGCCTGCGCAGCGGCCGGCGGCTGGTGCAGCGCATTGGCCCAGTGCTCGAGGCGGATATGCCGGTCCCAGAGCGGATGGAAGGCATGAGCGACGTCTCCGGCCGCGTAGATGTCCGGATGGGACGACCGCAGTTGCGCGTCCACCCGGATGCCGTTGTCCACCGCGAGGCCGGCCGCCTGTGCGAGCTCAGTGTTAGGAGTTATGCCGACCCCGACGACGACGGCGTCTGCCGGGATCTGGCTGCCGTCGGCCAGCCGGACGCCCGCTGCCCGGCCGCCTGCGCCGGTGATCTCGGCCACCTGGACGCTCAGCCGCAAGTCCACGCCGTGGTCGCGGTGCAGCGTCGCGAACACCTCGCCAACCTCGGGCCCGAGTGCCCGCAGGAGCGGCAGCTCGGCGGCCTCCAGCACGGTGACGTCGACGCCGGCGTCGCGCGCGGCGGCGGCCACCTCCAGGCCGATCCAGCCTGCCCCGATCACCGCGATGCGGCTGGCGTCCGAGAGCACGCCCTTCAGCCGGTCGCAGTCGCCGACGGTGCGCAAGTA
Organism: Streptosporangiaceae bacterium; assembly: GCA_036496945.1. Classification (GTDB taxonomy): domain Bacteria; phylum Actinomycetota; class Actinomycetes; order Streptosporangiales; family Streptosporangiaceae; genus JAJYUU01. The sequence continues at coordinate 10,337 of DASXKI010000334.1, read as the reverse complement.
GTGCACGCCGTCCAGGTCGGCGCCGGGTACTGGCAGCCGCCGTGGCGCGGAGCCCGTGGTCAGCAGCAACTTGGCGTAACCAGCCCGGCTGCCGTCGGCGAGGGTTACCTCGTGCGCGGCGGGGTCGATGCTGGTGACCCGGACGCCTAGGCGCAGGTCTATGCCGGCGTCGGCGTACCAGTCGCGCGGATGCACGTAAATCGTCTCGCGCTCGGCCTTGCCCTGAAGGTATCCCTTGGACAGCGGCGGCCGCTCGTACGGCAGCTCACTCTCCGCGCCGATGAGCGTGACCGGGCCCTCGAAGCCCGCTGCCCTGAGCGCTTCGGCAGCCTTAGCCCCGCCCAGGCTAGCCCCGACGATCAGCTGAGTCGTGTCCTGCGCCATCGCCCTCTCCGCCTCCCTGCCGGCCGCACCCGCGCGCGGACCCTGCCCGCACTGCCCTGCGGGCACTACCAGCACTGCATGTCTTACCCGCGCAGCTACTACTCAGTGTCCCCGTCAGTGTCCCCGGCCGGCTGCCGCAACAGCGATCCGGGCAAAATCCGCGATGGCCAGCGCCTCCCCGCGCAGCTTCGGATTGACACCAGCCGCTCGCAGCGCGACCTCGGCAGCGGCCGGCGAGCCTGCCCAGGCCGCCAGCGCCGACCGCAGCGTCTTGCGCCGCTGGGAGAAGGCGGCGTCGATGACCGCGAACGTCTCCGCACGCCCGGCTGATCCCCGGACCCGCACCGCGTCGTCGGCCCCGAGCCTGGTGAGTTCCACCAGACCAGAGGCAACCCGTGGGACGGGCCAGAACACCGCTGGACCGATCGATCCCGCGCGGCGCGCAGTGGCGAACCAGGCCAGCTTCGCCGACGGCACGCCATACGTCCGGCTCCCCGGCGGGGCGCACATCCGATCGGCGACCTCGGCCTGGACCATCACCACGCCGCCCCGTAGCGACGGGACGGTCGCGAGCAGGTGCAGCACGACCGGGACCGAGACGTTATACGGCAGGTTCGCGACCAGGACTGTCGGCGGGTCGCCCGGCAGATCGGTCACCCTGGCGGCGTCCGCCGTGACGACCGAGAGCCGCCCGGCGAGCTGCGGCGCCCTCGCGGCGACGGTCACCGGCAGCTCGGCAGCGAGGGCGCGGTCGACCTCGACGGCGATGACCCGGCGAGCCGCGGCCAGCAGCGGCAGAGTCAGCGAGCCGAATCCCGGCCCGACCTCCAGGACCGTGTCGTCGGCGCGCAGCCCGGCCATGCCCGCGATCCGAGTGACGGTCCCGGCGTCGATGACGAAGTTCTGGCCGAGCCGTTTCGACGGCTGGACGCCGAGCCGCGCGGCGAGCGCCCTTATGTCGGTCGGGCCGAGCAGCTGCGCCGCCCGGAGTACAGGCACAGGTGGGCCAGGCGCAGGCGCCTCCGGCGCAAGCGCCTCAGGCGCAGGCGCAGGCGACTCGGGAACATGCGGACCGGCCTCTGCCGGTCCGGGCGCTACGGCAGCCACGGCCCGAAGACGCGCTCTCCGGTCGCCTCGATGACCGCGCACAGCTTGGCCACGTCCATCTGCTTAGCGGCCGCGAGCGCGCGCACTGTGTGCACTGCCTGAGCGGGCGCGTTCGACCTGCCCCGGTTGGGCGATGGCGTCAGGAACGGCGCGTCGGTCTCGGCCAGGATCAGCTCGGGCGGGGTGACGGCGACCGCCTCGCGCAGCCCGGTCGCGTTCGCAAACGTTACGGTCCCGGCGAAGCTGAGCACGTAGCCTGCCTCCGCGCACCGCTGCGCTAGTTCCGCGTCGCCCGAATAACAGTGGAAGACGACCTGGTCGGGCGCGCCGTCCGCGGCCAGGATCGACAGCACGTCTGCATGCGCATCCCGGTCGTGGATCATCAAAGGCTTGCCGGCCTGCTTGGCGATGTCGATATGCGCCCGGAACCAGTCGCGCTGCACGTCCGGCGCGGCGCTATCGCGGTAGTAGTCGAGCCCGGTCTCGCCGACGGCGCGAACCTGCGGCAGCGCGGCAAGCCTGGCGATCTCGGCCAGCACGGTTTCCCGCCCGCCAGCCGCGGCGGCCGCGGCTGCCGTCTCGTTCGGGTGGATGGCGACAGCTGCATAGACGGAAGGGAACGTGGCCGCGCAGTCCGCCGCCCAGCGCGAGGACGCCGCGTCACAGCCGACTGTGATGACCCGCCCGATCCCGGCCGCAGCAGCTTGCGCCAGCGTGTCGGCTACGGCCATGTCGATCATGTCGAGATGGCAGTGGCTGTCGAAGGCGACGCCTGGCAGCGGCTCGGGCGCCGGTGCCTGCGGCCGCCCGATGCCGTGTCCCGGCCCGAATACGTCGCCGGGGACCGGCCGATCGGTCACTTGCTCTCCAGCCTGGCCAGCTCCTCGTCCACGACGGAGGGGTCCAGCTTGACGAACAACGGCTTGGGCACGCTGAGCGCAGCGCCGGCTCTGATCGGAGCGGGCGCCCATCGGGCGGCTGTCGCATAGTCCCCGGTGATCACCGGGTACTGCGGGCCGCCGTCCTCGCTGACCTCGTCGATTCGCGGCATCCCCGACCACAGCCCGGTGCCGCCGAGCATCTCGAACACCTGCTGTGACGACCGCGGCAGGAACGGCGTGAGCAGTGTCTTGCCGTCATCGACCAGCTGCAGGGCCACGTGCAAGATGGTGCGCATCCGGTCCGGGTCGGACTCGCGCAGTTTCCAGGGCGCCTGGTCGGATAGGTACTTATTGGCCTCGGCCAGCGTGCGCATCGTCTCGGTGCTCGCCACCTTGAACCGGCACCGGGCGAGCGCGTCGCCCACGGTCTGGAAAGCCGCCCGAGAGTGGTCAAGCACGCTGCGGTCGGCGTCGGTTAGGTCCCCGGCGGCGGGGATCTCGCCGATGTTGCGAGCCGCGAACGAGACCGACCGGTTCACCAGGTTGCCCCAGTTGGCTACTAGCTCGTCGTTGTTTCGCCGGACGAATTCGCTCCAGGTGAAGTCGGTGTCCTGGGTCTCCGGGCCGGCCACCGCAACGTAGTAGCGGAGCGCGTCGACGTCGTACCGTGCCAGGAAATCGCGAACGTAGATGACCACCGAACGGGACGACGAGAACTTCCTGCCCTCCATGGTCAGGAACTCGCTAGAGACGACCTCCGACGGCAGGTTGAGCTGACCGAGCTGACCTGGCTGCCCGCCCTTGGCGCCCTTGCCGTTGTAGCCGAGCAGCATGGCCGGCCAGATCTCGGCGTGGAAGACGATGTTGTCCTTGCCCATGAAGTAATAGGACTCGGCGTCGGGCGATTGCCACCAGGCACGCCAGGCATCCGGATCGCCGGAGCGCCTGGCCCACTCGATCGACGCCGACAGGTAGCCGATGACGGCGTCGAACCATACGTAGATCCGCTTCTCGTTTATGTCCCGCCAGCCGTCTAGCGGGATCGGCACGCCCCAGTCCAGGTCCCTGGTGATGGCGCGCGGCTGGAGGTCGGCGAGCAGGTTCAGCGAAAACTTCAGCACGTTCGGCCGCCACTGGCCGCTCTTGCTCTGCAGCCAGGTGCCGAGCACGTCGGCGAACGCCGGCAGGTCCAGGAAGAACTGCTCGGTCTCCACGAAGACCGGCGTCTCGCCGTTGATCTTTGACCGCGGGTTGATCAGGTCAACGGGGTCTAGCTGGTTGCCGCAATTGTCACACTGGTCGCCGCGCGCGCCGTCGAACCCGCAGATCGGGCACGTGCCCTCGATGTAGCGGTCTGGCAGAGTCCGGCCGGTGGACGGGGAGACCGCGCCGAGCGACTTGCGCGGGAAGATGTAGCCGTTGTCGTACAAGCCGCGGAACATCTCCTGCACCACGGAGTAGTGGTTGCGGGTGGTCGTCCGTGTGAACAGGTCGTACGTCATGTCCAGCCCGGTCAAGTCCTCGGTGATCACCCGGTTGTACCGGTCGGCCAGCTCGCGCGCCGTCACGCCCTCGGCGTCAGCCTGGACCTGGATCGGCGTGCCATGCTCGTCCGTGCCGCTCACCATCAGCACCTGGTTACCCGCCATCCGCTGATACCGGGCAAACATGTCGCAGGGCAGGCCGAAGCCGGACACGTGGCCAATGTGGCGCGGACCATTGGCGTAGGGCCACGCCGGGGCAGCGAGAATGTGACGGCTGGTCATGACTCTCAGCCTAGGGGAGGACGGGGCAGCCTCGGGGAGGACGGGCGGGCTCGGGAAGACCGGGTGGCCTCCGACGACGTGGTCAGGGCCGGCGCTTGCTGGCCACGACCGCGTCGTAGACCTCGCGCCTGGGCAATCCGAGCTCCCGCGCCACCGCCACGATCGCTTCCTTGCGCGGCTGTCCTGCATCCTCACGCTCGGCTACGGCCGCGGCGGCCGCCGCCGGGGACGCGACGACCTGCGACGGCGGCGCGCCCGCCACGACGAGCGTGACCTCACCGAGCACGCCGCCCGCTAGCTGCGCCGCTAGGTCGGCGAGCGTGCCCCGGATGACCTCCTCGTGGGTCTTCGTCAGCTCACGGCAGACTGCCGCGCGGCGCTCGGCGCCGAATGCGCTGGCGAGCTCAGCCAGCGTCACCCCGAGGCGCCGTGGCGACTCGAAGAACACCAGCGTCCGGCGCTCGGCGGCCAGTTCGGCGAAGCGCCGGCTGCGCTCGCCGGCTCGCCGTGGCGGGAAGCCCTCGAACACGAACCGGTCCGATGGCAGCCCGGAGATCACCAGCGCCGTTGTGACCGCGGAGGGGCCAGGGAGCACCGTCACCCGGATCCTGGCGTCGACAGCGGCGGCGATGAGCCGGTAGCCGGGGTCGCTCACGCCCGGCATGCCGGCGTCGGTCACGAGCAGGACGTCCTGCCCGGCGATGAGCTCGGCCAGCAACGCGGGCACCCGCCGCCCCTCAACGGCCTCGTAATACGAGAGCACCCGGCCAGTCAGCCGCACGCCCAGGGCGGTCGCGAGCCTGCGCAGCCGCCGGGTGTCCTCGGCCGCGATCAATGCCGCTGCCGCGAGCGCCGGGGCTAGCCGACCGGAAGCGTCGGCAGGCTGCCCGATGGGTGCGGCAGCGACCGTCAGCGTGCCGCACTTGCTCTCGGCCGGGTATGTCCCGCTGGGCCATGCGGTACCGTCGCCCGCCGCAGGGCGCCCGGAATCGGTGTCCGCGGCAGCAGGATATGCTGCTGGTTCGTCGCTAACCTGTGCCATGTCCAGGCCCAGGCTAGCCGGTCAGACCCCTAACATGGCTGTCGATGAACGCCTACCAGACGATGTCGGCCACCGGCACGGACGAAGGCTCGCAGCTGGCTAGCCGCCGTGGCAGCGCGCTCGTGCTCGGCAGCCGATTCTGGGGCTGGGCAGGTCCCGTCCTGATCATGATCTTCGGCGGTTTCCTGCGGTTCTACCGGCTGAGCCAGCCCAAAGCTGTCGTCTTCGACGAGACGTACTACGTGCCGGACGCCAATTCGATCCTCCGTCACGGCGTCGAGCTCCAGCACGTCAGCAAGGTGAACCAGCTCCTCCTGGCGGGCAATCCCAACATCTTCCTGAAGAGCACGGACCCGGCCACCTGTGCTCCGCACCGAGTTCCGTGCTTGGCCGGCGAAGTCGTGGCCCACCCCGCGCTCGGGAAGATCCTGATGGCGTTCGGCCAGTGGACGTTCGGCCTGACGCCGTTCGGCTGGCGATTCTCCACGGCAGTGATCGGTACCCTGTCCATCCTGCTGCTCGCCCGGATCACCCGGCGCATGACCCGGTCGACGATGCTCGGGTGCGTCGCCGGGCTGCTGCTCGCGCTCGATGGCCTCGAGCTGGTGCTGAGCCGGACGGCGATCCTCGACATCTTCCTGATGTTCTGGGTGCTGGCGGCCTTCGGACTGCTGGTCATGGACCGCGATCAGACCGTCGCCAGGCTCGCAGCCGCTAGGGCCGCGGCGGGCCCGCACGACGTCGCCGGGCCGAAGCTCGGGATCCGGTGGCTGCGGGTGGCTGCGGGCCTGTGCATCGGCGCGGCGTGCGCGACCAAGTGGAGTGGGATCTGGTTCCTGCTGGGCTTCGCCTGCCTGGCGATCGCCTGGGACTTCGGCGCCAGGCGGGCAGCCGGCTACAGCCACTGGCTCTCCGGCGGCCTGCGCAGCGAGGGCAAGTGGCTGCCAGTCTGGTTCGGCCTCGCCCCGCTGGTGGTCTACGTGGCCTCATGGACGGGCTGGTTCGCCACCAGCGACGGCTACGACCGCAACTGGGCGGCAGCGCACGGCAACCACACGCCCATCTGGTCGACCATCGATTCCTGGTACCAGTACAACCACTGGATGCTCCAGTTCGGCCTGGGCCTGTCCAGTTTCCAGTCGTACAAGTCCAGCCCGATCGGCTGGACAATCCTGGCCCGGCCTATCTCGTTCTACTGGTGCTCGGGTTCGACGACAGGCTGCTCGATCCCGAAGGACACAGCTGCCGAGGTCCTTGCCATCGGCACGCCGCTCATCTGGTGGGGTGGCACGCTAGCGCTGCTGTTCTGCCTCGGCTGGTGGCTCACGGGCCTCATCGGTGACCTTGCCTTCAGCCGGACGCCACGACGCGACTGGCGGGCCGGCGCGATCCTGCTCGGTGTGCTCGTCGGCTGGCTGCCCTGGATCTGGTATGCGTGGCACGACAACCGCACCGAGTTCTTTTATTACGCGGTTGTCTTCGAGCCCTTCATGATCATGGCCATCGTCCTGTGTCTTGGCTTGATCATCGGCCCCGCCAGGGCAGCGCCCGGCAGGCGCGCGATCGGCGCGGTCGCCGCTGGCGGCTACCTCGTCGCCGTGCTGCTGAACCTGGCCTACCTGTATCCGGTGCTGACGGCTGAAGTGATCCCGTACAGCGCCTGGCTGTCCAGGATGTGGTTCCACCGTTGGATCTGATGGTCATTCGCACGGCGTTTTGCCCCTGTTAGGTCGCATCTGACCTGCGATTATGCCTCTTCGTAGTTGCTCTGTTACCCAGATCACGCATCGGGTTACTGACGAGTTACGTCATAGCAGTGTCAGTTCACCGAATGGAGCGGAGCAGATAATGAGCCAGCTTGAGGTTGAGATGAGGCCGGTCGAGTCAGATCAGCCGCAGGCGCCACACCAGGCAGCGGCAGACCGCGACGTTCGGTTTGAGCAGGACGTGATCCCGTTCATTGGACAGCTGTATCCCGCAGCGCTGCGAATGACCCGCAATGCGAGCGACGCTGAGGACCTGCTCCAGGAGACGTTTGCCAAGGCCTACGCCGCGTTTCATCAGTTCAGGCCTGGCACTAACCTGCGCGCCTGGCTGCACCGGATCTTGTCCAACACCTTCATCAATAGCTACCGCAAGAAGAGGCGCGAACCGGTGCAGGATCTGGGCTTTGATTTCTCCCAGGACTGGCAGACCCCCAGCGACCCCCTGACGCCGCCACACAGGTCGGCCGAGGTCGAGGCGCTTGAGCGGCTAGCCGACTCGGAAGTTCTGCAGGCATTGCGCGAACTGCCCGAAGAGTTCCGGGTCGCCATTTACCTCGCCGACGTCGAGGGCTACCCCTACCGCGAGATTGCGGAGATGATGGGCACCCCGATTGGCACCGTGATGTCGCGGCTCCACCGCGGCCGGGCCAAGCTCAGGGAGCGCCTGGCAGGTCACGCGCCACGCCGCACGCTCGCGCCAACGCCCAGCTAGCCAGCACGCCTAACCACGAACCCCCACCGCGCGCACAACCTCCCCCACCGCGCGCACAACCCCCCACCGCGCGCACAACCCCCACCGCGCGCACAACCCCCCCCCCGCGCGCACAACCCCCACCGCGCGCACAACCGCACCGCGCACGCAACCCCCATGCGCAGGCCCCGCGCTGCGCTGCACCCTGGCGATGCCCCGCCGCTGCACTCCCCCGGCAGCGGCGGGGCATCCGCTGTCTGTCCGGGCTCTGTCGCTGCCGCACGCACCCCCACCGCGCGCATACCACCCACCGCGCATACCACCCACCGCGCATACCCCGACCGCGCGCACCTCCCCTGCGCCCCCCACGAGCGGGGTCGCTACTGGCAAGGTCGCTACGGCGGATTTGCTACCACTGGGTTGCGCTGCCAGGGAGCAGTCGGTTACTCGCCGCGCCAGTGCGGCTGGCGCTTCTCCGCGAATGCCATCGCGCCTTCCCTGGCGTCCGCTGAGGTGAATACGGGCGTAATGATCTCGCCCTGGCGCTGGAATGCCTCAGCGCTGCCCCAGTCGGCCGACTCGATGATCACGCGCTTGGTGGCCGTGAGGGCGAGCGGGCCGCCGAGCGCGATCCTGCCCGCGAGATCCCTGGCGGCGGCGAGTGCCTCGCCCGCGGGGACGATCGCGTTGACCAGCCCCGCCTGGTGCAGCCTGGCGGCTGGGAAATGCTCGCCGGTAAGCGCGATTTCCATCGCCAGGTGGTAAGGGATCCGCTTAGGCAGCCGGAGCAGCCCGCCGGCCCCGGCCACCAGGCTGCGCCGGACCTCCGGCAGGCCGAACTTGGCTGTCTCGCCGGCCACTACGAGGTCGCACGCCAGCACGAGCTCGAAACCGCCGGCCAGCGCATATCCCTCGACAGCCGCGATGATGGGCTTGACCGGCGGCCGCTCTACGATGCCGCCGAAGCCGCGGTCGGCGAAGTTCGGGGAGTCGCCGGACAGGAACCCCTTCAGGTCCATGCCCGCGCTGAAGGTGCCGCCAGCGCCGGTGAGCACGAGGACCTGGACGTCCTTGTTTGCGTCGAACTCATCCACGGCGGCCGCGATGCCGCGGGCGACGCTGCCGTTGACCGCGTTCCTGGCTTCGGGCCGGTTGATCGTGATGACGGCTACGCCGTCGCTGACCTCAGTCAGGACTGCCTCGGGCATCGTTTTCCCCCCATGTCCGGCGTCGCCGCCTGGCGGCAGGCTGGCCTCGCGGTGCTTACTTCGGCTGGAACCGGATGCCGCCGTCGAATCGGATGACCTCGGCGTTCATGTAGTCGTTCTCAATCAGCGCGCGGACCAGGTGCGCGAACTCGGCGGCCGTGCCCATGCGCTTAGGGAAGACCACCGGGGTGGCGAGCTTCGCCTTGAATTCCTCGCTGGCCGCGCCGCTCCCGTAGATCGGGGTGTCGATGATGCCGGGGCAGATCGTGTTTACGCGGACGCCGATGGCCGACAGGTCCCTGGCCGCTGGCACGGTCATGCCGATGATGCCGCCTTTGGACGCCGAGTAGGCAAGCTGTCCAGTCTGGCCCTCCAGGCCGGCGATCGACGCGGTGTTGATCACCACGCCGCGGGCGCCGTCAGCGTCAGCCGGCTCTGTCTTTGCCACGGCCGCGGCGCCGATGCTCATCAAGTTGAAAGTGCCGATCAGGTTCACGTCGATGACCTTGCCAAACGCAGCCCGGTCATGCGGCTCGCCGTCACGGCCCACCGTCCGCTGCGCCCAGCCGATGCCAGCGCAGCTCACCACGAACCGCAGTGGGGCACCTGCCGAGGCGGCGACGGCCACGGCCGCCCGCACAGACTCAGCGTCGCTCACGTCGGTCCGGGCGAACAAGCCGCCGACCTCGTCAGCCAGCGCCTTGCCGCGCTGCTCGTTCAGGTCGGCGACTACGACCTTGCACCCGGCCGCCGCTAGTGCGCGGACGGTCGCCTCGCCGAGGCCGCTGGCCCCTCCGGACACGATTGCGGCGGTTCCGTTGATTTTCATGGCCGGAGCATACTTCGCCAGACGCCGCAACACCGAACGGGGTTCGGATAACGACACGGCCGCGCTCAGCGCGCAATGTCCGGCCCGCCCCGTTGTCTTGAGCCATTCGCCGTCACACCCAATGTCCGACGGTTGCCGTACCGTGGTGGCGAGTTCAGGTTATGGAGGACAGGAGTGGCAGCAATGGCACCGCAGGCGCGCGGCCGCGGCAACCCGTGGGTCATCTTGATCGTCGTCTCGCTCGGGTTCTTTATGACCCTGCTGGACCTGACGATCGTCAACATCGCGATCCCGAACATGATCTCGAGGCTGCACGCCTCGCTCGATGACATCCTGTGGGTGATCAACGCTTACGCGCTCGTGCTGGCCGTGCTCCTGATCACCGCTGGCCGCCTCGGCGACCTGCTCGGTCAGCGCACGGTGTTCTTCGCCGGGATCGCGCTGTTCACGGTGGCCTCGGCCGCCTGCGGGTTCGCGCCGTCGCCGGGCTGGCTCATCGGCTTCCGCGCGGTGCAGGGCCTCGGCGCGGCGCTGCTGATGCCCCAGACGCTCGCTATCTTGACGATGGTCTTTCCGGCAGAGCGGCGGGGCGCGGCCTTCGGGGTGTGGGGGGCGGTCGCCGGCGTCGCCACGATTGCCGGGCCGACCCTGGGCGGGCTTCTG
>DASXKI010000333.1:0-56941 GCA_036496945.1 Streptosporangiaceae bacterium | reverse complement strand
ACCGACAAGATGGAGCTGCTGCTCGACTACCTGCCGCGGCGCAGCAAGATCATCGCGTGCGACCCGGAGCGGATCCGCGCCCGGGCAGCTGACCTGGTGTGGACCAGCCAGGAGTTCCTGGAGGCGTCCTGGGTAGGCGCGGCCGCCGGCGGCGAGGTCCCGATCGACCTCGGCGACGCGGCAATCCGCCCGATCGCCGAGGCGCGGGCAGCTGCCGCAGCTGCCGAGCTGCCCTGGTGGACCGTCACGCCATTCGTCGCCGCCGACGCGGCCCAGGCGGCCGGCGACGGCGGCCTGGGCGACGGCGAGGATGACGAGCCGACCCCGTTCCCCATATCTGCGGAGCCTGCGCCGGGATACCGCGGTGATACGAGCCGGGCGCTCGCTGACATCCGCCGGTGGCTCGCTGATGACTGGCGGGTGGTCCTGGTCACCGAGGGCCACGGGCCGGCCAAACGGCTAGCCGAGCTCCTGCGCGGTGAGGGCCTCGGTGCCAGGGACGGCGACCTGACCGCGCCGCCGGAGGCCAGCCTCGCGCATGTGACGACGGGGCAGCTGGAGTCCGGGTTCGTCTGGCCGTCGATCCGGCTGGTGGTGCTCGCCGAGCAGGATCTGGCGGGCACGAGGACGGGAACACGGCCATCGCACCGCATGCCGAGCCGCCGGCGCGGCGGCATCGATCCCCTCCAGCTGACGCCCGGCGACTTCATCGTGCACGAGCAGCATGGCGTCGGCCGGTACCTGGAGATGACCAGCCGCACGGTGCAGGGCGCCACCAGGGACTACCTGGTGATCGAGTACGCGCCGAGCAAGCGCGGGCAGCCGCCGGACCGGCTGTACCTGCCGACCGATCAGCTCGACGAGGTGACCAGGTACACCGGCGGCGAATCGCCGCCGCTGCACCGGCTCGGCGGGGCGGACTGGGCGAAGGCCAAGGGCCGCGCACGCAAGGCCGTGCGCGACATCGCTGCTGGCCTGATCCGGCTGTACCAGGCCCGGATGGCCTCGCCAGGGCACGCGTTCGGGCCCGATACACCCTGGCAGCGGGAGCTGGAGGACGCATTCCCGTACGTGGAGACGCCGGACCAGCTCGCGGCCGTGGACGAGGTCAAGGGCGACATGGAGCGCGCCGTTCCGATGGACCGGCTGATCTGCGGTGACGTGGGTTACGGCAAGACCGAGATCGCGGTGCGGGCGGCGTTCAAGGCCGTGCAGGACGGCATGCAGGTGGCCGTGCTGGTGCCGACGACGCTGCTGTCTGCGCAGCACTTCGTCACGTTCAGCGAGCGGTACGCGCCGTTCCCCGTCACCGTCCGGGCGATGTCGCGGTTCCAGTCGGCCGCTGAGGTCGCCGAGACCCTGGACGGCCTGACCTCTGGCAAGGTCGACATCGTGATCGGCACGCACCGGCTGCTGTCGCCCGAAGTGCGGTTCGCCCGGCTCGGGCTGCTGATCATCGACGAGGAGCAGCGGTTCGGCGTCGAGCACAAGGAGTACCTCAAGCAGCTGCGCACCGAGGTCGACGTGCTGGCGATGTCGGCGACGCCGATCCCGCGGACGCTGGAGATGGGCATCTCCGGGATCCGGGAGATGTCGACGATCCTGACCCCGCCGGAGGAGCGGCACCCGGTGCTGACCTCGGTCACTCCCTACGAAGAGAAGCAGATCGCGGCCGCGATCCGGCGCGAGCTGCTGCGTGACGGCCAGGTGTTCTTCGTCCACAACAGGGTGTCCTCGATCAACAAGGTCGCGGCCAGGCTGGCCGAGCTGGTGCCGGAGGCCAGGATCGGGGTCGGGCACGGCCAGATGAACGAGCACACGCTGGAAAAGGTGATGAGCGGGTTCATCGAGCGGGAGTTTGATGTCCTGGTCTCGACCACGATCGTCGAATCGGGCCTGGACATCCCCAATGCGAACACCCTGATCGTGGACCGGGCCGATGCTTACGGGCTGCCTGACCTGCACCAGCTGCGCGGCCGTGTGGGCCGCGGCCGGGAGCGGGGCTACGCCTACTTCCTGTACCCGCCGGAGAAGCCGCTGACCGAGACCGCGCACGAGCGGCTCGCGACGCTTCAGCAGCACACCGGGATCGGGGCCGGCCTGCACATCGCGATGAAGGACCTGGAGATCCGCGGCGCGGGCAACCTGCTCGGCGGCGAGCAGTCCGGGCATGTCGCCGCCGTCGGCTTCGACCTGTACGTGAAGATGATCGGCGAGGCGGTCCGGGAGCTGCGCGGTGACGGTCCGGCCGAGCGGGCCGATATTCGGGTCGAGCTGCCGGTGGACGCGCACATCCCGCACGACTACGTGACCGGCGAGCGGCTTCGGCTGGAGGCCTACACGCGGATCGCAGCCATCAATGCGACGATCGACATCGACGCCGTCAGGGATGAGCTGACCGACCGGTTCGGCGCCGTCCCGCTGCAAGTCGACAACCTGCTCGCGGTGGCGCGGCTGCGCGCCGTCGCCCGGCAGGCCGGGCTGACGGACATCACACTCCAGGGCAACAAGATCAGGTTCTCGCCCGTAAACCTGCCCGAATCACGGCAAGTCCGAGTAGAGCGGCTGTACCCCGGCACCGTGCTCAAGCCAAGCGTCAGTACCATGCTCGTACCGGTGCCGAAGGTGGTGCCCGGCACGCGCGCAGGGTCGGGCAGCACGCGGGCGGGCACCGGGCAGACCATCTCGCTCGGCGCGCCGCCGCTGCGTGATCAGGAACTGCTGGCCTGGTGTGAGGAACTGATTGGGTCGGTGCTCGACGGCCTGTCGCCAGATGCTGCGTCACAAAATGGCGCGTCACCGGGCGGCGGGGCACCGGACGGGCCTGGCGCAGCCGGAGCAGATCCGGAGCGCTCAGCATGAGGAGGGACCTGGCGTGACCGGGAAGCGCAGCGCGCGATTGAGGGTGGCGGTGCCCCGCACCTCGGTGCGGGTGGCAGCAGCGCTGGTCGTCGCTGGCCTCGCGGTAACGGCCTGCGGCACGAACCAGCTGGGTGCCGCGGCGACCACCAGCGAGAGCCGGATCACGTCGGCCACGCTGACCAATGAGGTGGCCAACCTCACCGCGGCCTATAAGGCGGACCTGGCCAAGGGCGTCAAGCCGCAGCGGCCCGCGAGCCAGGCGGCGCAGCAGGTCCTGACCTGGCTGCTCCTGTTCCGCATCTACGACAAGATCGCGGCGCAGCACGGCATCAACGTGACGCCCGCCCAGGCGAGCAAGCAGCTGGCTGGACTGAGCGCCCAGGCGACCCAGAACAAGGTGACGCTGGATGAGTTCGTGTCGGCGGCTGGCGCGCTGCCACCGGACCTGCTGCCGCAGCTCGGCCAGTACTTCGCGACCCTGTCCGCGCTCGAGGGCAAGTTCGACGGCGGCAAGACGCCCACCACCACGGCTGGGCAGAGCCAGGTGCAAAGCCAGGTGGGCCACGCACAGTGCGTCGCCGCCAAGAGCCTCGGCGTGCAGGTGAATCCGCAGTTCGGCGTCTTCGATTACCGCAGCTACTCGGTGGTGCTTGCGGCGCCCAAGCTGGCCGCGAACCCGAAGCCGTCGCCCACGCCCACCCCGCCCGTGCTGAACCCGCCCTGCTGACGTGCCGCAGGCGACGTCGGGTACTGACGTGACCGAGCCCGCAGACGGGACTGAGCCCGCAGGCGGGACCGAGGCCGCAGGCGTGACCGAGGCCGCAGACAGGCCCGCGGACGACGCGGCGCCGGGGTCGCGCCTGCTCGAGCTGGTGCGGGTGATGGACACGTTGCGGGTCAACTGCCCGTGGGACGCGGGGCAGACGCACGAGAGCCTGACGCCGTACCTGCTGGAGGAGACCTACGAGGCGGTCGACGCACTGCTGGCCGGTGACCAGTCCGCGGTCAGGGAAGAGCTGGGCGACGTGCTGCTTCAGGTCGTGTTCCACGCCCGGGTTGCGCAGGAGCGGACCGACGGCACGGGCTACACCATCGACGACGTCGCCGATGGCATCATCGACAAGCTGAAGAGGCGTCACCCGCACGTGTTCGGCGACGTCAGCGTCTCCGGGCCGGACGAGGTCAAGCAGAACTGGGACGCCATCAAGGCCGCAGAGCGGGCAGCCGCCGGTGCTGCGGGGCTGGAGTCCGTCCTTGACGGCGTGCCGCTAAGCCAGCCGGCCCTGTCGCTGGCAGCGCAGCTCCAGCGCCGGGCCGAGCGCGCCGGGGCACCCGCCGAGCTAGCGCTGCCTGGGCAGGCGCTGCCCGGCTCGCCCGGCCAGCCCGGTCTGCCGGCCGGTCCTGCTGCGGGCAGTGATCTAGGGCGAGAGCTGTTTGCCCTGGTGAACCGGGCCCGGGCCGAGGGTCTTGACCCCGAGCTTGAGCTGCGCGCCGCCGCGCTGGCCTACGCCGACCGAGTGCGCGCCTGGGCGGCCAGCCAGGACCAGCAAGGTCAGGATCGCCGGCAGCCGCAAGACCAGCAGCCGCAGGACCAGCAGCCGCGGTAACGACCTGCCGGCAAACACGGGCAGGACGCCCGGAACGGCGTGCCCAACTCGCCGGCGGCAACCACCTCTACTAGGCTCCGAATGACCCCTCAGCACCGCTAGCAGCGCAGGAGTTCCTACTGTGGCCTCGATCGAAGGCATTTTCGCCAGGCAGATCCTTGACTCCCGTGGCAACCCCACGGTCGAGGTCGAGGTGGTCCTCGATGACGGCAGCCACGGCCGGGCGGCCGTACCGAGTGGCGCCTCGACCGGCATCTTCGAGGCGGTCGAGCTTCGCGACGGGGGCGAGGAGTACGGCGGCAAGGGCGTGACCAAGGCCGTGCAGGCCGTGATCGACGAGATCCAGCCTGAGTTGCTCGGATACGACGCCGACGACCAGCGGATGATCGACCAGGACCTGATCGACCTGGACCGGACTCCGGACAAGTCCAGGCTCGGAGCGAACGCGATCGTCGGCGTCAGCCTGGCAGTTGCCAGGGCCGCGGCCGAGTCGTCGGGACTGCCGCTGTTCCGCTACCTGGGCGGCCCGAACGCGCACGTGCTCCCGGTGCCGATGATGAACATCCTGAACGGCGGCGCGCACGCCGACACCAACGTGGACATCCAGGAGTTCATGATCGCCCCCGTAGGCGCGAGCACGTTCTCCGAGGCGGTGCGCTGGGGCGCCGAGACCTACCACGCGCTCAAGGCCGTGCTGAAGCAGCACGGGCTGAACACCGGCGTCGGTGACGAGGGCGGGTTCGCGCCTGACCTGGAGCACAACCGCGCGGCGCTCGACCTGATCATCGAGGCCATCGGCAAGGCTGGCCTGACACCGGGCCGCGACGTGGCGCTGGCGATCGACGCCGCGGCTAGCAGCTTCCTGGCCGGCGACACGTACGCGTTCGAGGGCGGCACGAAGACCGCCGCGGAGATGACGAGCATCTACGCCCAATGGCTCGACTCCTACCCGCTGGTTTCGCTGGAGGACCCGCTGGCCGAGGAGGACTGGGCCGGCTGGCGCCAGCTGACCGCCGAGCTCGGTGACCGGGTGCAGATCGTGGGTGACGACATCTTCGTGACCAACCCCGAGCGGATCCGGCGCGGCATCGCCGAGAAGGTGGCCAACTCGCTGCTGGTGAAGGTCAACCAGATCGGCACGCTCACCGAGACCTTCAGCGCCGTGGACCTGGCCCACCGCAGCGGCTACACCACGATGATGAGTCACCGGTCCGGCGAGACCGAGGACACCACCATCGCCGACCTCGCCGTCGCGCTGAACTGCGGGCAGATCAAAACCGGAGCGCCGTGCCGCTCCGAGCGGGTGGCGAAATACAACCAGTTGCTGCGGATCGAGGAGCTACTCAGCGACGGCGCGGTGTACGCAGGCCGCGGCGCGTTTCCGCGGTCGGCAGCCGACAGCCAGTGAGCCCGGACGGGCCGGCGCGGCCAGCGGGCCGACGGCCCGTCTTTGCACCGCGCCCTAAGCTCACCAGCCGCGCGGCGGTCCTGGCCATCGTGCTGTGCGGGATCGCGCTGACGCTGGCCTACCCGGTGCGCGAGTACATCGCGGACCGCCGCCAGATCGACCAGCTCGAGGCGCAGAACGCGCAGATCGCCGCTATGGTCAAGCACCTCCAGAGCGAGCAGCGCGCGCTGTCCTCGCCGACCCGGATCGAGCAGCAGGCCAGGGACAATTTGCACATGTGCTTCCCGTCGCAGACCTGTTACGAGGTGATCTACCCCGTAGCAACGCACGCCAGGGGCGACTCCCGGCATGCCGCGGCGCCCTGGTACGGACGGCTCTGGAAGTCGGTCGCCGAGGCTGACGCGACCCCGTCCCGGTGAGGACGTGAGCGAACCCGCCGCCGCAGCGACTGGCGCCTTCGAGGCCGGCGACCTCGACGTGGTAGCGCGGCAGCTCGGCCGCGAGCCCCGTGCCGTCACCGCGATCGCCCACCGGTGCCCGTGCGGACTGCCCGACGTCGTGCAGACAGCGCCCAGGCTGGCGGACGGCACCCCGTTCCCGACTCTGTATTACCTCACCTGCCCGCGGGCCTGCAGCGCCCTCAGCGGGCTGGAGGCGGCGGGAGTGATGCGGGACATGACGGCGCGCCTGCAGGCGGATCCCGACCTGCGCGAGCGCTACCGGGCCGCGCATGCCGATTACGTGCGCCGCCGGGACGCCGCGGCTGCGGCAGCCGGCCTGGAGCCGCTGCCGCCGGGCACCCAGAGCGCGGGCGGCATGCCGGACCGGGTGAAGTGCCTGCACGCGCTGGCCGCACACGCGCTGGCGGTGCCCGGCGTCAACCCGCTCGGCGACGAGGCGGTCGAGGCAGTCGGCCACTGGTGGCAGGCTGGACCCTGTGTGGCACGGGCCAGCGGAGAGGCGGACAGATGACCAGGCGAGTGGCAGCCATCGACTGCGGGACGAACTCGCTCCGGCTGCTGATCGCCGACGCCGACCCGGCTAGCCATCAGCTGACCGACATCCAGCGGCGGATGGAGATCGTCCGGCTTGGCCAGGGCGTGGACGCGACCGGCATGCTCGCGCCGGAAGCGCTGGAGCGGACGCTGCGCATGCTCGCCGAGTACGCGCGCGAGATCCGCGCGGCCGGCGCCACCGCTGTCCGCATGGTTGCCACGAGCGCGACGCGCGACGCGGGTAACGCCGCCGACTTCACCCGCGGCGTGCAGGAGACCCTGGGCATCGCGCCGGAGGTCATCAGCGGCAGCGAGGAAGCCAGGCTGTCGTTCGCTGGGGCGACGGCCGAGCTGGCCGCCGCGGGTGCCGGCCCGACGCTGGAGCCGCCCTATCTGGTGGCCGATATCGGCGGCGGGTCCACCGAGTTCGTGCTCGGCGGCGAGCCGGAGGGCGACCTCGCGGACGCGGCTGCCAGCCTCGCTGCCATCTCGGTGGACATCGGCTGCGTCCGGCTGACCGAGCGTCACCTGCACTCCGACCCACCGACCGAAGCCGAGGTCAAGGGCGCCACCGCCGATGTCGACGAGGCGCTGGACGACGTAGCCGCGGCCATCGCCGTGCCCGAGGCCCGCACGCTCGTCGGCCTGGCTGGCTCGGTGACGACCATCGTCGCGATCGCGCTCGGCCTGGCGGAGTATGACCCTGGCCGCACGCACCACGCCCGGATCTCGGCCGATACCGTGCACGCCGTCATGCAGCAACTGCTATCTGCGACCAGACAGGAACGGGCTGCCATTCCGGCACTGCATCCTGGCCGCGTCGACGTGATCGGCGCCGGTGCGCTCATCCTTGACCGGGTGATGCGGCGTTTCGGGTTCGCTGAGCTGGTCGCCAGTGAGCACGACATCCTGGACGGCATCGCCTGGTCGATCGCCGGTGGCTGACCGGGTGGCGGACCAGCCGGCCGGCGTGCCGCCCGGCACCGGCTGGCCGGGTGATCCGGCTACCCCCGACACGCCGGTCGCCCAGAACGCCGCTGACGTTCGCGCGCTAGCCGCCACTGCGGGCTCAATCTGGGAACTGGCCGCGCGGCAGTCGGTCTGCCGAGCCTGCGAGCGCCTTGTGCGCTGGCGCGAGCAGGTGGCCATCAGCAAGCGGCGGTCGTTTCAGTCCGACACCTACTGGGGCCGTCCGGTGCCGAGCTGGGGCGACGAGCAGGCGTCCATCCTGGTTCTCGGCCTGGCGCCGGCTGCGCACGGCGGCAATAGGACCGGGCGCATGTTCACCGGCGATCGTAGTGGCGACTTCCTGTTCGCCTCGCTGTGGCGGTGCGGTCTCGCGGTGCAGCCGACGTCGACGACCGCCGGGGACGGGCAGCGGCTCATTTCGGTGCGGATGGCCGCGGCGGTCCACTGCGCGCCGCCTGACAACAAGCCGGACCCCGCCGAGCGGGACGCGTGCGCGTCGTGGCTCGCCGCCGAGCTGGACCTGCTCCGCCCGAGCCTGCGCGTCGTCGTGTGCCTTGGCCACTTCGCCTGGCAGGCGTTGTGGCCGCAGCTCGCGAGGCTGGGCTATCAGGTACCGAGGCCCCGGCCGGTGTTCGGGCATGGTGCCGAGGCCGTGCTGCCGGCGGCCGGTGGTGCCGTCGGTGCAGCCGGCGACTCCGGCTCTGGCCGCGATCCTGCGACGCCCGACGGGACGGCGAGCGTTGCGGTGCTCGGCTGCTACCACCCGAGCCAGCAGAACACCTTCACCGGCCGAGTCACCGAGGCCATGCTCGACGCCGTCTTCGGCCGGGCGCGCGAGCTGGCCAGCGCGCTGAGCTAAGCGGCGGCCACCAGCGCGGGCTGCCCCCGCGCGGGGCTGCAGCTGACCGTGGTGTCGTCAGCGGACGCCGGTCAGCCGGATCACCGAGGGTAATAAGAATTGCGTATTGGTCACGGCGAGTATCAGGGTGCGAAAGATCGCAACGATTAGATACGTGACATTGGCAGGGAAACGGTCCTGAGTAATTGGTTGTCTGGAGTCTGCAGATGGGTGCGGGGTATCATCGCAATGCCCCCGTAGCCCAAGGGAAGAGGCCGGCCCCCTAAAAGGGTCCCCAGTGTCGGTTCGACTCCGACCGGGGGTACTGATGACCTGGTGAGACACGCTGCGGTCCGGGTCAGAGCGCGGCCAGGCCCCTGCGGAATGAGATGCTGCCCAACCAATCCCGCCACTCACCGACGCACCATTCAGTGAATTCGGGGTGAATTAACTGCCCGGTATCGACCGCCTGATTCGCCTGGTTAGGCCCCTAACGGGCGGCCTGTCATCCGGTTTCGGGTGGTATTCGCGGTCCCGGAGTGCATGCAGAAACGGCTACGTAACGTTAGCCTCCTGCGTTTCATGAAATCATCCGCTGACGTCCGGTCCGGCCCGGTCAATCGTGACTCTGACGATCAGCCGGCGGTCGCGCTGCATCGCCGCTCGATAATCCGCCCAGTCGGGGTGTTCGCCGGAGATGCGCCGGTAGTACTCCTCCAGTATCGGCATCGCGTCCGGCAAGTGGATGAGCTCAGCCTCGCCCTCGGCCTGGATCCACTCGCCGAAGAACCCGTCGCTAATGGCACACAGCGAAGCCCGCGGGTCCCTGGCCAGGTTCCTGGCCTTGATGGCCGTCTCCCTGGTGCTGATGAGCACCTTGCCGTCGTCATCGACAGCCACCACGACAGGCGACAGCTGCGGACGGCCGTCAGACCTAGTGGTAGCGAGGATTGCCCGCGGGTGGCTGGACAGGAAGCTAGCAGCCCGACCGATATCCACCAGGAAGGTCAGGCGCTGTTGAGTCTCGTGCGCCGCTGTAGCTCGTACTCGTGCACGATCGCGCTGGCATAGCCGTGCGACAGTCCGTGCTCGTCGGACAGCCAGTGCGCGCGTTCGTTGCATCTCAGGAACGCTGGACCCGATTCAAGGCGGCTGAACCACTCTCGGAGCTGGAGTCCGGTGACGGACGGGATGCGGGCGATCAAGTTCTTGTGCACCTCAGGAGAGTGGGTCAGGGACAAGTGGCACCTCCAGCTCGAGGGTTAAGTCCTCTTGCAGTCGAGAGTGCACCACCTATGGCCGCCTGACAACCCCCAGCGGCCACCCTTCCGTAATGCCCTGTTTGACGCTTGGCCGCGTTCCGGGCAAAGCCCCATATGCCAGTCCGTGCCTGCCTGGTTCGCCCGCGGGCCCCTCAGGCAGGCACGGAATGGCGAACAGCTGGCTAGCCGAGCCGCTCGAAGATCATCGCCATGCCCTGGCCACCGCCCACGCACATGGTCTCCAGCCCGATGGACTTGTCGTGGAACTGGAGGCTATTGAGCAGCGTGGAGGTGATCCGCGCGCCGGTCATGCCGAACGGGTGGCCAACCGCGATCGCGCCGCCGTTCACGTTGAGCTTGTCGATGTCGATGCCGAGGTCGTTGTACGAAGGGATCACCTGCGCGGCGAAGGCCTCGTTGATCTCGACCAGATCGACGTCGTCGATGGTCATGCCCGCCCGGCTCAGTGCCTGCCGCGACGCCCCGACCGGGCCGAGGCCCATGATCTCGGGCGACAGGGCGGTCAGGCCGGTCGATACGATCCTGGCCAGCGGCGTAATGCCGAGCTCAGCCGCCTTCGTGTCGCTCATCACGATCACGGCCGCGGCGCCGTCGTTCAGCGGGCAGCAGTTGCCGGCCGTGACGGTGCCGTCCGGGCGGAAGACAGGCTGGAGCTGCGACACCTTCTCTAGCGATGTACCTGCCCGCGGGCCGTCGTCCGCCGAGACGACGGTGCCATCGGGCAGAGTGACGGGCGTAATGTCCCGCTGCCAGAAGCCGTCGGCCAGCGCCTTCTCCGCCAGGTTCTGCGACCGGACGCCGAACTCGTCCTGCTCGGCCCGGCTGACGCCGCGGATCTGCGCGACGTTCTCGGCCGTCTGGCCCATGGCGATGTAGATGTCGGGGATCTGGCCGTCCTCGCGCGGGTCGTGCCAGCTGAAGCCGCCCTTCGCCATCTCGCCTGCCCTGGCCTCGGCGTCAGCGAAGACCGGGTTCTTGGTGTCTGGCATGCCGTCGCTGCTGCCCTTGGCGAACCGGCTCACCGTCTCGACGCCGGCGGAGATGAAGATGTCGCCCTCGCCAGCCTTGATCGCGTGGTAGGCCATCCGGGTGCTCTGGAGTGACGAGGAGCAGTATCTGGTGATCGTGGTGCCGGGCAGCGAGTCATAGCCGAGCATGATGGCGACCACCCTGGCCAGGTTGTAGCCCTGCTCACCGCCGGGCAGGCCGCACCCGAGGATCAGGTCGCTGATCCCCGCCGGGTCGACCTGCGGCACCTTGGCCAGCGCCGCCGCGACCATCTGGACCGTGAGGTCGTCCGGGCGGATGCTGGTGAGTGACCCCTTGAATGCCCGGCCAATGGGCGAGCGGGCGGTGGCAACGATGACTGCCTCGGGCATGACGGCTCCCTGCAACAAGACTGGTAGTTAACTCGACAGTAGCTTATGTAACAGAACCTGCTATTCCCAGCTTCCCAGGCTCGGCAGCAGGCCGCCAGTGGTGTTCCTGCTCGGCGAGAATGCCACCTGAACCGGATATACCGGTCAGCCCGCGGAGGCGCCGACCCGGCCGAACCCGGTCCTGTTGTGGGATAGCGTCAGTGGCCAAGGAAAGCGTCCTGACCACGGCAGACCGCAGCCGCCCGAGGCATATGTTTCGGGAGCACGACACCACCACAAGGGGCGGCGACAGATGCAGATCCACGACTCCCTCATCGACCTCGTCGGCGATACGCCCCTGGTCCGGCTGCGCAAGGTCACCCGGAGCATGCCCGGCGCAGGCATCGGGCCGATGGTGCTGGCCAAGATCGAGTACTTCAATCCCGGCGGCTCGGTGAAGGACCGGATCGCGCTGCGGATGGTCGAGGCCGCCGAGAAGTCCGGTGAACTCAAGCCAGGCGGCACCATCGTGGAGCCGACTTCGGGCAACACTGGCGTGGGGCTGGCCATCGTGGCCCAGGAGAAGGGCTACCGGTGCCTGTTCGTCTGCCCCGACAAGGTGGGCCAGGACAAGATCAGCGTGCTGCGGGCCTACGGCGCTGAGGTTGTCGTCTGCCCGACGACCGTGTCCCCGGACCATCCGGACTCCTATTACTCCGTCTCGGACCGGCTGGCCAGGGAGACGCCCGGCGGCTGGAAGCCGAACCAGTACGCCAACATGGAGAACCCCCATTCGCACTATCTGTCGACCGGGCCGGAGATCTGGACGCAGACCGACGGCCGGGTCAGCCACTTCGTGGCCGGCATCGGCACCGGCGGCACGATCTCAGGTACCGGGCGTTACCTCAAGGAGGTCTCCGGCGGCCGGGTCCAGATCATCGGAGCCGACCCGGAAGGATCGGTCTACTCCGGCGGGACGGGCCGCCCCTACCTCGTCGAGGGCGTCGGTGAGGACATCTGGCCCGACACCTACGACAAGAGCATCTGCGACCAGATCATCGCGGTCAGCGACGCGGAGTCGTTCCTGATGACGCGACGCCTGGCGCGCGAGGAAGCGCTGCTGACAGGCGGCTCATGCGGCATGGCCGTCGTCGCCGCGCTCCAGGTCGCCAAGACCGCCCAGCCAGATGACGTCATCGTGGTGCTGCTACCCGATGGGGGCCGCGGCTACCTGGGCAAGATCTTCAACGACGAATGGATGGCTGACTACGGCTTCCTCACCGCCGAGACCGCCGAGCCGCGCGTCGGTGACGTGCTGGAGCGCAAGGCTGGCTCGCTGCTGCCGCAGTTCGTGCACGCTCATCCCACCGACACGGTACGGAATGTCATCGCGAGCCTGCGCGAGTTCGACGTCTCGCAACTGCCCGTGCTCAGCGCCGAGCCGCCGGTCATGGCGGCCGAGGTCGTGGGCTCCATCGTCGAGCACGACCTGCTCGAGGCTCTGGTCACAGGCAAGGCCGCACCGGACGACCAGGTCTCCGGCCTGATGTCGCCGCCGCTGCCGTCGGTCGGCTCCGGTGAGCCGGTCAGCGCCGCAGCCAGAGCACTGGGTGTCGCGGGCGCCGCCGTCGTGCTTGTCGACGGCAAGCCGGCCGGCGTGATCACGCGCCAGGACGTGCTGATATTCCTGTCCAGCCAGCCCGGATAGCCTGTACCGATGCAGCGACAGCAGCGCGATGGCTTCGAGACCCTCGCGATCCACGCAGGCCAGCAGCCAGACCCGTTGACCGGCGCGGTCGTGCCGCCGATCTACCAGGTGTCGACGTACAAGCAAGACGGCGTCGGCGGCCTGCGCGGAAAGGAACTGGGCGAGGCCGCGCGCTGGATTGATGGATACGAGTACTCGCGCACTGACAACCCGACCAGGGGCGCACTCGAAGAGTGCCTGGTCGCGCTCGAAGGCGGCGCCCGCAGCCTCGTGTTCGCGTCGGGGATGGCCGCATCGGACTGCCTGCTCCGGGCCGTGTGCAAGCCAGGCGACCACGTCCTGATCCCCGACGACGCCTACGGCGGCACGTTCCGGCTGTTCGACAAGGTCCTCACAGGCTGGGGCGTGACCTACCGGCCGGTGGCGATGGCGGACACCGAGGCCGTGCGGGCCGCGCTCGCCGAGCGCCCAGCCCGGCTCATCTGGGTGGAGACGCCCACCAACCCGCTGCTCGGGATCGCGGACCTCGCGGCGCTGGCCCAGGTCGCCCGCGACGCAGGAGCGCTGCTGGTGGTGGACAACACGTTCGCCTCGCCGTATCTCCAACAGCCGCTCGCGCTCGGCGCCGACGCGGTCGTCCACTCCACGACCAAGTACATCGGCGGCCATTCCGACGTCGTCGGCGGGGCAGTCGTCGTCAGCGACACCGGGCTTGGCGAGCAGCTCTTTTTCCTCCGGAACGCGGTCGGCTCAGCGCCCGGGCCCTTTGACGCATGGCTGACGCTGCGGGGCGCCAAGACCCTCGCTGTCCGGATGGACCGGCACTGCCAGAACGCCGAGCGCATCGCCGACATGCTCGTCAGCCACCCGGCCGTGCGTGAGGTCTTTTACCCGGGTCTGGCGTCGCACGCCGGACACGAGGTGGCGGCCAAGCAGATGCGCGGCTTCGGCGGCATGGTGTCATTCCGCGCTCGCGGTGGCCCCGGCGAGGCGGTGGAGATCTGCGGCCGTACGCGGCTGTTCACCCTGGGCGAGTCGCTCGGCGGCGTCGAGTCGCTGATCGAGCACCCGGCCCGGATGACACACGCGTCGGTGGCTGGCTCCGAGCTCGAGGTGCCCGCTGACCTCGTCCGGTTGTCGGTCGGCATCGAGTCCGTCGACGACCTGATGGAGGACCTGCGCGCCGCCCTCGGCTGAGCGCGGGTTAGATCCTCCCGTCAGCGCTGAGTCCGCGTGATGCGGTTAGTGCACGGGACCGGGCGGCGGGCGCCAGCGCTGCCAGCCGCGATGCATGGTGAACAGGCGCGACGGCGCTGGTGGCGCGGCGGCCAGCTGTTGTCTGGGCTGGAGCATCAGGCCGGAGGGAACTGGCTCCCACCATGGCTCACGGCTGAGCAGCCGGCTGAACAGCTCTACCTGCGGGCCGCGCCGGGCTGGCGCAGCGGCTGGTCCGAGCACAAGTTCTGCCGGCGCGGTCTGGTCGGCCGCCTGCCAGCGAACGTCGGTGGAGATGCGGAGCCGGTCAGCGTGGTTGGGTAGTGCGGCGTGGCAGGTCAGGCAGTGGAAGAGCAGCACGTCGCCGGGCCGGTAGTCCGTCGTTGCCCAGCCCGGCTCGTCGGCGCGCAGCAGCCGTGGCCGCGTCGGCGGGCCGAGATGACTAGCCGGCAGCACCGCCAGCCCGCCGAGCTGTGCGGGGATATCCATCAACGGCAGCCAGGTCGTCAGCATGTCTTGCACGCCGGAGACGGCAAAATCCTGATGGATGTACCGGCCCCGGCTGACCTGGAACGGCGGCTCCGGATAGACAGTGCGCAGCACCTTCACCGGATAGGAGAACGCAGCCGGGCCGAGTAGCTGCCGGACGAGGTCGCGCAGTGGCGCGAGATAAGGCAGCCGGTTGAGGCCGCGGCTGGCCAGCGCGGCCCGGAAGGACGGGTCGGCGAGCGCATCACGGATGCTGACCGCGCGCTGCGGGCCAGCGGGATGGCCATCGCCGTCGGTCCAGCCGCCGAGCCTGAGTTCGGCGCGCACGCTGTCGTAGGCGGCTGCCACGTCGGCGGGCCGCAGCAGCGCGCGGAGGAACAGGTAGCCATCCTCGGCCAGGCGATGCCGGAGGGCGGGCCGGTCTGCCCGAAGCGCCGTAGAGTCGGCCAATTCGCGCACGGAACCTACCGTAATGCCGTCTGCCGCTTAACCCCGGCTGTGACAACCCGCCGATTGTGTCGCCGGCGGCCTCAGGAAGGTCGCCGGTGCTGGCT
The DNA here is from genome assembly GCA_036496945.1 of Streptosporangiaceae bacterium. Taxonomy (GTDB): domain Bacteria; phylum Actinomycetota; class Actinomycetes; order Streptosporangiales; family Streptosporangiaceae; genus JAJYUU01. Next base: position 41,655 of record DASXKI010000333.1, on the reverse strand, counting down.
GAGGGCCAGTCGTCAGTCCGGTACGCGGCGGGCACCGATCGCGAGGATCATGGACACGTGACTGAATCCGGCCGGGAGGGGCTGTTCGCTGGCTTGTTCGGCCGCGGCGAGGTTGGCGTCGCCGATCACGACTGGCTCCAGGCGATGCTCGACACGGAGGCCGCACTGGCCCGCGCTCTGGAGCGGGCGGGGCTCGCCGAGGCGGGCGCGGGCGTCGCGGTCACGGCGGCCGCGCAGGCGGACAGGTTCGACGCAGCCGAGATCGGGCGGCAGGCCGCGCTGACCGGGAATCCGGTGCCCGCGCTCGTGCGCACGCTGGCTGACAGCCTGCCAGCGGGCGGGCCGCGGGAGGCCGTCCATCGCGGCGCCACCAGTCAGGACATCATCGACACGGCCATGATGCTGCTGGCCAGGCGCGCCATCGGCGTCATCGACACTGACCTCGCCGTGGCCGCCGACCGGGCCGCCGTGCTGGCCGAAACGCACGCGGCGACGGTGATGGCCGGCCGGACACTGCTCCAGCAGGCGGTGCCGGTCACGTTCGGCCTGATCGCCGCCGGCTGGCTCGCGGCCCTGGACGAAGCGCGCCGCGAACTGCGCCGGGTCCGCTCGGCGCGGCTGGCCATCCAGTTCGGCGGGGCCGCCGGGACGCTGGCCTCGCTCGGCGCAGCGGGGACAGCAGTCTCGGGCCTGCTTGCGCAGGAACTTGACCTGCGCGAGCCCGCGCTGCCCTGGCATGCCGACAGGCTGCGGGTCCTCCAGCTGGCTGCGTCGCTAGCTGGGGTCTGCGCACCACTCGGCAAGATAGCCAGGGACGTCACGCTGCTCGCCCAGACTGAGGTCGGCGAGGTCGCTGAAGGGAGCGATGACCCGCGCCAGGGCGGCTCGTCGGCGATGCCGCACAAGCGGAACCCAGTGGCCTCGGTGATCATTCTCGGCTGCACCAGGCGCGCACCTGGACTGCTCGCGACCCTGGCCGCCGCAGCCGAGCAGGAACTCCAGCGCGCAGCCGGCGGATGGCACGCAGAGTGGGAGCCGCTCGCAGACCTCATGCGACTGACCGGATCCGCCGCGTGGTGGTCCGTGCGGCTGCTGACCGGCCTGCGCATCGACGCGGACCGGATGCGCGCCAACCTGGACGCGGCCGGCGGGCTGCCGCTCGCGGAGCACGTAGCCGCGCAGCTAGCCCCCAAGCTCGGGAGAATCGCCGCACACGACCTTGTCGCAGCGGCCTCCGCGCATGCCGCGACGCACGGCTTGGACCTGGCTGCGGCACTGCTGGCCGACCCGGACGCGGCCGCGGCGCTGCGCGGTGCCGGGATCGGGCGGGCCGAGCTGGACGCCGCCGTCGACCCGGCGGGTTACCTGGGCGCGTCGGCCGAGTTCATACGCCGTGCCGTGACGGCACACGGCGGGCGCGCGGACGTCACCTGAGCCCGGCACCTGGAGAAAGGATCACTTCCCCTGTGAATGACGAGGAACGCGCTGCGGCCGGCCTGCAGACACGGCGCGAGGTGCTCGGCGACGAGCACGTCGATCGCGCGATAGCCGGCACGACCGAGTTCACGGCTGACTTCCAGGACTTCATCAACCGGTACGCCTGGGGCGAGCTGTGGAACAGGCCCGGCCTGTCCCGCCCCGAGCGCAGCATGATCACCCTGGCCGTCCTGGCAGCGCTAGGTCGTGACGAGGAGGTGGCCCTCCACGTGCGGGCGGGCATCAGGAACGGGCTGACGCCGGGCGACATCCGCGAGGTGCTTCTTCAGGTGGCCGTGTATGCGGGCCTGCCCGCCGCGAACCGCGCGTTCGCGGTCGCCGCGCAGACGATGCAGAATACGTCGTAGTCCGCACAGCTGTTCACTTAGCGGCAAGTACGGATATCGTTCCGGTAGAGCAGCGAGGAGGACGGGTCGGACGTGGCAGAGATCGTGACGCTTGCCGAAGCGATCGCGGCCGCGGTGCACGACGGTGACACCGTCGCCATGGAAGGCTTCACCCACCTCATCCCGCATGCCGCTGGTCACGAGGTGATCCGGCAGCGGCGGCGCGATCTCACGCTCGTCCGGATGACGCCCGACATCATCTACGACCAGCTGATCGGGGCCGGATGCGCCCGCAAGCTGGTGTTCGGCTGGGCAGGCAATCCCGGTGTCGGGTCGCTGCACAGGTTCAGGGACGCAGTCGAGAACGCCTGGCCCCATCCGCTTGAGCTGGAGGAGCATAGCCACGCCGGCATGGCGAACCGGTTCGTCGCCGGAGCGTCCGGCCTGCCGTTCGCTGTCCTGCGCGGCTACCGCGGCACGAGCCTTGCGGCCAACACCTCGGGTGTCGCCGAGATCGTCTGCCCCTTCACCGGCGAGACGCTGACCGCCGTCAGCGCGCTGCGTCCCGACGTGGCGGTGATCCACGCGCAACGCGCCGACCAGCAGGGCAACGTCCAGTACTGGGGTATCAGCGGAGTGCAGAAGGAGGCCGTGCTCGCCTCGGCGCGCGCGGTCGTCACCGTCGAGGAGATCGTGGCGACCCTTACGCCGCAGCCCGGCGCGGTAGTGCTGCCGTCCTGGACGGTGGGGTACGTCGCGGCCGTGCCGGGCGGCGCGCACCCGTCTTACTCGCTCGGCTACTCCGAGCGCGACAACGAGTTCTACAAGGCCTGGGACCGGATCAGCCGGGACCGCCAGCTGTTCTCGGCCTGGCTCGATGAGCACGTCTACGGTGCCGCGGCCACCGCCACCAGCGGGGCCGCCGCGACCGATCCTGCCGCAACCGAAGTCGCATGCTGACGTACACCCCGGACGAGATGATGACCGTCACTGCCGCGCGGTCGATGCGCAACGGGATGACATGCTTCGTCGGCATCGGGCTGCCGAGCGAGGCGGCCAACTTGGCCCGGCGGACGCATGCCCCGGATCTGGTCCTGATCTACGAGTCGGGCGCCATTGGCGCGAAGCCCGGCCATGTCCCGCTGTCGATTGGCGACGGCATCCTCGCCGAGACGGCCGACGCCGTTGTCAGCGTGCCGGAGATCTTCAATTACTGGCTCCAGCCTGGGCGGATAGACGTCGGCTTCCTCGGCGCTGCCCAGCTAGACCGGTACGGCAACATCAACACGACAGTGATCGGCCCGAGCTATGAGCAGCCAGCCGTCCGCCTGCCGGGCGCAGGTGGTGCGCCGGAGATCGCGGGCGCCTGCAAGGAAGTCGTCGTCGTGCTGCGGCAGTCAAAGCGCACGTTCGCCGAGCGACTGGATTTCGTCACGTCGGTCGGATTCGGCGCAGGCGCGGGCGCCAGGCAGCAACTCGGCCTGACCGGCGGCGGGCCTAGGCTCGTCATTACCGACCTCGGCGTGCTGCGCCCTGACCCCGATAGCCGTCAGCTCGTCCTGGCCGGCATCTATCCAGGAGTGTCCGTTGCCCAGGTCGAGGACAGCACCGGGTGGGACCTGGCCGTGTCGGCTGACCTGAGCGAGCTGTTGCCGCCGTCGGCGACGGAACTTGCTGCCCTGCGCCTGCTGCTCGCTGGCGCGCCGGCTGCCACGTCAGTGCCCCCCGCAACAGGGCCGCCCGCAGGAACCGCCACGGTACCCATCGCCGGAGGAACCTCATCATGACAGCCAGGGACAACTCGGCAGCCACCGGCGACCTCGTGCTCCCGCACTATGCGGCCGCAGCCGGGGTTCATCCGCCGCTCAACTCGCCCGCGTACAAGTCCTCAGTGCGACGGGCACCGATGCAGCCTCTCGTCTCGTTGCCGCAGCGACTGACCGAGATCACCGGCCCGCTGCTTGGGGCCGAGCGGGTCACCCCGGCCGATGCGGACCTGACCTCCGGGCACCCGGCCGAGCCGCTCGGTGAGCGCATCATCGTCAGCGGCCGGGTCCTGGACTCCGATGGCCGGCCCGTGCCGGATGCTCTCATCGAGATCTGGCAGGCCAATGCTTCCGGCCGCTACGCGCATGCGGTCGACGATCATCCGGCCCCGCTTGACCCGAACTTCACTGGGGCGGGTCGGTGCGTCACCGACTCGCTGGGCCGGTACCGGTTCGTCACCATCAAGCCTGGCGCCTACCCATGGCGCAATCACCACAACGCGTGGCGGCCGGCGCACATCCACTTCTCGCTGTTCGGCCGGGCGTTCACCCAGCGCCTGATCACGCAGATGTACTTCCCGGCCGACCCGCTGTTTGCCCTGGACCCGATCTTCAACTCGATCCCAGACCCGGGTGCGCGCGAACGGCTGATCGCCACCTTCGATATGGACCTGACCGAGCCGGACTGGGCGCTCGGCTACAGCTGGGACATCGTCCTGCGCGGCCGGACCGCGACCGTGTTCGAGACGGAGGAGGGCGAGTGACCGAGGGAATCACGCCGTCGCAGACAATCGGGCCGTTCCTGGCCATCGGACTGCCCTGGCCCGACGGCCCGTTCGTTGTCCCGCCCGGCACGCCGGGGGCCATCGCGATCACCGGCCAGGTCACCGACGGCGACGGCGTGCCAGTGCCGGATGCGCTCGTGGAAACCTGGCAGGCCGACCCGGATTGTAGGTTCGATCACCCAGATGACCCGCGCGGCGCGGCGGCGCCTGCGGTGGCCGGATTCCGCGGATTCGGCAGGTCGGCGACCGACACGGACGGAACCTACCAGATCAGTACGCTCCGGCCCGGCTCGCTGCCCTGCCCCAGCGGCGGCACCGAGGCTCCGCACCTGAACGTCTCCGTCTTCGCCCGCGGCCTGCTGGACCGGGTGGTCACGAGGATCTACTTCCCGGACGAAGCCGAGGCGAATGCGGCCGACCCAGTGCTGGCCGCCATCGAAGACCTGGCACGACGGGCGACCCTGATCGCCATCCGCAACCCGGATGGATTCCGGTTCGACATCAGACTCCAAGGCGAGCACGAGACCGTCTTCTTCGATGTCTGAGCAGCCCGCGCCCGTGCCTATGGCTGCTGTGCCTAAAGCCGCTGTGCCTGTGACCGCGGTGCCCATGACCATGGCGCCGCTGGAGGGGCCGCCGGGCGCGCCTGTGCTGGTGCTCGGGAACTCCCTCGGCACGAGCGCGGCGGTCTGGGACCGGCAGGTCCCGCAGTTCAGGCAGTACTTCCGGCTGCTGCGGTTCGAGCTTCCCGGTCATGGCGGCTCGCCGGCGTCCCCCGGCCCGTACACGATCGCGGGCCTCGGCGCGGGAGTGCTGTCGCTGCTGGACACCCTGGGCGTCGACCGGGCCAGCTACTGCGGGATCTCGCTCGGCGGCATGATCGGCATGTGGCTCGCGGCGCACGCGCCGGACCGTGTTGCCGCGCTCGGCCTGGTCTGCACGTCGGCGTACCTGCCACCGGCGTCCGCCTGGCTGGCCCGCGCCGATCAGGTACTCGCGGCCGGGATGGCGTCGGTCTGCGGCCCGGTCGTCGGCCGGTGGTTCACGCCCGAGTACGCAGCGAAGGAACCGGCGGTCGTCGAGGTTTTCCGGGCTGAGTTCCAGCGAACCGACCCTGGCGGTTACGCCGGCTGCTGTGCGGCCATCGCCGGAATGGACCAGCGGGCCACCCTGGCGGCCATCAGGGCGCCGACTCTGGTCCTGGCAGGCAGGGACGATGTGGCCACTCCGCCGCAGCACGGCGAGGTCATTGCACGAGGCATTACCGGCGCGCGCGTGGAGGTAATTCCCGCGGCGGCCCACCTGGCCCCGGTGTCAGCACCGGCGCGAGTCACCGCGGCGCTGCTGGCGCACATGCGAGCCGCGGCAGCACGCTAGCCGTAACCAGGGACCTCGGGCGCTAGCATGCGTTCGATGACAACTTCCGAGCGCACTGCGAACATCCCGGGCGACGCCGGGCAGCCGAGGCGCGGGCCCGGCGGCCCGGATGCGACCAGCGCGCGCGGCGGTGCTGGCGACGGCCCCGCTAGCAGGAACAGCGACTTTGTCCAGTCCCTTGATCGCGGGCTGGCTGTGATCAGGGCATTCGGGCCCGACCGGGAGCGGCTCAGCCTCAGCGAGGTCGCCCGGGCTACGGGCCTCACCAGGGCGGCGACGCGAAGGTTCCTGCTCACGCTGGTCAAGCTCGGCTACGTACGCCACGACGGCCGGGAGTTCTCCCTGCGACCGCGGGTGCTCGAGCTTGGCTACGCCTACCTGTCCGGCCTCGGCATGCCCGAGGTGGCCGCGCCGCACCTAGAGGAACTCGTCGCGCAGGTACGGGAGTCATCGTCGATCTCGGTCCTCGACGGCCACCACATCGTCTACGTGGCCAGGGTGCCGACCAAGCGGATCATGACCGTGTCGATTTCCGTCGGCACCAGGTTTCCGGCATACGCCACGTCGATGGGCCGGGTGCTGCTGGCCGGGATGGCGCCCGCCGATCTCGACCGCTATCTCGCCGAGGCCGACCTCGATCCGATCACCAGCCGCACGGTCACCGATCCTGAGCGACTGCGGGAGATCCTCCGCGACGTGGCCAGGCAGGGCTACGCGATCGTGGACCAGGAACTCGAGGAAGGACTGCGTGCCATCGCCGCTCCGATTCATGGCGCGGGCGGCGCCGTCACGGCCGCGATCAACCTGTCCGCGCACGCCAGCCGCGTCAGCATGGCGGCCATGCGCGCCGAGTTGCTGCCCGCCATGCTGGAGACCGCGCGCCGGATCGAGGCGGATCTGCGGTCGCAGGGCCTGGGCTGACCTTTCCGGCAGCCCCGTTCCGGTCAGCCTGAGCGCCGCCGCGTTCTGCCGTTCTCACCCTTGTTGCCGACCGTTACCGGTCAACCATCGCCGCCTTTCCGGCTGGCACGCGACGAGCCGTTTCCCAACCGCCATGACCGTTGACACTGATCCGGATGGCTGATTATGTTTCTACATTGCGCATAGTCGTACGCCAAGCGAACATCTGGCAGTAACCATCGCGGAGTGCCTGACCTTGAGCTGAGCGTTCGAGGCGGCGCCCGGATAGCCGGCTCGACGCGGGCGCTGACCTTGAGGAGACGGTATGGAAGGTCAGGAAGCGGGCGCTGCGGTCCCGGCTGGTGCAGGGGTCACGCGGCGGTCGCTGCTGAGAGGGATCGGGTTCGGAGCCGTCGCGGCCGGCGCGGCCGGCACTAGCGGGCTGCTGGCAGCGTGCGGTTCCAGCCTCAAGGGCGCTGGCGGATCGACCGCTGGCGGCACCATCAACATCGGCTTTATCACCCCGCTCACCGGAGAGCTGGCCGGATTTGCCTCCGGCGATCAGTTCGTGCTGAGCCAGATCAAGCAGACCTCGGCTTACAAGAATGGCTTCAAGATCGGCGGCAAGACCTACAAGGTCAACATCACCGTGCAGGACAGCCAGTCGAGCCCGACGAGAGCCGCGCAGGTAGCGCAGCAGCTGGTGCTCAACCACGCTGACCTGGTCCTCACCACGTCGACGCCGGAAACCACGAACCCGGTCGCGAGCGCGTGCGAGAAGCTGCACACGCCATGCCTGTCCACCGTCGTGCCGTGGGAATCCTGGTACGCCGGGCTCGGCGGCAACCCGCTGGCGCCGACCACGAAGTTCGAGTACGCCACCATGTTTTTCTTCGGGCTGAAGGAGTTCCAGGGCTGCTTCGCGCCAATGTGGAACAGGGTCCACACCAACAAGGTCGTGGCCTGCCAGTACCCGAACGATTCCGACGGGAACGCGTTCCGTGGCGGCTTCGAGCCAATGATCAAGGGATCGGGCTACACGGTCGTTGACGGCGGCGCCTACACCGACGGCGAGAGCGACTTCACGTCCATGATCTCGCTGTTCAAGAACAAGAACTGCGAGGTCTTCAGCAACTGTCCGCTGCCGCCGGACTTCAACACGTTCTGGACGCAGGCATCCCAGCAGGGCTTCAAGCCGAAGATCGCGACCGTGGCCAAGGTCCTGCTGTTCCCCGCTGACACCACGGCGCTTGGCCCGCTTGTCAACAACATCGCGACGGATTCGTGGTGGGGACCGTACATGCCCTACAGCTCGTCACTGTCCGGCGTGACAGCCAGCGCCCTGGCCAGCGCGTTCCAGTCCTCCACCGGCAGCCAGTGGGTCCAGTCGATCGGCTCGACGTACTCGCTGTTCGAGGTCGCAAAGGAGGCCTTCGGCTCCGTCAGCGACCCGCACAACCACGCCGAGGTGGCGAACGCCCTGCACAACGTCAACTACCAGGGCATCTGCGGCCCGCTGAACTTCGCCGCGGGCCCCGCGCCCGGCGTCGGGATCATCAAGCCGCTCGGCGTGCAGTGGAAGAAGGCCACCGGCAAGTACCCGTTCGAGATGAAGGTAGTGGATAACTCGCTCAACCCAAGCGTCCAGGTCGGGGCGAACCTCGATCCGACGAATGCCTGATGGTGTCGCCGCTGTTGCGGCCCTGCTTGAGCTCGACAAGATCAGCAAGAGCTTCGGCAGGGTCGTGGTCGCGGACAGCCTGTCGCTGTCGGTGGGCGCTGGCGACCTGATCGGGATCGTCGGTCCGAACGGCGCCGGCAAGAGCAGCCTGTTTGGCCTCATCGCGGGTGACCTGCCGCCGTCGTCGGGCGCGATCAGGTTCGGCGGCGCGACAGTGACCCGCAAGGACGCGGCGGCCAGGTGCCGTCTTGGCATCGGCCGGACGTTCCAGGTGCCGAAGCCTTTCGGCGCGATGACCGTATTCGAGAACGTGCTGGTCGCCGCGCAGCAAGGCGCGGGCCAACGGCGGCGTCAGAGCCACGCGGCTGCCGCCGCCGTGCTCGACCTGACCGGGCTCGCCGCAGACGCGAACAGCCCGGCTGAGCGGCTTGGCCTGCTGTCCCGCAAGCGGCTAGAGGTCGCCAGGGCCCTCGCCACCCGCCCCAGCCTGCTCCTGCTGGACGAGGTGGCCGGGGGGCTGACCGACCCCGAGGTGGCCGAGTTGTCGGGCATCGTCCGGGCGGTCTCCGCCGAGGGTGTGGCGATCGTCTGGATTGAGCATGTCGTGCACGCGCTGACCGCCACGGTCACCCGACTCCTCTGCCTGGCGAGCGGGTCGATCATCGGCGACGGCGAGCCCGCGGCAGTGCTCGCGCTGCCCGCGGTGCGCGAGGTATTCCTCGGCACCGAGGTGTCGGCCTCGCTGCGTGTCCCCGGCGAGGCCGCGCCGTGAGCGGCGGCACCACCGGCGGCCCGGGCGACGTGCCCGCCACGGCTGGCCGCGGTAGCTTGCTGCTGGAAGTCCGCGACCTCAGCGTGCATCACGGACAGCTCCAGGCCCTGCACAGCGTCAGCCTGCAGCTTCCAGCGGGTGCGACGCACGCCATGATCGGCGCGAACGGGGCTGGCAAGTCCACGCTGCTGCGCACCATCGCGGGCCTGCACCAGCCGACGTCCGGGTCGATCCTGCTGGACGGCGAGGATGTGACGCGGATGCGACCCGAGCGCCGCGTCCGGGCCGGGATTGCTCTGGTGCCGGAAGGGCGCAGGCTCTTTCCCTCGCTCACCGTCGAGGAGAACCTGCGCGTCGGGGGCACGAGCGGGCGGCAAGGGCCATGGGACATCGAACGCATCTACGAGCTATTCGGCTGGATGCGGGACCGGCGGGGCCAGCGCGCCGCCCAGCTGTCTGGCGGTGAGCAGCAGGCGGTAGCGATCGGACGGGCGCTCGCGGCGAACCCGCGCGTGCTGCTGCTTGACGAGCTCTCGCTCGGGCTCGCGCCCGTCGTCGTGCGCCGGATCTACGCCCTGCTGCCGCAGCTGGCTGCCGCCGGCTGCACGATCCTGCTCGTGGAGCAGGACGTCAGTCAGGCGCTCGCCGTAGCGGCCGAGGTGCACTGCCTCCTCGAGGGCCGGATCACGCTGGCAGGGCCGCCCGGCACGCTGACCGCCGAGCAGATCGAGAGCGCGTATTTCGGGGTGACGGCGGCTGGTGCAGCACCGGGAGCGAGCACATGACCTGGGTCAACGCGATCGTCCAGGGCATCATGATCGGCGGCCTGTATGCGCTGTTCGCGTGCGGCCTGTCGCTGATGTTCGGCGTGATGAAGGTCATCAACCTGGCGCACGGTGACCTGGCCGTGGTCGCGGCCTACGTCGCCGTGGGCGTCATCGCGGTCACTCACGTGCCAGCTGTCTGGTCGTTCGTGATCGTCGTGCCGGTTTTCGCGGCGCTCGGGTACGTGCTGCAGCGAACACTGCTGCAGGCCGCGCTGAACCGGGGCGTGGCTACGACGCTCCTGGTCACCTTCGGGGTGTCTGTCGTGATCGAGAACGGCCTCCAGCAGTTCCTGACCGCGAACAGCCGCCAGCTGAACATCGGCTCGCTTATCTCCGACTCCTTCAGCATCGGCCAGATCACTATCGCCTACCTCGATCTCGGCATCCTCGTCGTGGCGGTCGTGGTCCTGCTTGGCCTGCAGTACTTCCTGTCGTCGTCGAGGCAGGGCCGCCTGATCCGGGCCGTCGCCGATGACCGGGAGGCGGCGCAGCTATCGGGCGTGAATTACCGGCACGTCTTTGGCATCGCGGCCGCGATTGCGTTCGCCACCGTCGCGCTGGCGGGGCTCGCGGACGGCATGTTCACCCAGTTCGATCCCACCATCGGGACGCAGGCGCTGCTGCTGTATGCCTTCGAGGCGGTTGTGATCGGCGGGCTTGGCTCGCTGTGGGGCACGCTCGCGGGTGGCATCCTGCTCGGCGTCGCGCAGCAGCTGGGCGCGCAGTTCCACGCGGCCGACCAGGTCCTGGCCGGTCAGCTGCTGTTCCTGGTCATCCTGGTGCTGCGGCCGCAGGGCATCACGACCCGCAGGGAGCTGGCATGAGTTCGGTCGGGCAGCAAGCTGAGCGGGCCGGGGGACCGGACCTGCCCGCTGCGGGCGACCTGACGTCGTCGCCGCGGCTAGTGACCCGGTCGCGGCGGTCGACGCTGTGGGTCGGCCTGGCCGCGGTCGTCATCGTCGCGGTCCTGGCGCGCCTGCCCTACATCGTCTACTCCAGCACTACCAACCTGCTGGTCCAGTTCTTCTTGCTGCTGATCATGGCGAGCCTGTGGAACCTGCTGGCTGGGTACGCGGGCCTGGTCTCGGTCGGGCAGCAGGCCTTCATCGGGCTCGGCGCGTACTTCGTTGTGATCTTCGCCAGCCACGGGACCAGCCCCTTCGCGGCGATCCCGATCGCGACAGTGCTGGGCGGGGTCGTCGGCCTGCCGGTCTGGTGGCTGGTCGCGCGGCTGCGCAGCGGCTACTTCTCGATCACGATGTGGGTCATCGCGTCGGTCTGCTTCCTGATCATCATCCAGATCAGCTCGCTCGGCGGGGGAACCGGCATCTCGGTGCCTGGCCTGACGCAGAGCCCGGCACTGCTCACCGCGGACACGTACTGGTCCACGCTGGTGGTCGTAGTTGTCGTGATCGCGGCCATCTACTGGCTGCTGCGCAGCAGGCTCGGGCTGGCGCTGACCGCCATCCGGGACGACGAGAGCGGCGCGCGCAGCATCGGCGCGCACGTCGCGCGGGTCCGGGCCATCGTCTTCATCGTCGCGGCGGCCGGCTGCGCGGCGGCGGGCGCGCTGTACGCGATCAGCCAGCAGTTCATCGTGCCGACCGCAGCGTTCAGCGTGCAGTTCTCCGCCGAGATGATCTTCATCACGATCATCGGCGGGATCGGCACTATCGAGGGCCCAATCATCGGCACCGTCGTGTTCTTTGTGCTGCAGCAGACGCTGTCACAGGACGGCACGTGGTACTGGATAATCCTCGGCCTCGTGGCCATCGCGGTCGCAATCTGGATGCCGCGCGGGATCTGGGGCCTGGTCACCGACCGCACCGGAATCAGGCTGTTCCCGGTCGGCTACTACCTGTGGCCAGTCGGCGAGGATGGCCGACTCCGGGGCAGCTTCCCGCTGCCGAGGCGCGGCCGTCAGCGCACCTCATAACGTGAGCGAGAGTTGCGAGGACGACCCCTTCCTGGACGAGCTGGCAAACCTCGAGGGCGGGCGGGAAGCGCAGGAAGCGATCCGGGCCTACCTCGAGAGAGGGCGGCAAGCGGCGCGGAGCGAGGTCTCCTGGAGCGCGGATCGCAATCGGCCCGCATGTCGGATCTCGGCCCCGCCGATCAGGTGCTATCAGCTATGGTAGCATTGATGGCAGGAGGTGGTAGCAGTGGCAGCGCTAAACATTCGTAACATTGATGAGACCGTCAAGCGGCGCCTGCAGATCCGCGCAGCTCGTCACGGCCGATCAATGGAGGCAGAAGCACGCGAGATCCTCGCGGAGGCCGTTCGCGAGCCCGCGGACTCTGCCGGGCTGTTCACGGCGCTCCTCGACCGGTTCGGCACGCTCGGTGGAGTTGACTTGCACCTACCTGGACGCGATGAACCGGCGCGTAATGCGGATTTCTCCACATGATCATCCTCGACACGAACGTCGTCTCCGAGCTAATGCGGCCCGAGCCCGCGCCTCAGGTCGCGCGCTGGGTCCGTGACCGGGATAGACGCGAACTGCGCACAACCGCTATCACGCTCGCAGAGATTCGGTACGGCATCGCCCGGCTGCCGGAGGGGCGCAGGAAGCAGGTACTCTTCGCCGCAGCCGACGATATCTTCTCGACCTTCGAGGACCAGGTCCTACCGGTCGACACCGCAGTCGCAGAACATTATGCGGCCATTGCCAGCAGTCGCGAACGAGCCGGGAAGCCAATCGCCGGGTTCGACGCGCTGATCGCGGCCGTCTGTCGATGTCAGAGCGCTGCGCTGGCGACCCGCATCGTGTCCGACTTCGACGGCACCGGAATCGAGATCATAGATCCCTGGGTCCAGTCAGCAGCCTGAGCCTTCGCCCACCAGTTAGCCTTCGCCCCAGACGTCGCGCGCGACTTGCACGATCAGGCGGAGCTTGGCTGCCTGCTCGTCCTGGGTCAGCACGTTGCCCTCGACAGTGGAGGAGAAGCCGCACTGCGGCGACAGGCAGAGCTGGTCCAGCGGGACGAACTTGGCGGCCTCGTCGATGCGCCGCTTGAGCGTGTCCGGGCTCTCGAGTTCGCCGCGCTTGGTCGTCACCAGGCCGAGCACGACCATCTTGCCCTTGGGCACGAACCGCAGCGGCTCGAAGCCGCCCGAGCGCTCGTCGTCGTACTCGAGGAAGAATCCGTCGACGCGCAGCTCGGAAAATAGCGCCTCGGCGACGAAATCGTAGCCGCCCTCGGCCGCCCAGGATGAGCGGAAGTTGCCCCGGCACATGTGCGTGGTCACGGCCATCGTGTCTGGCCGGGCGCCGATGGCGTTGTTGACCTGCTGGATGTAGCGCAGGTGCAGATGCTCGGCGTCCTCGCCCCGCTCGGCGATCTCGGCGCGCTGCGCGGGGTCGTTGAGGTAGGCCAGGCTCGTGTCATCGAGCTGGAGGTAGGTGCAGCCTGCGGCAGCCAGCCGCTGGACCTCGTGGGCGTAGGCGGCCGCCAGGTCCGACCAGAACTCCTCCATGTCGGGATAGACCTGCTTATCGATCGATGCCGGACCGCCACGGTAGTGCACCATGTTCGGCGACGGGATGGTGAGCTTGGGCGTCGCCGCGCCGACGGTGGACTGCAGATAGCGGAAGTCGTCGGCGAAGATCGTCTTGTCCAGCCGGATCTTGCTGCCGACATGCAGCGCTGCCGGGGTGAACTCGATGTTGCCGGCGCTGCTGCGGAACTTCACCGCGAGGTTGCCCGGGGCCTTCTCGATGCCGCCGAGCTGGTAGATGAAGTCCATGTGCCAGGAGGCGCGCCGGAACTCGCCGTCGGTCGCGGACTGGAGCCCGGCCTCGGCCTGCATGGTGACGGCCTCGGCGATCGCGGCGTCTTCGACGGCCCGCAGGTGCTCGGCGCCGATCGTGCCGGCGGCGAAGTCCTCCCGCGCCGCGAGGAGCTCAGGCGGACGGAGCAGGCTGCCGACATGATCGGCCCGGAACGGCGGCGTTGTGCGCATGATGGCCCGTTTCCTCGTTTCTGGTCGTGGTCAGTGAAAGGCGAAGCCCGTGTAATTCTCGGCCAGCGAGGTCGCGGCCGCGCGGGAGGAGACCACGTACCGGAGCTGGGAGAGCTGAAGCTGAGTCGCCATCGCGTCGGCGGCGGGCGCGCGGTGCAGCATGGTCGTCATCCACCAGGAGAAGTGTGTCGACCGCCAGACCCGCTCCAGGCAGCTAGCCGAGTACCCGGCTGCGAGCTTGTCGTCGCCGTGCAGGAGCGCGTCCAGGGCTGGCGCCAGCACGGCCACGTCGGCCAGGGCGAGGTTCAGGCCTTTCGCCCCGGTCGGCGGCACGATGTGGGCGGCGTCTCCGGCCAGGAAGAGCCGGCCGTGGCGCATCGGGGCGCTGACGAAGCTGCGCATCGGCGTGATGCTCTTGTCCAGCACCGGGCCCTGATGCAGGGTCCAGCCGGGCAGCTCGAACCGGCGGCGCAGCTCGGCCCAGATGCGCTCGTCTGGCCAGGCTGAAATGTCGTCGCCGGTGTCCACCTGAAGGTAGAGGCGGCTGACAGTCGGGCTGCGCAGGCTATGCAGCGCGAAGCCAGCGGCGTGGTGGGCGTAGATGAGCTCGTCGGTCGACGGCGGCACGTCCGCCAGGATGCCGAGCCACGCATACGGGTACTCGCGCTGCCAGGTCGACAGCACGGCCGCCGGGATGGCCGGCCGGCAGATGCCGTGGAAGCCGTCGCAGCCGGCGATAGCGTCGCAGGTCACCTCGTGCCTGATGCCTGCGCTGTCGGTGTAGCGCAGGACGGGCCTGTCGGTCTCGATGTCGGCGACCTGGGTGTCGGACACGCTGAACTCGATCGCGCTGGGCCCGGCATCGGCGAGGCGGCGCGCGATGAGGTCCTTGACGACCTCGGTCTGGGCGTAGACGGTCACGGATCGGCCGCCGGTCAGGTCCCGGAAGTCGAGGTGATGTCGCTCGCCGCCGAACTGGAGGTAGATCCCGCCGTGCTTGAGCCCCTGGCGGTCGAGCCGGCCGGCGACATCGGCGTCACGCAGCAAGGCGACGCTGCTGTCCTCCAGCACGCCGGCCCGCTGGCGGGCCTCGCAGTACGCCCGGCTGCGCAGCTCGATCAGCACGGAGGCAATGCCCCGCTGGGCGAGCAGGTGCGACAGCAGCAGACCGGCCGGACCGGCGCCGACGATGCCGACCTGAGTGCGAGTGCGCATCATCCGGTTCGTGGCTGTGGCTAGAACGGGTAGGGAGCGATGTCCCCGCGGATCGTCACCCAGCGCGTGTCGGTGAAGGCGTCGAGGTTGGCGCTGCCGCCGAAGCGGGCGCCGGTGCCGGAGGCGCGGATGCCGCCGAACGGGGTGTTCGGCGCGTCGTCGACCGTCTGATCGTTGATATGCACGATGCCGGTGGGGATCTGCCGTGCCAGCTCGAGGCCGCGCATGACGTCCCTGGTGAGGATGCCGAGCGACAGGCCGTACTCGGAGTCAGCAGCGAGCTTGGCGACCTCGTCCGCGGTCGAGAAGCGCACGACGGGCGCCACCGGTCCGAAGACCTCGTTCGCGTATGCCGGCATCGCCGGGGCGACGTCCGCGAGGACCGTGGGCTTGTAGAACAGGCCCTCGTAGGTGCCGCCGGCGACCAGCTTCGCGCCGGCCTCCACGCTGGCAGTGACCAGCGCGTGCACCTTGTCCCGCTGGCGCTCGTCGATGATCGGCCCGATCGCCACCTGACCGGATGCGGGGTCGCCGACTGGCAGGTGACTGGCCTTGTCCGCGAGCCGTGTCACGTAGTCGTCGTAGACCGACTCATGCACCAGGTGGCGGCCCGTTGTCATGCAGATCTGCCCCTGGTGCAAGAACGAGCCCCATGCGCCCGCCGACGCCGCCTTGTCCAGGTCGGCGTCGTCGAGCACGATGAGCGCTGAATTGCCGCCCAGCTCCAGGTGCACGCGCTTGAGGTGCTGACCGGCCAGGGCGCCGACCTTGCGGCCCGCGGCCGTCGACCCAGTGAACGAGATCACGCCGGCGCGCGGGTCGGTCACGAGCGCCTCGCCGACCTCGGCTCCGCCGGGCAGCACGTGCAGCAGGCCTGCAGGCAGGCCCGCTTCCTCGAAAACGCGGGCCAGGACCACGCCGCCGCACACGGCGGTGCGCGGGTCCGGCTTCAGCACGACCGCGTTGCCGAGCGCAAGCGCCGGGGCGACCGACCGGATTGCGAGGATCTGCGGGAAGTTGAACGGCGAGATGACGCCGACCACGCCGACTGGCACACGCTCGGCGAAGCTCAGGTGCGGCTGCTCGCTCGGCAGCAGCTCACCATACGGCCGGGACGGCAGGGTCGCGGCCTCGAAGATCTCCTCGGTCGCCACGTGCGTCTCGAACTGGGCGGCCGGCGGGATCTTGCCGCCCTCACGGACGCTCCAGTCCTCGATCTCGGCGGCGTTCGCGAGCCAGATCTCGCCCGCCTTGCGCAGGATCGCCGCGCGCTGGGTATACGGCAGCGCGGCCCATGCAGGCTGGGCTGCGGCCGCGGCTGCTGTGGCGGCGGCTATGTCGGCTGGCGATGCGATGCCGACGCTGGCCAGCTCTGCGCCGGTCGCTGGCTCGACCACCGCCCGCTGGCCGCCGCCTGGCTCCTGCCAGCCGCTGGAGTACGCCTTGCCTTGCCAGATCGATCTGTCGAGGAGAGTCACCAGAACTCCTTCGGGGCGCGGCGGCTAGCAGAACTCAGGCGGGCCGGAGATTCGGCTGTGCGCTTCACGAACACCAGTTACGTGATCGAACACTGGAAAATCTAGGTGTCCGGGTAGCTGAGTGTCAACGCCGCGGTGGAGCAGCGCTCCCCATGGCATGCCAAAGCGCGGCGCTCGGCCGAGCGCCGCGCGGGCGCAGCCACGGAGGACTGGCCGGCGTACTCGGGCGTTGCTGGGCAGTGGCCTGAGTACGCCCGGTCGTCCTCCGTGCTGACGTCTGTCAGCTGGCGGCTGCCGCTACTTCTTGTTGGTCCACCAGGCCCCGGCGCCGCACGCGAGGCCGACGACCAGCGCGGCGATGCCGCGGTAGATGTGGTTGCCGCCGCCCTTGACGTGGCTGCCCGAGTTCAGGAACGACGGCGCCGAGCCCGACAGCCAAAGGACCGCGAGGACCAGGGCGACTACTGCGACGACGGCCAGGATGATGACGAGCGACCGCTTCGAGCCGCCGGGCACACTTTGAGCACTCACAATTCCTCCTTGATGCTGGCTGCGCACGGTGCGCTAGGAGCGCGGAACCTAGCCAGCGCTGACTATCACGACCGGCACGGTACTACGCCCGGTTCAACGGGCTGGTCGAAATAACAACAAAGAGATCAAAATCTTGGTCACGAATAGGCTGGCGCAGGCGAGCGGCAACGACTTATGCCGCCTTGGTAGTGCCCGCGCGGTCCTATGGCTGCCACACCATCAGGGCCAGTATGGCCAGCCAGATCAGGTTGACAATGCCGCCCATGGCAGCGATCCGGCCGCGTTCCACGGACGCGACGTGAGCGGCGATGGTGGTCCCGCCGGCGACCGGCTGGCCCGTCTCGTCGCCGCCAGCACGGGCAGCCGCTGGCTCGGCCCCAGCATCTGCCGAAGTCGCACCGGCCGGGTCCCCAGCGGTCCCAGTCGCCTGATCGGTCGACGTGGCTGGGGCGGCGTCGCCAGGTGCCAGCGCCCTGATGGCCCGGCGCTGGTCGCGGTTGATCAGCACCAGGAGGACGAGCGCGACCACGAACAGCGTCATCGCCACCGTCAGCCACGGGTGGGAGTAGTCGTGCCTGAGGGAGCCCAGCACGATCCCGAAGACAAGGACGAGCAGCGATCCGGTGGTGAAGATCAGCGTGATCCTGGTCAGGTAGCGCAGGACCGGCACGTCGCGGCGACGGATATAGCGCGGCGTCGATGAGATGGCCAGGGCCACCGGACCGACGGTGAAAATGGCGAATCCGATGTGCAGCCACAGGACGAGCTGGTCGGTAAAGGACACAGCGTAGATCCTAGGACTCGCGCAGTGATCTAGCCGTCCTATCGGCGTAAAGCTACCTGCTGTACTGGGCTACCTTGCCGGGCTACCTGCTGTACTGGCGCCGGGTCCGCAGGAAGTCCTTCACGACGTACTCGCCGAGGCTGTCCGGCATCGCCCGCAGGACCCGGCCGCCGTTGCGCCTGGCGACCTCGTCCACGAACGAGGTCAGCCGCTCGTCGTCGGCGAGCATGAACACGTTCAGCGTCGCCCCCCGTCGCGTCATCTTGTCGACCTCGGCCAGGGTGAGTTCCAGAGTCTCCGGCGACGGCGGCCAGTCGAACCAGAATCGGCCGTCGCGGCGCAGATGCGCGGTGGGCTCACCGTCGGTGATGACCATGACCACGGGACTGTGCTCGGGCCGCCGGTCCAGGAACCGGCCTGCCAGCACGAGGGCGTGATGCAGGTTGGTGCCTTGAACCATGTCCCAGCTAAGGCCGGCAAGCTCGGTCTCGTGCAGCTCACGGGCGTAGTTGGAGAAGCCGATTACCTGGATCGCGTCCTGCGGGTACTGCGTGCGGACGAGCTCATGCAGTGCCAGCGCGGTCTGCTTGGCCGCTCCCCAGGTACCCCGCAGCGCCATCGAGTACGACAAGTCGACCAGCAGGCACACGGCGGCCGACGCACGCCGATCGGTCTCGGCGACCTCGAAATCCTCGACCGCTAGCCGGACGCGGGCCCGGCGGCTGCGCGGGGCGGCGGCCGCGGGGCTGCCGGATGCCCGGTCGGCCGGCGCTGCGTCGTCCAGGGAACGCCTGTCCAGCGCGGGTGCGGCCTGCCGGAGCAGTGCGTTCCGCACCGTCGCGGCAGCATCGATGGCCTGCTCGTCGCCGAAGCGCCACGGCCGGGTGCCGCCGGTGTACTCGCCGGCCTGCCCGGCGTCGCGCTGGTCATGATCACCGGTGCCGCCATCCGGCAACTGGGCGAACACCTTCCGCAGCGCAGTCTGCCCGAGGCGGCGAACCGCCTTGGGCGTCAGTTCCAGCTTGCCGTCCTTGCGCTGGAGATAGCCCTGGCGCTCGAGCTCGCGCTCGATCTGACGCAGCGCCTCCATATCGTCGACCGCCTGCCGGCCAAGCGCACGGCGGACCGCTTCTTCGTCGACGTCGTCCAGGCGCGCACCGGCGTAATCCTGACGGAGTGCGTCCTCCAGGTCAGCGAGGTCGGCAAGCTCCGCGAGCGCGGCTGTGGCGTCGCTCAGGCCGAGCGGGTCGCTGCCGGTCATGCCTGGCTGCTGCAAGCCCGCATCCATGTCCGGCCGGCGGGCCCGCAGCGCGTCGCCGAGCCGCGACATCTCCGCCGCCAGGCCTGCGTCTTCCAGCGCCTGGGACATGAGCCCGGCCAGCTCGTCGCGCTGCTCGTCGGTCAGGGAGTCGAGCAGCCGCTGCGCGGCCGACATCCGCCGGACCAGGGCATCGACGAGTTCCTCAAGGTTGGCCGGCGAGTCAGGGAACATGTCGCCGTAGGAGGCCATGAAGTCGTCAAAGTCCTGCGGCGTGTGCTCACCGCGGGCATCGGCGTCGAGCATGTTGTTCAGCGCGGCCATCATGTCCTTGACCCGCTGCAGGGCTTGCGGGTCGGCATCGGCCAGCGTCTGCCGCATGCCGCGGAACTGACTGTCCAGGACCTCGCTGCGCAGCAGGGACTTCAGCTGCTCGAACGTCTCGCGTGCGGCCGCCGACTGCCACTCGTAGCCGGCCAGCTGCCGGATCGCCTGAGCCGTGTCGGACGGCAGGCTGTCGAGCTCAGCCTCACGCATCCTGGCCTCGTCGGCCGGGTTTGGGAAGAGCTCGGCGCGCTCCTGGCCGACAGCGGTGTCCAGCAGCGAGCGGACCTGGTCCAGGATCCCGTCCAGCCGGCCGCGGCCGCGGATCTCGCGCTGCCGTTCCCGCACGCGGCGCAGCAGGTCATCCATGCCGCGGTGACCGGACATGCCGCGCCGCAGCAGGTCGCGCAGCGCGCTAGCCGGGTCCGTGCCGTCCAGCACCGACTCGCCCAGCGCATCCACGGCCCCGCGCACGTCGTACGGGGGCTCCAGCGGGTCGGGCCCGCCAGAGTACGGGCCGTAGCGGTAGTAGCCAGTCAGGTTCGATACACCGCCCCGCCGTCGATGGCGTCCTTGGACAGCCGCCGCATCAGGTACAGGCCCTCGAGCGCAAACTCGAGCGCGGCCGCCGCCTGGCCGAGCGACTCGCCGCCCTCCATCTGCAGCCGCTCCATGATCTTCGCAAGTCCTGGCACCTCGCCGATCCGGCGCAGCAGGTCAGCCGCTGGCACCAGGTCGCCTGTCTCGACCACGCCGCCCTCGGTGAACCTGGCCAGCAACCCGGTCAGGTCGGCGTTGCCCAGCAAGGCACGGTAGGTGTCGCTCGTGGCACGCCGCAGCAGGTGATCGAGCACCTCCTGCTCGCGGCCCTCCTCGCTCACCTCGAACTCCACCTTGCCGCGCAGCGTGCTGATCACAGCGGGCAGGTCGCACACGCGCGCGACCGGCTGGTCCTCGCCGGTCATGGCGGCGCGGCGCACGGCGGACGCGGCGACGGCTTCGGTAGCTGCGATGGCAAACCGCGCCGAGACACCCGAACGTGAATCGACCGCGGGCGAGGCCCGCACCAGCCGGGTGAACCGGCCGATCACCTGCACCAGATGGGCGGGAACGGTGGCGCCCGGGTCAGTGCCGTCGAAGGCTAGCTCGGACTCCTGGTCAATCAGCGCCAGCTCGGCATCGAGCGACAGGGGATAGTGCGTGCGGATCTCCGCGCCGAACCGGTCCTTCAGCGGCGTGATAATACGGCCGCGGTTGGTGTAGTCCTCCGGGTTCGCGCTCGCGACAAGCACCAGGTCGAGCGGCAGCCGCAAGGCGTAGCCGCGCACGCCGATGTCGCGCTCCTCCAGCACGTTCAGCAGCGAGACCTGGATGCGCTCGGCAAGGTCCGGCAGCTCGTTCAGGCAGAAGATGCCGCGGTTGGTTCGCGGCAGCAGGCCGAAGTGAATCGTCTCGGGGTCGCCGAGCGTCCTGCCCTCCGCGACCTTAACCGGGTCGATGTCGCCGATCAGATCGCCGACGCTGGTGTCGGGAGTCGCGAGCTTCTCGCCATACCTCTCGGTGCGCGGGCGCCAGACGACGGCAAGATCGTCGCCATGCTCGGAGAGCAGCCGCTGACAGCGGGCGCAGACCGGGGCAAATGGATGATCGTTGATCTCGCATCCGGCGACGACGGGCGTCCAGTCATCCAGCAGTCCGGTCAGCGTCCTGATCAGCCTCGTCTTGCCCTGGCCGCGCTCGCCCAGCAGGATCACGTCGTGCCCGGCGATGATGGCGCGCTCCAGATGCGGCAGTACCGTCTGGCCGAAGCCGATGATGCCGGGGAATGCATCCTCGCCCGCGCGCATGCGGTCGAGCAGGTTGTGCCGCAGTTCCTGCTTGACGGTGCGAAGCTGGTGTCCGCTGGCGCGGAGCTCGCCCAGCGTGCCGATCTCCGGCGGCGATGAGGTAGGCGGCTGATCGAAGGCTGGCTGCTTGGAAGTCGTAGGCTGCACCATTCGACACTATCCGCCATTGGCCGGGCTGCCGAACCTGGCTGGGGTGCGGGCGATGCGCATCAGCGTGGCGACGGTCAAGACCCAGCCTGGGCACCTGAGCACCGGGGCGGGGCCGTCGGGTGATCGCTCAGACTGGCGATGCGACACTAAGTCGATGCGGGCGTGGTTGCATCTTGGGAGGTGTGAATGGCGGATTCCCGCCCGGCGCTCGCGGTGGATATCGGCGGCACGAAGCTGGCCGCTGGCCTGGTGGAGCCGGCCGGTCGCGTGCTGACCTGGACACAGGTGCCGACGCCGACGGGCCTGGACGCCGAGCAGTTGTGGCGCACGCTGGACGCGCTGATCACGGAGGTCCTCGACCGCGCCGCCGTCAATCCGGTCGAGCTGGCCGGCTGCGGCTGCGGCTGCGGCGGCCCGATGGAATGGCCGGCTGGTGTTGTGTCGCCGCTGAACATTCCCGGCTGGCGCGGATTCCCGCTGCGCAGCAGGCTTGCCGAGCGGCTCGGCGGCATTCCCGTCCGGGTGCACAATGACGCCATCTGCCTGGTGGCCGCGGAGCACTGGCGCGGCGCCGGGCGCGGCCGTGACAACGTGCTCGGCATGGTCGTGTCGACGGGGGTTGGCGGCGGGCTTGTCCTTGATGGCCGGCTGATCCAGGGCGCGTCCGGCAACGCTGGCCACATCGGCCACGTCGTAGTGGACCCGGACAACGGGCCGGTCTGCGGTTGCGGTGGCCGCGGCTGTGTCGAGGCCATCGCTCGCGGGCCGGCGCTGGTGATGTGGGCGCAGGCCGAGGGCTGGCGGCCCGACCAGAAAGACGCGACGGCGAAGGACCTCGCTGCCGATGGCGCGCTCGGCCATCCCATCGGACTTGCCGCGATGCGCCGCGCTGGGCGAGCGCTCGGCATCGCCATCGCCTCGGCAACCAACCTGTGCGACCTTGAAGTGGTGTCGGTTGGCGGTGGCCTGTCGCAAGCTGGCCCGCTGCTCTTCGACCCGCTCGAGGAGGCGCTGCGCGCGCACGCCAGGCTCGAGTTCACCAGGCAGGTCAGCGTCGTGCCGGCCGCGCTCGGGCATAGCGCGGGACTGGTGGGCGCGGCCGCGCTAATCTTCGCGGCCGACCGGTACTGGCACGGTGACTGACGCGGTGCCCGCCGGCGCGCCAGCCCGCGGCTACGCACGGTCATGCCGGATCGATGGCACCGGGCTGCGGCTGCCGCGCGGTCAGCGCAGTGCCACAATTCAGGCGTGACCTCATCGCCACGCCCCGTCCTGGCAGGGGACCTGCCGGTACAGCCAGCTGACGTCGTCAGGGCGCGCGCGATGCTTCAGCCGGTGATCCGTGAGACGCCACTGCTGGAATCGAGTGCGCTGTCAGCGCTCGCCGGCGGTCCGGTGTATCTCAAGTGCGAGAACCTGCAGCGCGGCGGATCGTTCAAGGTCCGCGGGGCCTATCTGCGCATCGCGCGGCTATCGGCCGCCGAGCGCGCGCGCGGTGTCGTTGCGGCCAGTGCCGGCAACCACGCCCAGGGCGTCGCGCTCGCCGCCGCCGTGCTCGGCACTAGGGCCACCGTCGTGATGCCGGCCGCCGCGGCGCTGCCCAAGGTGGCGGCCACCAGGTCTTACGGCGCCGACGTGGTGCTGCACGGAGCCACGGTCGAAGACGCCCTGGCAATGGCGCGGGACCTGGCCGAGGAGACCGGCTCGATCTTCATCCACCCGTTCGACCATCCCGACGTCATCGCCGGCCAGGGCACTATCGGGCTCGAGATCGCCGAGCAGTGCCCGCAGGTACGCACGATCGCGCTGCCGGTTGGCGGCGGTGGCCTTGCATCCGGGGTCGCCGTGGCGACGAGCGATGTCCTGCCGGACGCGCGACTGATCGGCGTGCAGGCCGAGGCCGTGGCCCCGATGCGGGCGTCGATAGCGGCTGGCTATCCGGTCAGCCTGACGCCTTCGCCCACGATGGCCGACGGGATCGCGGTGGCCCGGCCCGGTGACCTCGCTGTCGCGCTCCTGGCTGGCCTCGGCACGAGTATCGTCACGGTCACCGAGGAGAATCTGTCGCGCGGACTGCTGCTGTGCCTGGAACGGGCCAAGCAGGTGGTCGAGCCAGCCGGGGCAGCTGCGGTCGCGGCCATTCTCGAGCATCCGGCGCTCTTCACGCCGCCGGTGGTGATCGTGCTCTCCGGCGGCAACATTGACCCGCTGTTGCTCTCCAAGGTGTTGCGGCACGGCTTGTCGGCCGCGGGCCGGTTCCTTGCCTTCCGGTGCCGGCTGCCCGACCGGCCTGGCGCGCTGGCGACCTTGCTGATGGAAATCGCGGCGCTTGGCGCGAACGTCCTGGACGTGGTGCACGAACGGGTGACGGCCGACCTGAGCGTGGACGAGGCCGAGGTCAACCTCCACCTGGAGACACGCGGGCCCGAGCACACCGACTCGGTGATCGCTCAGCTGCGCAAGTCGGGCTACACGGTGCTGTTCGCCTGACCCGGCCTGCAAAAACTCGGCGCGGAGCTACCAGGGCCGAGCCGAGCGCGCTTGATTATCCAGCCAGCGCTGCCTGATCACGACCGTGCCGGCCAGCTTGTCGTGCAGGCACTGGGCCCGCGGGTCGAGCAACGCCAGTCCGGTGTCGGCCGCCCACAGCACACCACCGACCACATTGATCGGGCTGGCCAGCATCAGGAATACGGCGGGGCCGACCAGGAACGTCACCGCGCGGATCCCGGCCGCCTTGACCCCGATCCGCGATCGGTCGCCGGCCTGGACCACGCGGACGCCGAGGGCACGCTTGCCGATGGTCGCGCCCCAGGCGGCGTGCTGGACCCAGTAGTAGGCCAGCGCCATGCCGAACACGCCGAGGAACCAGTACAGCAGCGCGTGCTGGTTGGACGGGTCCCTGGCGATGTTGTTGATGGCCGCCTGCGCGGCCGGGGAGCCCAGGTCCTGGTAGTTGCTGGTGATGGCCTGAAGCTCGCGCCAGACGCGGACCAGCGGAGACCAGAACGCGAGCACTGAGACGACCAAGATGATGGTCCAGTCGAGGATGGAGGCGGCTACCCGCTGCCACGGCGCGGCCATGGCAGGATCGCGCCTTGACTGGATGCCAGCCGGGCGCCGGCTCCCTGGCTGCCCGTACCCTCGCTGGTCGTCCTGGCTCGGCCGGGCGTATGCCTGCTGGCCGGATCCCCGTGGGCGCAGGCCCGGCCGGTAAGCAGCAGGAGTGCCGTAGCTCGGCTGGTCTGGCTGCGGCGGCGCCAGGTAGGCCTGCGGGACGGACTCGCCCGCATCCAGGTACGGCGAGGGGAGCGACGGCAGTGACTCGTCTGTCGCGGCGCCCTGGCTGGTCTCGTCCTGCTGCGTCATCCTGGCGATGGTTCCCTTATACGGCCGTGCTGACCGGGACTCACCACCACTGTATGTGCGGCCGGGCCGGGCAGCGCTACTGACGCAGCGCGACTGATCGGCTGCGGAGCACGGCCC
Source organism: Streptosporangiaceae bacterium (assembly GCA_036496945.1). GTDB lineage: Bacteria > Actinomycetota > Actinomycetes > Streptosporangiales > Streptosporangiaceae > JAJYUU01. The sequence goes on along the minus strand of DASXKI010000333.1, from coordinate 16,687 downwards.
GGCTGGGCCGCGTCCGGCCTACGTCACAGGTTGCCGCGTCGCTCCTGCTCGCGCTCGATCGCCTCGAACAGCGCCTTGAAGTTGCCCTTGCCGAAGCCCTGCGAGCCGTGTCGCTCGATCAGCTCGAAGAAGACTGTAGGCCGGTCCTGGACAGGCCTGGTGAAGATCTGGAGCAGGTAGCCGTCCTCGTCACGGTCGGCCAGGATCTTCAGCTCGTGCAGCTCATCCAGCGGCACGCGGGTGTCGCCGACCCACTCACCGAGCGTCTCGTAGTAGCTGTCCGGGGTGTCGAGGAACTGCACCCCCTGGGCCTTCATCCCGCGGACAGCGCCGACGACGTCGTCAGTGGCCAGGGCGATGTGCTGAACACCAGGACCGCCGTAGAACTCGAGGTACTCGTCGATCTGCGACTTCTTCTTGCCGACGGCTGGCTCGTTGATCGGGAACTTCACCTTACGGCTGCCGTCAGCTACCACCTTGCTCATCAGGGCCGAGTACTCGGTGGCGATGTCGTCACCGACGAACTCCTTCATGTTGGTGAAGCCCATGACCTGGTGGTAGAACTCGACCCACTCATTCATCCGGCCTAGCTCCACGTTGCCGACGCAGTGGTCCACCTCGGTGAAGAACGGGCCGGCCTGCTCGGCAGCCAGCGGGCTGGCCGCGACATAACCGGGCAGGTAGGGGCCGGTGTAGTCGGCCCGCTCGACCAGCGTGTGCCTGGTGTCGCCGTAGGTGGCGATCGCCGCGAGCACGACCTTCCCGTGCTCGTCCCCGACAATCTCCGGCTCCTGCAGGCTCCGTGCGCCGTGGGCGAGGGCGTACTCGTAGGCGGCAGTCGCAGACGGAACACCGATGGCCAGGTCGACGACGCCGTCACCGTGCTCGGCGACGTGCGCCCCGAGGTCCGTGCCCGCTCGCACGGGCCCGCGGAAGACAAAGCGCGCGTTGCCGGACTCCAGCACGTAGGCCGCCTCGTCCCGGCAGCCGGTCTCCGGGCCGCGGTAGGCGACGCATCGCATGCCGAAGGCCGTGGAATAGAAGTGCGCAGCCTGCCGTGCGTTACCGACGGCAAAGACAACAGCATCCATTCCGGTAACGGGGAACTGGTCGATCGCTGCCGTGTGTACCGCTGCCTCGGCTGTCATCGTGTCACTCCTGGATTCCTCGCGGCTTGGCTGCCTCTGTCCGCAGCTTCCGCCGGTGGGTCATGGTGCGCAACCGGACATCGATTGACTAGGCAATATGCTGGCCAAAACACACTAGGTGGTAGGCTGCTTGTACAGTTTGTAGCGGAGGATAGGGACGTGGGATAGGGACGTGATCGACGAGCTGGACGGGCGCTTGATCGAGCTGCTGACGGCCGAGCCCAGGGTGGGCGTCCTGGAGGCGTCGCGGCGGCTCGGCGTGGCGCGCGGGACAGTTCAGGCGCGCCTGGACAGGATGCACGCGCGGGGCGTGATCACCGGCTACGGGCCGGACATCGACCCGGCGGCCATGGACTACGGGGTGACGGCGTTCGTGACGCTCGAGCTCAGGCAGGCTGGCGGGCACGACCCGGTGGCCCAGCGGCTCAGTGCCATCGCCGAAGTGCTGGAGGCCCACACGATCACCGGGTCCGGTGACATGCTCTGCCGGGTCGTGGCGCGCAGCAACGCTGATCTCCAGCGGGTCATCGACGCGATCGTGGATCTGGACGGCGTGGTGCGGACGTCGACCGTCATCGCGCTGGACAGCCCGCTGCCGCACCGCGTACTGCCACTCATCAGGGCCGCGTCGGCCCTTGCCGCGTCGGGCTCCGGGCCGATCTGAACTAGCGGGGCAGCCCGTCAGGCGGGCGTGCGTGCCGGAGCCGCGTCGGCGAGCTCGAGCGCGACGTCCAGGATGGCTGCCTCTAGCTCGGCCGGGCTGGACGCCCTGTCCTGATAGTGCATGCAGCAGAAGCTGACGCTCATCAGGCACGACGCGGCCCGGATCTGGTCACGCAGCGAGGCGCCGGGCTCGGTCAGCAGCTCGACGAGCGCATCCATCCGCTCCTTGAACAGCTCGCCTCGCTCCTTAGCATTGGCCAGCCCGCTGACAGCCGCCTGGTTCTGGTGCAGCATGCGGAAGACCTCGGCCCCGGTCGCCACGATGTGCAGGTACCGGCGGACGATCTCGGCCCTGGTGTCCGGCGTCCGGGGCTGCGCCTTCGCCCAGGCAATCAGCTCGTCCAGGTCGGCGACATAGTCCTCGACCAGGCTGCGGACGATGTCTTCCTTGGACTTGAAGTAGTAATACAGCGCGGCCTTGGTGACGCCGAGCTGCTCGGCGATCTCTCGCAGGGAGGTCTTCTCATAGCCCTGCTCGGCAAACAGCTTCAGGGCAAGCTGACGCAGTCGCGACCGGGTGTCGCGGCTGCGGTCCTGCTCGTCGGCGCGGGCGTTGTCTTCCATGGCCTCGCGTTCTTGTCGTCGCTCCGCTTGTGTAACCTACTTGACGGCCGGTTAGTAGCGAGCCTAGCCTTTCCTCTGACTGGGATGCTAGCCGGTCGGCAAGTAAGTGGGAAGCGCGGTACGTCAGTGCTGCGCGGCATCGGCATGGAGCGAGGAGCCCAGTTCATGACAGACAATCCGGCGGCGGCGGTCGGGGCGAGCGGGACGACGTTCGCAACGCGGCGCGAGTTCATGATCGTCCTGCCAGGGCTGCTGCTCACGCTGATCATCGCCATGCTGGACCAGCTGGTCGTGTCCACGGCGCTGCCGCGGATCGTCGGCGACCTCGGCGGCCTGAACCACCTCGCCTGGGTGGTCACCGCCTACGTGCTCGCGTCCACGATCACCACGCCGCTCTACGGCAAGCTCGGCGACCTCTACGGCCGCAAGCGGCTGCTCATGATCGCGATCATCATCTTCCTGGTCGGCTCGGCGTTGTCGGGCCTGTCGCACACCATGGACGAGCTGATCGCGTTCCGCGCGCTCCAGGGCCTAGGCGCGGGCGGCCTGATGGTCGGTGCGATCGCCACGATCGGTGACATGGTCTCGCCCCGTGAGCGCGGTCAGTACATGGGCTACATGATGGCCGCAATGATGCTGGCGATGATCGCCGGGCCGCTCGTCGGCGGGTACATCACCGACAGCCTGTCGTGGCGCTGGATCTTCTACATCAACATGCCGATCGGCGGTGCCGCGCTCGTCTACCTGTGGGCGACGATGCACCTGCCCCGCAGGCGGGTCGAGCATAGGGTCGACTACCTCGGGGCCGCCGTGATCGCCATCGGCGCCACAGCGATTGTCCTGCTGACGACCTGGGGCGGCACCCAGTACGCGTGGGGATCGTGGGAGATCCTGCTGCTGGCCGCCATCACGGCCGCTTCGATCGGCGCGTTCTTCCTCGTCGAGGGCCGCGCTGTCGAGCCGGTGCTTCCGCTCCACGTCTTCAAGAACCGGAACTTCTCGCTGGCCTCGGGGATGAGCTTCCTGCTCGGCTTCGTGATGCTCGGCGCCCTGACATTCCTGCCGCTCTACCAGCAGACGGTGCAGCACGCCTCGCCGACGACCAGCGGCCTGATGCTCATCCCGCTGATGCTCGGCTCGACAGTTACGACACTGGTCGCGGGCCAGATCACCACCAAGACCGGGCGCTACAAGGTTCTGCCGGTCATCGGCGGCGTCATCATGACGATCGCTATCTACCTGCTGACCCACCTAGGCCCGCACACCACCCGGCTGACCTCGGCGCTCTACTTCGTGGTGCTCGGCGTCGGGATGGGCTTCCTTATGCAGATCACCTCGCTGATCGTGCAAAACAGCGTCGAGCAGAAGGACATGGGCGTGGCCAGCAGCTCGCGCGCGTTCTTCCAGCAGATCGGCGGCTCCATGGGCGTGTCGCTGTTCGGCGTGATCTTCATCCACCGGCTGGCGTCCACCATGGCGTCCCAGGTGCCAGGAGCGCAGGTGCACGCGGGCCTCGGCAGCCTGGACCCGGCCACCATCAACAACCTGCCGGCGGTGATCAAGGAGGCTGCCTTCGTCGGCGTCAGCAAGGGCCTGGACGCGGTCTTCTGGTGGACGATCCCGGCGTCGGCGCTCGTCTTCCTGCTCGCGCTGTGGGTGAAGGAGATCCCGCTGCGCGGGCGCAACGACGGCCCGGTGGCACAGCCCGCAGCCCCGCTGGAGCCGCTGGAGGCTGCCGCCGATCTGGGCGCCATCTAGGCCAGCCCGGTCATGCGAGTGGCCGGCCGCTCCTTGGGAGCGGCCGGCCACTCGCGCTTGTCTGCCGCGGGGCGGCCGCGTGCTACATGCCGTTGTAGGGGACGGCCTCAAGGATCTCGACCGTGGTGGCACGGCCGTTCGGCAGGTTGTAGGTCGCTGTCTCGCCGACCTTCTTGCCGGAGATGGCGCTGCCGAGCGGCGACTTCGGCGAGTAGACATCGATCGGCGAGCCGACCTCCTCGCGCGAGGCCAGGAGGAAGGTCACCTCGTCCTCGTCGCGTTCAAACCTGATAGTCACTGTCATGCCAGGGCCGACCACCCCGTCAGTCCGGGGCGGCTCGCCTACCCGCGAGCTCTCCAGGATCTGAGTCAGCTGGCGAATGCGGGCCTCCTGCATGCCCTGCTGGTCCTTGGCGGCGTGGTAGCCGCCGTTCTCCTTGAGGTCTCCCTCTTCCCGTGCGGCCTCGATCTTCTTCGCGATCTCAATCCTGCCCGGACCGCTGAGATGGTCGAGCTCGGCCTTCAGCCGGTCGTACGCATCCTGCGTGAGCCAGGTAAAGGTGTCGTCGCGCGTCTCGGTCACGGGTACTCCTCAGTGGGTGCGGAATTAACGGTCCGCTGGGCCTTGCGAGCCCATGGGGGTAATCCTTCGAGGCTAACAAGGCTCCGCAAGTACGTCGTACCTGTCAATGGCCCAGGTCAAACAAGTCAGGGCGAAGCCGGGCAAAATGTTGGGCTGGCCAGGAACTTCATGGCGCTGCCATGCCTCGGTACCGCCTCCCTTGGGGAATGCGCAAGGTGGGGCATCGCGTTTTCCAACGGTGGATCCCGCCCGGCGAGTTTGTCGGCGGCGGGCTCTACAGTGACAGCCGAGATAGATCTGCCCCCGCTCACGACGACCCCCGAGGTGACTTGCGCGTGCTTGCCGATCCCGATGAAGGCAGGGCCTCCACCAGCCAGACGCTGACCGGCCGCGAGCCGCTGCGGCTGATGGCCGTGCATGCTCACCCCGACGACGAGTCGAGCAAGGGCGCGGCGACCATGGCCAGGTACGTCAAGGAAGGCGTTGAGGTCCTGGTCTGCACGCTCACCGGCGGCGAGCGGGGCGACATCCTCAACCCTGCCATGGAGCGGCCGGAGGTTCGTGCCGACCTGCCTGCGATCCGGCGGGCCGAGATGGAGACGGCGCGCGAGATCCTCGGTGTCCGCCAGCAGTTCCTGGGCTTTGTCGATTCCGGCTTGCCCGAGGGCGATCCGCTGCCGCCGCTGCCGGCCGGCTGCTTCGCGCTGGAATCGCTGGAGAGCGCGGCCAGGCCGCTAGTCCAGGCCGTCAGGGAGTTCCGCCCGCACGTGATGCTGACCTATGACGAGAACGGCGGCTACCCGCATCCCGACCACATCAAGTGCCACGAGGTATCCGTGGAGGCCTTCGAGGCGGCCGCGGATCCGGACCGGTACCCGGACTGCGGCGAGCCGTGGCAGCCGCTCAAGCTGTACTACCACCTCACCTTCCACCGGGCCAGGATCATGGCGCTCCATGAAGCGATGCTCGACCTCGGCCTGGAGTCGCCCTACACGGACCGGATCGCCGAGTGGGTGGAAGACGCCGACGACAAGGGCCAGCCGCGGCACGAGATCACTACGCGGGTGCAGTGCGGCGACTATTTCGAGATCCGCAACCAGGCCCTGATCGCGCACGCCACCCAGGTCGATCCCGACGGCGGCTGGTTTGCCGTCTCGGCCGAGGTCCAGCGCAGCGCCTGGCCGACCGAGGACTATCATCTGGCCAGGTCGCTGGTGGATGCCGGACTGCCGGAGGACGACCTGTTCGCCGGGATCCGGGAGAGGGTGAGCCTGTGATGGAACTCGCGGCGGGAGCTGCACAGTCGACGAGCGCCTGGGCTCAGCCGGGCACCCTGGGCTTCCTGGTCGTGTTCGGGATGGGCGTCGTCCTGTACTTCGTATTCCGGTCGATGAGCAGGCACCTGCGCAAGATCAACCAAGCCGCACGGGCTGAGGCGGTCCAGGCCGAGTCGGTGCAGGCCGGTGCGGTGCAGGCCGATGCTGTGCAAGCCGATGCTGTGCAAGCCGACGCCGGGCAACCCCCCTCCGGGCGGGGCTCACTCGGGCGCGGCTCGCTGGGGCAGGGCCTGCCGCCAGCCAGGTGACTGAGCGGGCTCTATCACGTACCAGGCGGTCCAGGGAGTACCCCGCGAATGCGGCGTGTTGCAGGCCGGTGATTGCTAGTTTCGTGGGTGATAGTCCCGGCTATCGCGGGAGTGCGGGCCATGCTAGCGATTCACGGAATCTGGGCGCACGGCGTACTGAGCCTGTGGGCTGAAGACTCCGGGCATCCGGCACCCGCCCCGGTCCAGCCGCTCAAGCCGGCGCAGGCGCCGCGACCCCACCCGTGCGCAGCGACGGCTGGCCTCGTGGCCGACGTGATCGCCGAGTTCGGCGATGACGCTAGCGATATCGTCCGCAAGTCCGCCGACGCTGAACTGACGCTCTGGCTGCCGAGCACGGCCGCCGGGCCAGTTCCCTCGCCTGAGATGCATAACGCAGTGGACACTGCGGATATATCGGGCACCGGAAGCGCGGCGCTCATCTCGATGAAGGATTCGCCCCGGCCGGCTGTCCCGAATCGCCCGCCATCACCGGAGTACCCCGCGGCTGCGGGCCAGGCGAGGCTGTCCCCGTGGCAGGTACCGGCGGTCAGCCTCGATCCGGCGTCGGCGCTGGCCCTGCTCGGGGTGCTGGGCGCCGCCGACGCGCGCGCCGAGCGCGCGGTGCTCGGCGGCAGCGTGCACTACCTGGCCGGGCTGGCAGCCCTGGCCGCGGACCTTGCGGGTCGCGGCCGCGTACTGCCAGGGGTCGCCGAGGCCGCCTACCCCCAGGCCGGAGCCCTCGCGAGCGATCCCCGCGCCGGTGACGCCAGGGTCGTCGACACCGGGGACGCCGACAAGGGCCCGGCCGCTGCCGTCGAGTACTTCGCCAGGTGGCGGCCGGTGCTCGCGGGCGCCGACGCGCTGCGGGCCCGCGAGCTGACGATCGCGCTGCCGCCGCTGTGCCGGGCCACTAGCGCGGACGGCGAGCCGTCGGCGGCCATCGTGACGGAAGCGCTCGACCTGCTGACCGACGCGGCAGTTCGGGCCAGGCTGGCAGCCACGCCAGGCTTCGAACTGCTTGCGGCCAGCCCGTCCGCGCCGCTCACCGACCGGTGGGCGGCGGCACTGACTGGTGCGGACGGCCGGCTCAGTGTCGCTGCGGGCGACACCGCGAAGGCGGCTCAGCTCGCGTTCGCGCTGTGGGCCTGGCAGGACGCCGCGCAAGAGCCGCCGGGTCCGGTTCGCACCTGTTTCCGTCTCGTCGAGCCGCCGGAGCGGGCCGCGACAGCCAGCGAGCCGGGCGCGGCCGGCCCGGAACCGGAGGCAGGCTGGCAGGTCCAGTTCGCCCTTCAGTCGACCGACGACCCGAGCCTGCTGCTGCCGGCCGCGGACATCTGGGCAGGCGGGACGGCCGATGGCTGGGCGGCCGCGGGCATCGGCTACCCCGAGGATGACCTGCTGGCTGGCCTCGGCCGGGCATCCAGGCTGTTCCCGGAGCTGGACGCGGCGCTGCAAACCGCCGCGCCGGCATCGGTTGAGCTCGGCACTCACGGCGCCCTGCAGTTCTTGAAGGAAACGGGGCCGTTGCTCGCCGGTGCCGGCTTTGGCGTCCTGCTGCCTGACTGGGTGCGCCGATCCCGGCTCGGCCTGAAGCTGACCACCAGGTCCAGGACGGCCACCGGGCCAGGTTCGGTCACCGCACCCAAATTCAGCCTCGCCGACCTCGTCGACTTCCGGTACGAGCTGGCCGTCGGTGACCAGACCCTGGACGCGGCCGAGCTGGCCGAGCTGGCCCGCCTCAAGGTGCCACTGGTCCGCCTGCGTGGCCAGTGGGTCGAGCTGGACGACCGGCATCTCAAGGCGGCGCTCAACTTCCTGGAGCGCGGCGGCGCCGGCGTCATGACGGCCGGCGACGCGCTGCTCGCCGGGCTCGGCCAGAGCGCCGCGGAGCTGCCGCTTGCCGAGGTCGATGCGGACGGCTGGCTCGGCGACCTGCTGTCTGGCCAGGCCGACGGGCGGATCGAGCCCATGCGAACACCTGCCTCGTTCCAGGGCGAGCTGCGTCCGTATCAGGAGCGCGGCCTCGCCTGGCTGTCTTTCCTCGGTGGCCTTGGCCTTGGCGCCGTCCTCGCCGATGACATGGGCCTCGGCAAGTCGCCGCAGACGCTTGCGCTCCTCCAGGCCGAGCGCGACAGCGGTGCGGCGACCGGGCCAACGCTGCTGATCTGCCCGATGTCACTGGTCGGGAACTGGCAGCACGAGGCAGCGAAGTTCACCCCGGCACTCACCGTCCACGTACATCACGGGTCTGACCGGCTGGCCGGGCCGGAGCTGGCCGCCGCCGTCGCGGCAGCCGATCTGGTCATCACAACGTATGGCGTTGCCACCAGGGACCGGCAGGCGCTTGCGCAGGTGCCGTGGTCCAGGGTGGTCTGCGACGAGGCGCAGAACATCAAGAACGCCAGCACCCGGCAGGCACAGGCCGTGCGGGCGATTCCTGCCGCCTCGCGTATCGCGCTGACCGGCACGCCGGTCGAGAACCGGCTGACCGAGCTCTGGTCGATCATGGAGTTCACCAGTCCCGGGCTGCTCGGGGGGGCCGAGCGGTTCCGGCGCCGCTACGTGATCCCGATCGAGCGCAACGCCGACGCCGAGGCGACGGAGCACCTCAAGCGCGTGACGGGGCCGTTCATCCTGCGCCGTTTGAAGACCGACAAGACCGTCATCGCTGACCTGCCAGACAAGCTGGAAATGAAGGTCTGGTGCAACCTGACCACCGAGCAGGCGTCGCTCTACCAGGCAACGGTGGACGACATGATGACCAGGATCGAATCCGCCGAGCCGGGCATCGAGCGCCGCGGTCTGGTGCTCGCCACCATGGCCAAGCTCAAGCAGGTCTGCAACCATCCGGCCCACCTGCTTGGCGACGGTTCCAGGCTCGACGCGCGGTCGGGGAAGCTGGCCCGGCTCGAGGAGATCTGCGACGAGATCGTCGAGGCGGGCGACAAGGCGCTCTGCTTCACTCAGTACGCCGAGTTCGGCCGCATGCTCCAGCCGTATCTGGCGGCCAGGCTTGGCTGCACCGTACATTTCCTGCACGGCGGCACGACGAAGCGCCGGCGCGACGAGATGGTCGCCGAGTTCCAGGACGCGGCCGAGCCGGCGGTCTTCCTGCTGTCGCTGAAAGCCGGCGGCACCGGCCTGAACCTGACCGCGGCCAACCATGTGATCCACGTCGACCGGTGGTGGAATCCGGCGGTCGAGGACCAGGCGACCGATCGCGCGTTCCGCATCGGGCAGCGTCGCGACGTGCAGGTGCGCAAGTTCGTCTGCGTCGGGACTGTGGAGGAGCGGATCGACCAGATGATCGAGGACAAGAAGGCGCTGGCTCAGGCGATCGTCGGCACCGGCGAGAGCTGGCTGACCGAGCTGTCCGTCGCGGACCTGCGCCGGGTCGTCGAGCTGTCGCCCGAGGCGGTGTCCCAATGAGGACGGCACAGTGAGGACGGCACAGTGAGCGAGTTCTACCCTCCGTCACGCCCGCGCAAGACGGCGGGCGGGATCAAGGCGCGCAGCAAGCGCGGCTCGATCGGCGAGTACTGGTGGTCGCGCCGGTTCATCGACGTGCTGGAGTCGTTCGGGCTGCAAAGCCGGCTGACCAGGGGCCGGAGCTACGCCAGGTCCGGCCAGGTACTGAGCCTCGACATCAGCACCGGGCACGTGACGGCGCAGGTGCAGGGATCGCGGGTCAAGCCGTACGCGGTCAAGCTCACCGTCGACCCGCTGACGACGCGGCAATGGCAGCGAGTCGAGGAAGCGCTGGCCGCGCGTGCCATCTTCCGCGCCCGGCTGCTCGCAGGCGAGATGCCCGCCGAGATCGAGGAGGTCTTCGCCGACTGCGGCACGCCGCTGTTCCCTAAGTCTGCTCGCGACCTGACGATGACGTGCTCGTGCCCGGACTGGGAAGTGCCCTGCAAGCACCTCGCCGCCGTGTGTTACGTGCTGGCCGAGGCGTTCGACGCCGACCCGTTTGGCATGCTCGCCTGGCGGGGCAAGGGCCGCGCGGACCTGCTGGCCGCGCTGCGCAGACTGACCGGCGGCGGCAGCAGCGCGGCGCCCGGCGGCCGCCCGGTCATCGACGTCGCCGATACCCCGCTGTCGCCGAGCCCGGCGGGCTTCTGGTCATCGACGCTCAGCCAGGCCCGGCTGCGAGCGCTGCCGCCGGCCGTGGCCACGCCCGCCGACTTGCTGCTGCGCAGTTTCGAGCCGCCGTTCATCACGGCCGGCGGCATGGACCTGGTGACGCTGCTGCGACCGGCCTACGTGGCGATGACCGGAAGCGACGCGGTAGGCGGCGAACTGGACGGCGGCGACGGCGGGGGCGGCTGACGCGTTGGCTCACCGCGTTCCCTGGATGGTCTGGCTTTTCGGGCGTACCAGGCGCCGACGTACTGACTGCAGAGCTCAGGCATATCCGGCGGCCTGGTTAGATAACGGGCGTGGTGGAGATCCGGGATGCACGCGAGGACGAATTCTGCGAACTCGGGGACGTACGGGTGGCGGCGTACCTGGCGGACGGATTCCTGTCGCCGCAGTCGACGTACGCGCCGCGACTGCGAGCGCTTGGCGCCGAGGGACTGGATCACGTGCTGGTCGCCGTCGACGACGGCCAGCGCAGTTCGGCTAACGCAGCCGGTCCAGGGTCCGAGCCAGGATCGGGCCGCGGGCGGATCGTCGGCACCGTGATGCTCCAGGGCTGGCCGCAGGGCGGCGAAATCCTGGCGGGCCCGGTGGAGGCCGAGATCCGGGCCCTCGCTGTAGTGCCCGAGGCGCGCGGTACCGGGCTGGGCCGTGCACTCCTGGCCGCCGTAATCGAGCGCGCGGCAGCCGAGGGCATCCGGAATCTCGTCCTGCTGACCCAGTCAGAGATGAAGGCCGCGCACCATCTGTACGACAAGGCCGGCTTCGCCCGGCTGCCTGAGCGTGACTGGTCACCTGAGCCTGGCGTGAACCTGCTCGCCTACGGCCTCGTCCTCGACGGCAAGCTGCGGCCCTGACGCACCCGTGTCCGTTGGCGCGCCCTGCGAATCACCGCCCGCCGGCAGCCACCCCGCACTGCGGCTAGGGTTGAGCGGGTACGTGCTGACCAGCCGGAGACGGCAGATGAGAGGGCGGTGATGGCCGTGAGCGAGGCACTGGCCGAGGTGCCGGCCGCAGGCGTGCCCGACGAGGCGTGGCTGCTCGACGTGCGGGAAGACGACGAGTGGACCGCGGGACACGTCCCCGGTGCTACCCACATCCCGCTCGGCCAGCTGGGCGCGCGCACCGACGAGCTGCCGCGGGACGACGAGATCTACGTGATCTGCCGGTCGGGCATGCGCTCTGCCAGGGCGGCGCAGGCCCTGACCGGCGCAGGCTGGCAGGCAGTCAACGTGGCAGGCGGGATGCAGGACTGGGCTGCCGCGGGCCGGCCAATGGTGACCGACTCCGGCGCGACGCCGTTCGTCGCCTGACGGTGCGCAGAGTCAGTGCTTCCTAGTCAGGCGCTGCTAGTCAGGCGCTGCTAGTCAGGCGCTGTGCGCGGGCAGCGGGTACTCCAGCCCGATCATCGACGCTAGATCGGACAGCATCAGCTCGAACATCGGCGCGGGATCATCGAGCGCGAACCGCAAGTGGCCAAAGGCCTCCAGGCTGACTGTCCCGTACAGCAGCACCCAGCAGCGCAGGAACGTCTGGAGCGCGCCGAGCGGCAGTTCAGACTGGACGAGCTCGCGATAGCGCGCGAGCTGCCCGCGCAACGAGGGCGCTATCTCCTCGTCGGCCGGGATGGCGAACGGGCGCCGCCGGTACAGGTCCCCGAAGAGGTCCAGGAACACCTGGCCGAACTGATACCCGCAGTCGATGGTCGGGTCGCCGTGTATCTGGTTCATGACGTCCATGCCGGGCAGCGGGCTACCGAAGATCATGCTGAACTCCGGCACATGCGCCAGCGTCCACGCCCGGAATTCACGGCAGCCTGCGATCATCTTGACGACCATGACCTCGGCCTCCGTCAGGTCCGAGTTCGACGCGTCCGCAGCCGCGTGCACCGCCGTCCGGACGTGGGTCGCCAGTTCGGTGAAGATGTCGGCAACGACATGCCGGAGCAGGTCCTCGTGGCTGCTGAAGTACCGGTAGAGCGCGGGTGCCGTCATGCCCATCTCGCGCGCGATGGCGCGCAGCGAGATCGCCTCCGGGCCATCCTGCACCAGCAGCTTGCGAGCGGTCTGGATGATCTCCTGTGTCGTCGCAGCCCGGACACGATCGCGCCTGCTCGGCGCCTGGACCATGATCGCCATTCTCCTCCGGCCTCCGCGCACTTGAGAGTGCTAGTTCCTGACCGTGCTAGTTCCTGACGGTGCTAGTTCCTGACGGTGCCAGTTCCTGACGGTGCCAGTTCCTGACGGTGCCAGCTCTTGACAGATGTTAACTCTGTATGCCAAGTTTACAACGTAAACGCTTTACGGCGTTAACCCAAGCAATGATCGCTAACTAGTCTAGCTGCGGAGTGAGCGATGTTCGAGGCATGGGGACGAATCCTGTTCCGGCGCCGCCGCCTGGTGCTGGTCATCGCCGCGTTTGGGGTCGTCGCGGCAGCCATCTGGGGGACCGGCGTGTTCGGGTCGCTCCAGTCGGGCGGCGGCTTTGCCTCGCCAGGCAGCCAGAGCCAGCACGAGGCCGCTCTGGCCGGTCGCACCTTCGGCCGGGACTCGGGCGACGTCGTGCTCCTCTACACGAGCGCAAACCAGACCGTGCACTCGGCCGCGTACCGGTCGGCCGTGACAAGCTCCCTGGCCAGGCTGTCGCCCAGCCGGGTCACGGCCGTGCAGACGTACTGGTCGACGGGCTCGCCGGAGTTCGCGAGCGCAGACGGCCGGGTGACCTATGCCGTGCTCGAGCTAGCCGGTGCCAGCGATACCGCCCGGATCGCGGACTTCAACGCGATCAAGGGCGACTTCGCGGCGCCTGGCCTGACGGTGCGGGCAGGTGGCCAGATCCCGACTGAGGCTGCCATCAACAAGGAGGTCACCAGCGATATTGGCCGCGCCGAGGCTATCTCGATGCCGGTCTTGCTTGTGCTGCTCGTCGTCGTCTTCGGCAGCCTCGCCGCCGCCAGCCTGCCGCTCGCCATCGGCGGCATCGCCATCATTGGCTCGTTCACGGCATTGCGCTTGCTGACGCTGGCCACGCCCGTGTCTATCTACTCGATCAACATCACCACGATCCTCGGCCTCGGGCTGGCCATCGACTACGGCCTGTTCATGGTGGGCCGGTTCCGCGAGGAACTGCACCGGCAGGCCACCGTGGAGGACGCGGTGGCCAGGACTGTCGCGACGGCAGGCCGCACGGTTGCGGTCTCCGGCGTCACCGTGGCAGTCGCGCTGGCCAGTCTCCTACTCTTCCCCGAGGTATTCCTGCGCTCGATGGGCTACGGCGGGGTGGCCACGGTCGCCGTCGACATGCTGGCGGCGCTGACGGTGCTGCCTGCCCTGCTGGCTGTCCTCGGCCCGAAGGTGAACGCGCTGCCGGTTCGCAGGTCCGTACACTCGGCGGCGCCGCAGGATGCCACCGGCGGCTGGTATCGGCTCGCGCGTACCGTCATGCGCAGGCCAGCCGCATTCGTCGCCGTCATCGTGCTGATCCTGCTGGCGCTCGGCTCGCCGTTCCTGAAGGTGACCTGGGGCGGCACGGATGCGCGCGCGCTCCCGGCGGCCGCGGCGCCACGAGTCGTGACGCAGTCGCTGGCCCGCGAGTTCCCCGGCAACATCACCGCGCCGATCGAGGCGCTGGTCACCTTCGGCGGCCCGGTAGCCTCCTCGCCGGCTCGACACGCGGAGCTGGCCGCCTACGCGGGCCGGCTGACCCGGGTACCGGGCGTGACCGGCGCGCAGGTCACCGGCGTGCACGCTGAGGTGGCCAGGATCGACCTGCGTTACGGCGCCGACCCGCTGTCGGCACAGGCCCGCCAGATCGTGGAGCGAGTCCGCGGCGTCGCGCTGCCGGCCGGGGCCAGTGCCGTCGTCGGCGGCCAGACCGCGCAGCTCGTGGACGAACTGGGCAGTCTCTCGGCCACGTTGCCCTGGATGGCGCTGGTGATGGCGGCCGCGACTCTCGTGCTGCTCTTCCTGGCATTTGGCTCGGTCGTGCTACCGCTCAAGGCGATTGTCATGAACCTGCTGTCGCTGTCCGCGACGTTCGGCGTCGTGGTCTGGATCTTCCAGCAGGGGCACTTGTCCGGGCTGCTTCAGTTCGCGCCAACCGGCACGCTCGACCCGACGATGCCGATCCTGATGCTGGCGATCATCTTCGGCCTGTCCATGGACTACGAGGTCTTCCTGCTGTCACGGGTGCGCGAGCGGTACGACGTGACCGGTGACAACACCGAGGCCGTAGCGAGCGGCCTCCAGCGCACCGGCGGCGTCATCACCAGCGCCGCGGTGCTGCTGGTCGTCGTGATCGGAGCATTCTCGGCCTCGGGCATCACCTTCATCAAGCTGATGGGCGTCGGGATGATCGTGGCTTTGATCGTGGACGCCTCGATCGTCCGGGTGATGCTGGTCCCGGCCACGATGCGGCTGCTCGGCCGCGCCAACTGGTGGGCGCCGCGCCCGCTGCGCCGGCTCTATGCCCGGTACGGCATCCGCGACGGCAGCGACGACCCCGGCGGGCACGCGAGCACGACAGAAGTTCCGCGGCCTGTCAAGGCGGCGCGGGGATAGCTGGACTGTCGGCTACTCGAGGTGCCGCTCAGTGTCCGCCGCGCAGCCTGTCCGCCGCACCACGTGTTCCGCCGCGCTGCCGCAGCCGGTTACGAATCTTCTCGGCTGATGGTTCCGGCCTGTCACCGTTAGCCGTCAGCGGCCCGTGGCGGGACCGGCTGGAATCCGGCGGGTGCAAGCTTGGTTGTGAGCGGTCGTGTGCCGCCCGGACATCACCTCGAGCTATCGGAGACTGACTTGAAATACGTCAACCTTGGCGCTACCGGCCTGCGCGTGTCCCGCATCTGCCTCGGCATGATGAGCTACGGGAACGACAGCGCGCGGCCGTGGGTGCTAGATGAAGACGCAGCCGAGCCGATCGTCAAGGCCGCGGTCGAGGGCGGCGTCACCTTCTTCGACACTGCCGACGTGTACTCGGACGGTGCGAGCGAGGTGGCGACCGGCCGCCTGCTGCCGAAGTTCCTCGGCCGCGATCAGTACGTGCTGGCGACCAAGGTGCACGGCCCGGTCGGCCCGGGGGAGAACGATCGCGGCCTTTCGCGCAAGCACATCCTGTCAGGCATCGATGCGTCGCTGCGCCGCCTCAACGTGGATTACGTGGACCTGTATCAGATCCATCGTTACGACGGCAGTACGCCGATCGAGGAGACGATGTCGGCACTGCATGACGTCGTGCAGGCAGGCAAGGCCCGCTACATAGGCGCTAGCAGCATGTACGCCTGGCAGTTTGCCAAGGCTCAGCATGCCGCCGACAGCCACGGCTGGACACGCTTCGTGTCGATGCAGAATCACTACAACCTGGTGTACCGCGAGGAAGAGCGGGAGATGATCCCGCAGTGCATCGACCAGGGCGTCGGCGTGATCCCGTGGAGCCCGCTCGCGCGCGGGCTGCTGGCCGGGACCAGGACAAGGGACGGCGAGCGGCGGACAGTGCGTTCCGGCACTGACCCGTTCGGCGACTCCCTGTACAAGGTGCCGTCCGACTTCGACGTGGTGGAGCGCTGCATGGAGCTAGCAGCCGAGCGCGGTGTGACGCCGGCGCAGGTCGCGCTCGCGTGGCTGTTGCACAAGCCGGGCGTTACCGCGCCGATCGTGGGCGCCACCAAGCCCGGGCACCTGGAGGATGCCCTCGCCGCGGAGGAACTGGCCCTGATCCCGGACGAGATGCGCAGGCTAGAAGAGCCGTACGTCCCGCACCCAGTGCTCGGCCACGTCTGACGTTCGCCGCAACGGCCAGGTCGCTGACGCGCCAGGCAACCTCGCGTGCGCGCCGCCAGCCAGACGCCGCGGCACTCCGCTCGGTCTGAGTGCCGCGAGCGTCAGGCGGTGGTGTAGCGGGACGACCCCGTTCCCGTCCAATCAAGATCGTTCTTGGAACGCTTGCACCGTTAGTGCGAATTTTTCGTCCTTCCGGTTCAAACGTTCTCAGCCGCCAGCAACTGGCCGCCTGATATGCGGCGTCTGGGTAGTGATGTCTGAGGACGGCTGGCGCTACAGCCCGCGGCCGTGGCCGCGCGGCCCGTGCTGCCCGTGCCGCTTGATGCAGGAGAAGATCAGCCCGGAGCCGTTTCGATAAGTCTTAGTCGTCGCCTTTGATCCGGAGCGGCATACTGTTGCCGTGGAGATG
>DASXKI010000332.1:0-1933 GCA_036496945.1 Streptosporangiaceae bacterium | reverse complement strand
TGGCGGCCTCGGGCATCGCGCTGTCAGCGGCCGGGACGGCGCTGCTGCGGCAGCGGACGGAAGGATGGGCCGCGGGGCTGCGGCTCGCGGCGCTGTCGCTGGCCGGTCACCCCGATCCAGAGCGTTTCGCCGCCGAGTTCTCCGGCAGCGACCGCACGGTCGCGGAGTACCTGCTCGGCGAGATGCTGGACCGCCAGCCTGACGGTGTCCAGGATTTGCTGCTGCGCACCTGCCTGCTCGACCGGGTCAACGGAGAGCTGGCTGATCTGCTGACCGGCCGCCAGGGGTCGGAACGGATGCTGCTGCACCTGGAAGAGTCGAACGCGTTTGTGGTCTCGCTGGACGCCGAGCGGACCTGGTTCCGCTACCATCGCCTGTTCTCGGATCTGCTGCGGCTGCAGTTGCGCCGGACGCTGCCCGATCAGGTGCCGGTGCTGCACCGGCGTGCCGCGCAATGGCTCAGCGAGCATGGCCAGGTTGCCGACGCCATCAGGCATACGCAGGCGGCGGGCGACTGGCCCGGCGCGGCCCGGCTGCTCGCCGACCACTGCTTCAGCCTCACGCTCGACGGGCAGGCGCAAACAATCCAGGCGCTGGTGCGGGCCTTTCCGCCTGGCGCTCGCACAGATCCCGAGCTGGCGCTGGTCCGCGCGACCGGTGAGCTTGTCCGGGGGCACCTGGACGAGGCCGCCGCCCATCTGGAGGTGGCCACGTCGCACGCCGAGACGACGGCCCCGGACCGGCAGCGCCGCCTGCGGATGGCAACCGCATCGGTGCGGCTGTGGCTGGCGCGGCGGCGCGGCGACTTGGCCAGCGTCACCGAGCAGGCCGGATTCCTCGCCAGCCCGGTGACCGGGCAGTCCGATAAGGACATCGCGCTCGGCAACGAACTGCGAGCAGCCGCGCTGATGAACCTGGGGACCGTCGAGGCGTGGTTCCCGCGGCAGCCAGACGCTGAACGCCACCTGGAAGAGGGCGCCGTCCTGGCACGGCAGATCGGCCGCCCGTACCTGGAGGTCGGCTGCCTGGCGCAGCTCGGATTCTTGACGAAGCCCGGTTCGTCCGGCACTGCCATGCGACGTTGCCGCGAGGCGATCGCGCTCGCCGAACGGCACGGCTGGGGCGCCGAACCGGTGATCGCGCCCGCCATGATCACCCTTGCTGAAAGGATGATCTGGAGGGGGGACTTCGACGAAGGCGAGCGATGGCTGCAGCGCGCCGAGTCGGCCTTGCGAGCGGACGTCGGGCCCGGCATCCGGTTGCGGCTGCATCTGGTGACCGGGATGCTGCATACCGCCCGAGGACGCCACCACGAAGCGCTTGCTGAGTTCACGGCCGCCGAACGTTTCGGAGCACAGCTGGTGAGTTCCCTCGCCCTGGCCGGCCGGGTAACCGGCTGGCTGCTAGCCACCCAGGCCCGTCTCGGGATGACCGGTAAGGCGGGTGCCGCGCTGGCGGCGCTGGACGACGACCGGGCCAGGTCGGCCGAGATCGGCAATGCTCGCGCGATGATCTGCCTGGCGGACGGCGATCCGGCCGCGGCGCTCGCCGCGGTGCGGGAGACGCTGGACGGCACAGCGCCGGTCATCGGAGACGTCACGATCGTGGAGGCTCACCTGCTGGCCGGGCTGGCCCACCGGAAGCTGAACGATCAGCGCGCCGCGAACCAGGCGACCGAGCGGGCCCTGGCTTTGGCCGAGGCCGAGCGGCTGGCGCTGCCGTTCGCGATGACGCGTTCCCGGGAGCTGCTCGAAGCGCTGCCACGGCACGACACGGCGCACGCCGCGCTGCTCGCCGACATCCTCGACATCGTGCGCGGCGCATCCCCGCGGCCCGAAGACTCGCCGGTACCACGGCAGGCAGAACGGCTCAGCCATAGCGAGCTCAAGGTGCTGCGGTACCTGCCGACCAATCTGTCGCGGCCCGAGATCGC
>DASXKI010000331.1:0-7564 GCA_036496945.1 Streptosporangiaceae bacterium | reverse complement strand
ATGCGCGGTCGCAGCGAGGCGCAGGGCCACGAGGGCGATCGTGGCCCACAAGATCATGGCGCCGCGGGTGACACGCCGGGGCGCGTTGTCGATTGGAGGGCTGGAATTGTGATCATCGCCAGTTGTGTCCGCCCTTCCTGGCCTGCCCTCGGGCTGAGCAGCTGTCCGCGCTCCCGGCCGCCGGGCTGGCGGTGCGGCCGCCTCCTGAGCCGCGGCGGCTGCGTGGCTAGGCCTCGGCGGGCTCCGGCGCCGGGCCGCTCGGCCCGTCACTAGGCCCGCCCAGCGCGAACCGCCGTTCACACGTCCCGACCAGCTTCGGTTCGAGCGTGTCCCTGATGAGCGGCCAGTCTGCCCGCAGTAGCTCGGGATTGAGGAACCTGGCCACATCGTTGCGCTGCCCTTGCGTCAGCACGATGCCGTACACGCTGCGCCGGCTGGAGTCGTCGGTGACGTCGCACTCGCGCAGACCGGGAAGAGACAAGTGCCGCGGCAGCATGATGGTGCCCTGGGCCGGGCCGCGCAGTTCCTCGATCCGCTCAGGCAGGCGGACCGCGTGCGACTTGCGGCCGGCGAGCCAATCAGCGAAAGACATGCGTCCGATTATGACCGGCCGCCTGTCGCCACGCTCGGTGACTCGCTGGTTATGGTCAGCAACGCAGTGTCGGCCGGGGCGGCGAAACTCGTTTGCGCTCGCAGCCGTGCGCCTACATGATCGGCCGATGGAGCAGCCGCCCGAGCACCTTACGCACGACTTCGTCGAGTTGCGCCGCTGGCGCGCGACCGATGCCGACCTCTGCCTCCGGCTGGTCAGCGAGTCGCTCGAGCACCTGCGCCCGTGGATGCCCTGGGCGACGCCCGACTACGGACCGGCCGACGCACTGGGCTACCTCGAGCGCTGCGAGGCCGACTGGGACGCGGGGAGGGCGTTCCAGTACCTGATCATCGCGAGCGGCAGGCCGGCCGGCAGCGCCGGCCTCATGGCCAGGATCGCGCCGGGCGGCCTCGAGATCGGCTACTGGGTGCACGCTGCCTGCACCGGCCGCGGCGTCGCCACCGCCGCGTCGGCAGCACTCACGGCGGCGGCTCTTGAACTACCCGGCATCGACCACGTGGAAATCCATCACGACGGACTCAACCGGGCCAGCGAACGCGTGCCCGTCAAGCTCGGCTACACCCACGTCGACACCCGCGAGGGCAGGTCCGAGCTTGCGCCAGGAGACTCCGGCACGACCAAGGTGTGGCGGATCACGCGGTAACCTGCCGTCCGGCACGCGCCTACATTCTGTAGTAGCGCTACCCTCGTAGCATGTCCAGCGCCAGGCCGCGCTCGCGGTGGCTTTTCCTCCTCAGCCCGAGATGGCTGACCTGGCATGCGTTCACCGCGGTCTGCGTGATCGGCATGACGTTGCTCGGCGCCTGGCAGCTCCACCGGGCCCAGACGGGGAACGCGCTGAGCTGGGGCTACACGTTCGAATGGCCGATCTTCGCGATCTTCGTTCTAGTTTTCTGGGGCAAGACGATCATCGACGAGGCCCGGTACCCAGGCGGCCGCGCCAAGCACGAAGCGGCATCGGGCGCAGCAGGACACGCCGACGACGAGGATCTGGCGCTCCCCGGTACCGGCCTCCCTAAGGCCGCCGACGCCCCCGCGCTGACCGATGACGAGGCGGCCGACGACCCCGATCTCGCCGCCTACAATGCCTACCTGGCCCGCCTGAATAAGCAGACCACACCGAACAGCAATACTCACTGAACATGCAGACCACACGAGAGGAGGCTGGCAGTGCGCCCTGACGTGCTCCGACTGGCCGTGCGCGCCTACCGCGCGATGGCCTACGTGACCGGCACGATGCTGGTCATTCTCTGCTTCGTCTGCGTGCCACTCCGGTACTTCGCGCACATCCCTGGTCCTGCCGAGGTCGTCGGTGCTCTCCACGGCGTCCTGTACATGATCTACATCGTGGTCGCGTTCGTGATGACGCGGCTCGTCCGGATGCGGGTAGCCAGTGTCGGCACGATCATTGTGCTGCTGGCCGGGACCATCCCGGTGCTGACGTTCGTGGTCGAGCGCTGGGTGAGCCGGACCTACATCGCGCCAGCCCTCTCCGGCGACGGCGTCAGCGCCAGTGAGCAGCCAGTACTTCGCTGAGCAGCCGGCTGCGGCGCACCGGCCGGGAACGGTGCACGTCGTGCTGCCCGACACGCACCTGACGCTCGCGACGGACTCCGGCGTATTCTCCCCAGGCCGGCTCGACCCTGGCACCAGGCTGCTGCTGGAGACGGCGCCGCCGCCCCCTGCCGACGGTGACCTGCTCGATCTTGGCTCCGGTTACGGGCCGCTGGCGCTCGTACTAGCGAGCCGGGCCCCGGCGGCGCGGGTCTGGGCCGTCGACATCAACCGGCGCGCGCTGGAGTTGTGCGAGCGGAATGCGGCCGAGGCCGGCCTCGCTAACGTCCGCTGCCGCCTGGCCGATGACCCTGAGGTGCCGACCACCTATCAGCTGATCTGGTCTAACCCTCCCATCCGGATCGGGAAGGACGCGCTGCACCAGATGCTCACGACGTGGCTTGGCCGCCTAGCGCCAGGGGCGGCCGCCTACCTGGTCGTCCAGCGCAACCTCGGCTCGGACTCGCTGCAGCGCTGGCTGGCCGAGGCCGGCTGGCAAGCGGCGCGGGTAGCCGCGCGAGCCGGCTACCGCGTGCTGGAGGTGCGCCGATGACGGCCCGGCAGCTCGGCATGACCGAGGTGAAGCGCCTCAACCGCGGCTGGCGCCGGCGCACGCACGCGCGCCTCGGGCTGCTGCTCGACGGCGTCGGGCAGCCGTTCAACGTGGGCTCCATCATCCGTACGGCCGCCGCGTTCGGCGTCGACCACGTCTGGCTGTGCGGCGACACCGCCGACCCTGGTCACGCGTCAGCGCGCAAGACGGCGCTTGGCACCGACCGCTTGCTCACATTCGAGCACGCGGCGGCTGCCGCCGCCGCGGCCCAGGCGGCACGCGCCGCAGGCTACCGGGTGATCGCGATCGAACTGGCGGGCGATGCGGTGCCGTTGCACGAGGCACCGCTCGAAGGCGACATCTGCCTGGCGCTTGGGAACGAGGATCACGGCTGCTCACCAGCCCTCCTGGCCGCTGCCGACCTGGTCGCCTACATCCCGCAGCCAGGCAAGGTCGGCTCGCTGAACGTGGCGGCCGCCGCCGCTATCGCCATGGCCGAGGTGCGCCGCCGCGAATGGAGCGCGGGGGCTGGCTAGAACGGCCCCGTTCCCTGCTAGGTGGCTTTTTCGATTTTGATTTACTGAGGCGGTGCCATCCGGCTACCTTGATCATCCGCGGCCGCTCGCCTTCGCGCACCGCGGCGGCGCTGGCGACTTCCCGGAGAACTCCTGGAGCGCGTTCGAGCACGCGGTCGGCCTCGGCTACGCCTATCTGGAGACCGACGCCCATGCGACAGCCGACGGCGTTGTCGTGGCCTTCCATGACCGGACTCTCGACCGGGTCACCGACGGCACTGGCCGAATTGCGGACCTGACGGCCGCGGAGGTGGCAGCCGCGCGGATCGGCGGGATCGAGCCCATCCCGCTGCTCGCCGACTTGATCATGGCGTGGCCAGATATCCGGGTCAACATCGATGTCAAGGATGAGCCCGTCATCGAGCCGCTGGTCGACGTGCTGCGCGCGACTAACTGCTGGGACCGCGTGTGCCTGACCTCGTTCTCGGGCAGCAGGCTGGACGCCACCCGCCGGCTCCTGCCACGGCCCGTCTGCTCGGCCACGACCCCGGCCGGCATCGGCGCCATCCGGGCCGGGCTGCCGGTCAAGACGCTGGCCGCGCGGTTCGCCGCCAGGTCCGTGCAGTGCGCGCAGATTCCGTTCTCGATGGCGACAAGCCGGTTCATAGCCCACGCGCACGCGGCGGGCCTGCAGGTACACGCCTGGAC
The DNA here is from genome assembly GCA_036496945.1 of Streptosporangiaceae bacterium. Taxonomy (GTDB): domain Bacteria; phylum Actinomycetota; class Actinomycetes; order Streptosporangiales; family Streptosporangiaceae; genus JAJYUU01. The sequence continues at coordinate 3,621 of DASXKI010000331.1, read as the reverse complement.
GGTCAACGATGCCGCCGTGATGGCCAGGCTGCTCGACCTCGGCGTGGACGGGATCATGACCGATCAGACCAAGACGCTGCGCGATCTGCTGATCACGCGGGGTCAGTGGCAGCCGAGGATTTCTGGCTAGCCAAAATCGTCGGCGGGCCAGAATCGCCGGCTGCACAGCCATTTTCGTCAGATCAGCTACCCCGCGCACGGTTGGAACAGGCCCTGGCAGGGAATCTTGAACGGGAACTCACCGTTGGTCCAGTAGGACGGCTGAGCGCCTGGGAGGCAGTAACACATGGCCGAGCGAGCACTTCGCGGCACGCGACTCGGAGCGACGAGCTACGAGAACGACCGTAACACCGACCTGGCGCCTCGCCAGGAGGTGGCTTTCGATTGCCCGAAGGGGCACCGGTTCACGGTGCCGTTCTCGGCCGAGGCCGAAATACCGATTAACTGGGAATGTCGGGTATGCGGTGCGGTGGCGGTTACCGCGACCGGCGACCTGCCTGAGCCCAAGAAGATCAAGCCGCCGCGCAGCCACTGGGACATGCTCATGGAGCGGCGCAGCATGGCCGACCTCGAGGAGGTCCTGGCCGAGCGGCTAGCCGTCATCCGCGGGCAGCGCGAGCCGCAGGAGGCGCCGGAGCCCCGGCACACGACCCGGCATCGCAAGAGCGCCTGATCGCTGCCGACGCAACCTGACCTGCCGCGAGCCGTGTGGCCGCGAGCGCAGTGCTTATCTCGAAAGATGCTTATCTCGAAAGATCCGGCGCCTGATAGCCGCCGGATCTTTCCCGTTGTTAGCTTCCCCCGTCGGTTCCTGGGAAAAGGGCCTGGGACTCTCTTCGGACCGGAACGCGTCCCGTCGGCAACGGGCTCGCCTTCCGTTGTCTACTGAGTGCCCAGGCCCCTCCCGGGTCCAACCCCCCGCCCAGCCAGGGCTCGGTCTGGCCGCTCGGCTACACGGAGCCGACGTCGGTGGCCGCGTCACGGTGCGGCCAGCATTGCGGCTGACCTCCCTGACCTGCTGGTCCGGTGCTGGACTGCGCAGCAACTTACCGTTCATCGCGACGATGTCAACCTGTCGTGCCAGGACTGAGACCGGTTAGCGATCTAGCGGGCCCGCTGCGTGACTGGCCTGTTCCCTGTTGTCCGGCAGCGTTACGATTGAGCTTCCCGCAACGGTGGGAGGGCGCCCATGCCGAGCTGGTTAGCGGCTGAGTGCCGGCCCATGGCACGCCCCCTTTCCTGCGCGTGCCGTGTGCCGCGCGAGAACCGGTGCCACGGTGAGCCCACTCATGTCGGACCGCCCGCGCAACGCCGCGCGCGGACCCCCCTTCGGCCTGGAGGACAGGAATGACAGAAAGTTCGGAGACGCAGGCGGTCTCTGAGTCCCAGATCGCCGTGCACTGGCGGGAGGAAGAGTATTACCCCCCGCCGGAGAAGTTCGTCGCGCAGGCAAACGCCAACGACCCGGCGATATTCGAGCGCTTCACTGAAGACAAGTTCCCGGACTGCTTCACGGAGTACGCAGATCTGCTGACCTGGGACAAGCGGTGGGACACGGTGCTCGACACGAGCAACGCACCGTTCTGGAAGTGGTTCGGCGGCGGCAAGCTGAATGCGTCGTACAACTGCGTCGACCGGCACGCGGCCGCTAATCCCGACAAGACCGCCGTCATCTGGGTGCCCGAACTCGAGCAAGACGAGACCGTGCACATCAGTTACGGCGAACTGCTGCGCCGGGTGAACGAGTTCGCGGCGCTGCTCAGCGACTTCGCCGGCCTCAAGACAGGCGACCGGGTCACGCTGCACATGCCGATGGTGCCTGAAGCCGTCGTCACGATGCTCGCGTGCGCCCGCCTTGGCGTGATTCACTCCCAGGTGTTCGGCGGATTCTCCGGCAATGCGTGTGGCACGCGTATCGCCGACTCCGGTAGCCGCGTCCTCATCACGATGGATGGTTATTACCGAGCCGGCTCTCTGGCCGACCACAAGGTGAAGGCGGACGAGGCCGTCGCCGAAGCGGCGCGCCAGGGGCAGGACGTCGACAAGGTGCTGATCTGGCGCCGCCACGCCGGCGAGTACGCCTCCAGGACGCCCATGGTCGACGGCCGTGACTTCTTCGTCAACGACGTCATCGCCAAGTACGCGGGCCAGGAAATCGCCCCCGTCTCGCTGCCGGCTGAGGCGCCCCTGTTCCTGATGTACACGAGCGGCACGACCGGCAGGCCGAAGGGCGCGCAGCACAGCACTGGCGGCTACATGGCCTACGTGACCGGGACATCGAAGTACTACCAGGACATCCACCCCGACGACGTGTACTGGTGCCTGGCGGACATCGGCTGGATCACCGGCCATTCCTACATCGTCTACGGGCCCCTGGCACTCGGCACGACCACAGTGCTCTACGAGGGCGTGCCCAACTATCCCGACGGCGGGCGTCCGTGGCGGATCGCGGAGAAGCTCGGCGTGAACATCTTCCACACCTCGCCGACGTCGATCCGGATGCTGCGCAAGGTCGGGCCGGATGAGCCCTTCAAGTACAACTACCACTTCAAGCACATGACCACGGTCGGCGAGCCGATCGAGCCCGAAGTCTGGCGCTGGTACTACAACTTCGTCGGCAAGGGCGAGGCTGCCATCGTCGACACGTGGTGGCAGACCGAGACCGGCGGATTCCTCGGCAGCACGCTGCCCGGCCTGCAGCCGATGAAGCCCGGCAGCTGCGGCCCTGGCGTGCTCGGCGTCTACCCGGTCATCTACGACGAGGACCGCAACGAAGTCGCGGCCGGCAGCGGGAAGGCGGGCAACATCTGCATCCGCAACCCCTGGCCCGGCATCATGCAGACGATCTGGGGGCAGCCGGAGCGGTTCCTGGACGTCTACTACCGCAAGTACAACGCCGACCCCGACAGCAAGGACTGGCATGACTGGCCGTACTTCGCCGGCGACGGAGCCGTCCAGGCCGCGGACGGCTACTTCCGCATCCTGGGCCGGATCGACGACGTCATTAACGTCGCCGGTCACCGCCTCGGCACCAAGGAGCTAGAGTCCGCGGCGCTGACCGTGCCTGAGGTCGCGGAGGCCGCGGCGGTCCCGGTCATCGACGACATCCGCGGCCGGATGGTGGAGATGTACGTCTCCCTCAAGCCCGGCGTCGAGGCAGACGGGATGGAGGCAAAGGTCGTTGTCGCCATCGAGACCGAGATCGGCAAGATCGCCCGGCCCAAGAACGTGTGGATCGTGCCGGACATGCCGAAGACGAGGTCCGGCAAGATCATGCGCCGGGTGATCGCGTCGGTGTCCAATTTCGCCGACGTCGGCGACGTCACGACGCTGGCCAACCCCGAGGTCGTCGACGGGATTCGCCAGCACGTACAGCAGGCCAAGGTCGCCAAGGGCGACACGCCGCGCCAGCTGTCCGACGTCGAGCTCGCCGAGATCCAGGCGTTCGGCAACGAGTAAGCACCGACAGCGGCAACAGCAGCGGCCGCCAGCCTCTGCCGAGGGGCTGGCGGCCGTTGCTCGCGCCGCACGCGCCCGCCCGGCTATCGTCGCGCTGGTGGCAGCAGCGGTGGTGGCAGCACGGGCGGGACGAGGAAAGCAGGCGGGCTGTCAAGGTCCAGC
>DASXKI010000330.1:0-14851 GCA_036496945.1 Streptosporangiaceae bacterium | reverse complement strand
CAGCCGCGGCCGGCACCTCGTCGGCCCAGCGTCGCCCCGTGCAGTTGTCGCACCGTCCGCACGGTGCCGCTGCCGGGTCGTCCAGCTCGCGGCGCAGGTAGTCCATCCGGCAGCTGCCGGTGGCGATGTAGCCGAGCATGGCCTGCTGCTCGCGGGCGCGCTCGGCAGCCACGCGGGCGTAGCGGTCGGCGTCGTAGTTCCAGCTCTGTCCCGTCGCTTCCCAGCCGCCGGCGACCCGCTTGACCGCGCCGTCAACGTCCAGGACCTTCAGCATCATTTCCAGCCTGCTGCGGGAAAGGTCGACCCTGGTCTCCAGCGCGGCCGTCGACAGCGGGCGGCCGGCGTCGGCCAGCGCCGCCAGTGTGCGCCGCACGATCGCCTCGGCCGGGAACGCGAGCGAGCCGAAGTAAGCCCAGATGTCGGCGTCCTCGCGGCCGGGAAGGAGGATCACGTCGGCGTGGTCGACGCCGCGGCCGGCTCGCCCGATCTGCTGGTAGTACGCGATCGGCGACTGTGGCGCACCGAGATGAACGACGAACCCGAGATCGGGCTTGTCGAATCCCATGCCGAGCGCGCTGGTCGCCACGAGGGCCTTCAGCTCGTTGGCCAGCAGGGCGTCCTCGGCGGCCTGCCGGTCAGCCGGCGCATCCTTGCCTGTGTACGGCAGCACCTGATGGCCTTGCTCGCGCAGGAAGGCCGCGGTCTCCTGCGCGGCGGCGACCGTCAGCGTGTAGATGATCCCGGCACCTGGCAGCTCGCGGAGGTGCGCCGCAAGCCAGCCGAGCCGCTGCGCCGCGGCTGGCAGCGAGACGACGGCGAGATGCAGGCTGTCGCGGTCGAGCGGCCCGCGCAGGACCAGGGCCTCGCTGTCGGCGCCTGCCCCCAGCTGCTCAGCGACATCGCGGGTGACGCGCGCGTTGGCGGTGGCTGTCGTCGCGAGCACTGGCACGCCGGGCGGCAGGTCGGCCAGCAGCGTACGCAGCCTGCGGTAATCGGGCCGGAAGTCGTGGCCCCAGTCAGAAATGCAATGCGCCTCGTCAACGACCAGCAGGCCGGCCGAGGTCATCAGCTTCGGCAGCACCTGATCGCGGAAGCCAGGGTTGTTGAGCCGCTCCGGGCTGACGAGCAGCACGTCGACCTTCCCGGCCTCGACCTCGGCGTACACCTCGTCCCACTCGGCGATATTGGCCGAGTTGACGGTCCGGGCCTGGATGCCCGCCCTGCGCGCGGCGTCGATCTGGTTGCGCATGAGGGCCAGCAGCGGCGAGACGATCACTGACGGCCCGGCACCGCGAGCGCGCAGCAGCGCGGTCGCGGTGAAGTACACAGCCGACTTGCCCCAGCCGGTCCGCTGGACGACCAGCGCGCGGACCTGGTCAGCGACGAGCGCCCGGACGGCGGTCCACTGGTCGTCGCGCAGGCGCGCCGAAGGACCTGCCAGGGCGCGCAGATATCCCTCGGCCTCCGCCCGCAGCGGCTCGTCTGGGAATACCTCGCCTGTCATGAGTCCTTCGTACCAGGCGACGCCGACAGCCTGGGCCCGGTCCGGCCTTCCGCGCGTCGGCCGGCGGCCGGCTATACAGACCTGGGCTGCGGCGACGATCGGGAGGACTACGGGTGAGGATGAGGGACGTGACGGCCCCGGATCGGCTCCTCACCCCGGCCCGCGGCGGGGCGCTGCTGGTGCTCGGGATCCTGGTGCTCGCCTTCAACCTTCGGGCGGCGATCACGAGCCTGCCCCCGGTCTTCCCCGAACTGGAGTCAGCACTCCATGTCTCGGCCTCGAGCCTTGCGTTGCTGGCGGCGATCCCGGTGCTGTGCTTCGGCGTCTTCTCCGGCACTGCGGCGCCGCTGAGCCGCAGGTTCGGCGAGGAGCGCGTGCTCGGAGCCGCCTTGGTGCTGCTAGCCGTCGGCCTGCTGCTGCGCGGGTTCAGCCCGACGGCGCTGCTGTTCCCCGGCACCGTGGTGGCAGGTGCCGCCATCGCGCTGATGAACGTGCTGCTGCCGAGCCTGGTCAAGCGCCGGATGCCCGAGCGAGCCGGACTGCTGATCGGGCTGTACCTGCTGATGCTCGCGGCGGGCGCGATCGTCGCCTCGGTGCTGGCGATCCCGGTCTTCAACGCCGCCGCCGGGTCTGCGCACGGTGGCGTGGCGACCGCAGATAGCGCGGCAGTCCGGATCACGCTGGCGCTGTGGGCCGGCCCGGCCCTGGTCGCGGCGCTGGTCTGGGTGCCGCAATTGCGATTCCGGACGCTGCCAGCAGGTCCGGGGCGCCGCCGTGGCGCGCTCGCGATGGGCCGCAGCGCGCTGGCCTGGCAGGTCACGTTGTTCATGGGTCTGCAAAGCCTGTCCTACTACGCCACGCTGTCCTGGTTCCCGACGATGTTCCGGGATCGAGGGGTCACCGCGGCGCACGCGGGCGACCTGCTCGCGCTGATGAACCTCGGCAACGCCGTGACAGCCCTGTTGATCCCCGTGCTGGCCCAGCGGGCTGCCGACCAGCGGCGACTGACGGCGTGGTCGATGCTGGCGACGGCCACCGGACTGGTCGGCGCGGTGTTCGGGCCCGCTGTACTCGCGGCCGGATTTATTTTCCTGCTCGGCCTCGGCCAGGGCGCCACGCTCGGCCTCGGGATCTTCTACACCATGGCGCGCGCGCCTGACCCAGTGACGGCGGCCTCGCTGTCCGCGTTCGCCCAGGGTGTCGGCTACCTGATCGCCAGCGCTGGGCCGCTGACCATCGGATTCCTGCATGATGCGTCTGGCGGCTGGACCGTGCCCGGGCTGGTGCTACTCGCCGTGACGGCGGTGCAGCTGATCACGGGCTGGCTGGCCGGCCGGGCACGAACCGTCCCTTCGACCGCGTAGCTGTGGCTGGCCGCGCTAGCTGTAGATGACAGGGCGGCGCAGCAGCCACTGCACAAATCCGCGCCGGGGCGGGCGGGCCTGCAAGGCGCCGCTCGTCACCTTGCCCGACACCTGCACCCGCAGGATCACCGGCACCTGCGGTCCGCGAGGCGTCCGGACGCGGACGGCGCCGCTGCGAACCGCCACGTCATCGGTGTCCACTTCGATGCCCGGCCTAGTGACGATCACGACGCTGCCACTGCGGACATCGGCATCGAGGGTGAGCAGGGGGCTGGTGATGATGGCCTTCGTCAGGTCCAGCCTGACGCTCCCGGACGCCACCCGTACCTCCATCCGCTGCGGCACGACCCACCGGCCGTCTCGGGTAGCGGTGCCGGCGCCGCAGTCAATCCGGACGAGTTCCTTGGCTTCGGGTACCGCCGGGCTAGCCGGATGACCGGTGGTGGCGGGCAGGTCGGTGGTCAGCACCGCCAGCTCGCTGTAGGTCCTGGCGGTCAGGGCCGCTTCCAGGCGCTCGTCTAGCTCCTCTGATGTCAGCCGACCGTCACCTGCCGCCACCCGGAGCAGTTCGACGACCCTGTCCCGATCCATATGCGACGCCCTGAGCTCGCCGTGCGTCGTGAGCTCGCCCTGAGTCCTGGACTCGCTCGAGCGGCTGACGGGGGATACTTCACCAGTCATGGGACATACTGTAGGTGCCGGCCACGGCCGGGCAGGACGATCGGCGGCTCCGGCGCCGTGCAGGCCGATTAGGATGGCGGCGCCCTAGGCGGCGAGGTACCGTGCGGCGGCCGGAGCCAGCGAAATACACTCGAGGTGTATCGTCCCGCAGTACGTCCGGCAGACGCAGAGCCTGGGTGCTGACAGTGCGAGCAGCGCACGATGGCACCTGGCCGCGGCGATGACACGAGGAGCAGGTTTAAGTGAGCTTGCTGGCGCACATCCGCAGCCCGCGGGATGTCAGGGACCTGACCGCTGAAGAACTGCCCCAGCTGGCTGCGGAGATCCGCGACACCCTGATCAAGATCGTCTCCAAGAATGGCGGTCACCTCGGGCCGAACCTGGGCGTCGTCGAGCTGACGATCGCCTTGCACCGCGTCTTCGATTCGCCGGTGGACCGGATCCTCTTCGACACTGGCCACCAGTCCTACGTGCATAAGCTGCTCACCGGGCGGTATCCGGCCTTCGGCACGCTGCGGCAGCGAGGCGGCATCACCGGCTACCCGAACCAGTCCGAGTCCGAGCACGACGTGATCGAGAACTCGCACGCCTCCACCAGCCTCTCGTACGCCGACGGGCTCGCGAAGGCCTACCAGCTCCGCGGGGAGTCGCACCGCAGCGTGATCGCGGTCATCGGGGACGGTGCTCTGACCGGCGGCATGTCCTGGGAGGCACTGAACAACATCGCCGCGGCCAAGGACCGCCGGCTGGTCATCGTCGTCAACGACAACGGCCGCTCCTACCAGCCGACGATCGGCGGCCTGGCCGATCACCTGGCGTCTGTCCGGGTATCCCAGCGTTACGAGCAAGTGCTCGACTACATCAAGACCTCGCTCTCGCACACGCCCCTCGTCGGCGCGCCGCTGTTCGAGACGCTGCACGGGATCAAGAAGGGCCTGAAGGACGTGCTTCAGCCGCAGGTGCTCTTTGAGGACCTCGGCCTGAAATACCTCGGGCCGGTCGACGGGCACGACGAGCAGATCGTCGAGCACGCCCTACGTCGCGCGCGGGATTTCGGTGGCCCAGTGCTCGTGCACGTCATCACCCGCAAGGGCTTCGGCTATCCCCTCGCCGAGGAGAACGACGAGGACTGCCTGCATCAGGTCTCGCCCGCGAAGTCAGCGAAGCCGGCGGCCGCGCTGACCGTGGCGACGCCTGCTAGCCGACCATGGACTCAGATCTTCGGCGACGAGCTGGCCGCGATCGGCGCCGAGCGCCCGGATGTCGTGGCCATCACCGCCGCGATGCTGCATCCGACTGGCCTGGCGAAATTCGCGGCTGCCTTTCCCGACCGGGTCTTCGACGTCGGGATCGCCGAGCAGCACGCCGTCACCAGCGCGGCTGGCCTGGCGCTCGGTGGAATGCATCCGGTCGCCGCGATCTACGCTACGTTCCTGAACCGCGCCTTTGACCAGGTCCTGATGGACGTGGCCCTGCACCGGTTGCCCGTGACCTTCGTGCTTGACCGGGCTGGCGTGACCGGGCCAGACGGCGCGAGCCACCACGGCATGTGGGACGGCTCAATCCTTCAGCTCGTCCCCGGCCTGCGGATCGCCGTGCCGCGGGATGGCACCAGGGTGGCCGAGCTCCTGCGGGAAGCGGTGGCGATCGACGACGGGCCGACCGCGATGCGCTTCCCGGGTCGGCTCGCCCTCGCCGATGTCGCAGCCGTCGGCAAGCTCGGCACCATGGACGTGCTGCGGACGCCAGCCGACCCGTCGCGCCGCGATGTGCTGCTACTCGGTGCTGGACCGATGGCGGGCGTCTGCGCTGAGGCGGCTGACCGGCTCGCGGATCACGGCATCGGCGTCACGGTCGTCGATCCCCGCTGGGTCAAGCCGCTCGACACGGCGCTGCTGGCGGCCGCTCGCCAGCACGGCCTGGTCGTCACGGTCGAAGACAACGGCCGCGTCGGCGGCTTCGGCGACGCCGTGGCCAGGCTGCTGCGCGACAGCGACATCGACACTCCGGTCCGTACATTCGGGCTGGAGCAGAGCTTCCTCGAGCACGGCGAGCGAGCGCAGGTGCTGGAGACGCAGGGACTCACTCCACAGCACCTCGCGCGGCGGATCACCGAGATCGTCGCCCAGCGCGCCCCGGAGCTGGCCGACGAGGGCCAGCGCGCCTGACCGGTCAGGTCTCGAAGACCAGGTAGCGGCTGGAGCAGTCGGTCCTTGGCAGAGTTGCTGCTGCTGTCCAATTCGACGGCGCCTGGGCGCGCCTTCCTTGCGCATGCTCTCGAGGTAATCGCCGAGGTCGTGCAGGGGCGCCGCCGTTTGCTGTTCCTAGCGCAGGCTTCCAGCGATCCGGGCCGCTACACCACGATGATGCGCGATGGCTGCCGGCCGGCTCGGACGTCTCTGCGCTGCTCGGCCTGAGAGCCGAGTTCGATGCAGCCGGTGACTAGCGCGCCGCCAGCAACGAGCCGCCGGCGCGGTGCATCAGGCGATCAGCGTGTCCGGCTCGCTATCTGGCGAGGCGGCCTCGGTCAGCCCGCCGCGCTGGTCTCTGTCGCGGTGCGCGTCATAGCGCCACAGCATCGGCAGGACGGCCACCACCACGGCCGCGCCGGCGATGCACGAGATTCCGCCGGACACGATGGCGAACCTGACCGAGCCAGTGAGCGAGGCCACCAGGCCGGACTCCACGTTGCCTAGCGGCTGCCCCGTCGTGTAGCTGATCATCTCCAGGCCGGCCAGCCTGCCGCGCAGGCGGGCCGGAATCGTCTGGTTCCACATGGTCATCCGGAAGATCCCGCTGACCATGTCCGCCGCTCCGGCCGCGCCCAGGGCGGCGAGAGCCCACCACAGGCCGGGCGCCAGCCCGAACGCCGTAATGGCGGCGCCCCAGCCGCAGGCGGCCAGCACGATCGCGCGGCCATGCCGGTGTACCTGTCTGGTCCAGCCGGCGCTGAGGTTCACCACGGCCGCGCCGACAGCCGGCGCCGCGTACAGCATGCCGAGCACGGCCGGGCCGCCTATCCCAGCGGCGTAGGCCGGGAACAGCGCGTACGGCGCGCCAAAGAACATGGCCGACATGTCGATCAGGTAGCTTCCGAGCAGCTCGGGCCGGCTACGGGCATAGCTCAGGCCCTCGCGCAGGCTGCGCAGGCTAGGCCGGACCTGGTCGTCGGTGGGCGGGACCTTGGTCAGCCTGGCGAATGCGATCAGCGCGACCAGGCAACTGGCCGCATCCGCCGCATAGGCGACCGGTAGCCCGGCCGCCGTGATCAGGCCGCCGCCGAGTAGCGGACCGGCGATCTGGGCCCCGCTGCCGAGCAGGCCAGCGAGCGCGGCCGCAGCCGGCAAGTCAGCACTGGCCACCAGAACCGGGACTAGCGCATCGAGCGCCGGGCGCTGCAAGCCGGCGAGCCCGGCGCTCATCGCGGCAAGCACGAACAGCAGCCAGGCACGGTGCCAGCTAGCAGCGTCAACAGCCAGCGCGATCGCGACGACCAGCCCAGCGCACTCCGTGGAGATGATCAGCCGCCGCCTGTCCACCCCATCGGCCAGCAGGCCGCCAGCCAGCCCGGCCAGCACCAGCGGTGCCAGCTCAGTCATGCCGAGCAGGCCGACGAGCAGCGAGGAGTGGGTGAGCTGGTAGACCTGATACGGCAGTGCTACGAACGTGATCATGCTGCCTGCGAAGCTGGCGCTCTGCCCCGCGTACAGCCTGCGGAACTGGCGGGATCGCCGCAGCGGCCCCAGGTCTGGCGCCATCCTGCGGGCAAGCTGGCGAATCCGCAACGAGTCCACGGCAGGGCAATGCTGCCAGCCACCCGGCGGCCACGTCGAACGTATTACTCGCTACCGGCCAGGCGTGTCGCCCTCGGCGAGGACGCTACGCCACCGGGTCACCAGGCGCTGTGACGAGGCTCCGCTAGCGGTGCTTGCTGTTGACTGGCGTTTGCTGCCCCGTTCCCGCCCGGAAATACTCGCTGGAGCGCGGCACGGCCCGGAACGACCCGACGGGGCGGCCAAGATCGGCTGACTCGAAGGTCAGCTGCCAGATCTGCCCGGCGTTGGCGCCGAAGACGGAGCCGGGGCAGTCCTCGCCGCCGCGCGCTGAGCGATAGCACGAGGCGGAGCGAATCATCGGGTGGGCGACCGGCCCGGCTGGGTTGAACATCGACACGTAGCCGGCGAGCGTGGGCGTATAGCCGCCGAACGCGGCGAACTCGAAGTTATTCGCCGTGCCAGTCTTGCCGGCCTGAGGTACGTAGACCCCGGACCGGACGACGCCGTCGCCCCTGGCGGTACCGGACGTCAGCACACCGCGCAGAATGTAGGTGGCGGCGGCCGCCACGGCCGGCGAGAACACCGGGTGGCAGCGGGCCGACTCAACGGGTAGCTGGCTGCTGCCTGCGGTGATCTTTTCGATCGCGACGGGCCGGCAGTAGACGCCGCCGGCCGCGACGGTGGCGTACGCGGCCGCCATCGTCATCGGCGAGACGTCGACCGAGCCGAGCGTGAACGACGGCACATCGTCCGCTGGCACCTGATAGCCGGCCTTGCCAGGCTTGCCCACGGCCGCCAGCAGGGATCCGCCGTTGGCGCGGTGCACGCCCATGCTTGCCGCTGTCTTCACCACATTGCACAGGCCGACGCGCTGCTCGAGTTCGGCGAAAAACACATTGATGGATTGCGTCGTGCCGGTGTAGAGCGAATACGTGCCCTTGCCGGCACCTTCTGCATTAGAAACCGGGAACGAGCCCGCATAGCGACCCTTGCAATTAAAGTACGGCTTGATATTGCTCGGCGAGGACACCGACAGGTGGAAGCCGAACGGGTAATTGCGCTTGAGGGCCGTTATGAGCGTGAATAGCTTCGACGACGATCCGGTCTGCACGCCGATGCCGCCATCTTGTCTGGTGTCGGCCGCGTAGTCGATGCTGTCCTCGCCCGGCCCGGTGCCGTACCGCCGGTCGACCGCGATGGCCTGGACGTAGCCGGTGCCGGGCTGGATTAGCACCTCGGCCGCGGCGTTCTTGCCGGGGTTGTATCCCGACGGGGGGGCCGGCAGCATGAAGTTGACGGCGTCCTGCGCGGCGCGCTGGTCCTGCGGGTTCATGGACGTGTAGATCTCCAGGCCGCCGATGGTGTTCATCTGCTGCCAGGCCGTGCGGTAGGCGGTGTTGGTCCGCAACTCGGCCAGCACGTAGTCGCAGAACCAGGCCGCGGTGGACGCCGAGATGCTCAGGCAGCCTTCCTTGAGCGACTGCGCGGAAAAATGAACCCCCAGCGGCGCCTTCGCCGCCGCCGCGGCGGTGGCCCCGCTGATGTAATGCAACTGCGCCATCCGGGCAAGGACCACGTTCCGTCTGGCAGTGGCAGCGGCCGGGTGGACCAGCGGGTTGAACTTGGCCGGATTCTGCACCAGACCGGCCAGCAGGGCGGACTGGGGCAGGCTCAGGCTGGCGGCCGTGGTGCCGAAATAGCGCTCGGCCGCGACCTCGACGCCGTAGGTCTCATTCTCGAAGTACCCGACGTTCAGGTACGCAGCCAGCAGCTGGTCCGGTGTCAGCTCGTGCTCGACGCTGACGGCAATGCGCAGCTCGCGAATCTTGCGCGCCGCACTGTCGGCGACCGCGGCATGCTGCTCCGCGCTGTCGGCGGCCGTCAGCAGCAGGGCATTCTTCACGTACTGCTGTGCCAGCGTCGAGCCGCCCTGAACCTGGCCGCCCGACAGGTCTGCCGTGATGGCGCGCAGCGTGCCGCGGATGTCGAGCGCGCCATGCTGGTAGTAGCGCGAGTCCTCGATCGCCACGATCGCCTCGCGCATAGCGGGCGCGATATGGCTGTAGCTCACCGGAACGCGGTAGATGTGATTCGGGTAGTAGTACGCCATCAGGCCGCCGCGAGCGTCGAGGATGGCCGATCGCGAGGGCAGTGCGGCCAGGGCGGGCACGGAGAGGTCGTTGAACGTCTCGGCGGCGTCGCGGACCGCTGTCCCGGCCATCCCGGCTAGGGGCAGGGCGATCGCCGCGACGATGAAACCGGCGGTGATGGCCAAGGCTGCCAGCGCGGCGAGCACGCTCGCTGCCGGACCGCGGCGCGGAGAATTCACTGTGCTTTTCCTATCCGGACTGCCCTCGATTCCGTCCGGCTAGGTGATACCCGGCAATAACTAAAGGCAGCGCGGAGTCATTACTAAGCGTCAGTAAAGTGCACGCGCTGAATTCAGGTACGCCAGCGCAGCCCAATAGGCCGCGTAATTACGGGCCGCTGCTCAGTTAAATCGCAGGCGGGTCCGCAGTGACCTCGTCAGCTGGCCGACCTCCTCGATCCGCAGGATCCGCGCCGCCAGCAGGTACAGCAGGAGCCCGCCGAGACCGCCGACGGCCACGATCGCGAGCGCCGTGATGGTCCCGCCGGGGGCGGCCCAGGCGATCACCACCGAGACGGCAACGGCGAATGCCGTGCCGGGAATAGCCGCGATATGCAACCGCACCAGGGTGGCGGTGATCCGGCGGGTGTCGAGGCCGCCGACGCGCCTTCCGAGCACCCGCCACAGCATGACGGTCATGACCACGCTCGAGATCCCGAATCCGACGCCGAGACCGGCGACTACGTCCGCCGGCGGCAGGAAGGCGAGGGCCAGGAAGCTGCACGCGATCCGGACCGCTACGGAGACCACGCAGAGCAGCGCGGGCGTCCTGCTGTCGTGCGTGGCGTAGAAGGCGCGCAGCAGCAGGTTGAACAGTGTGTACGGCAGCAGGCCGAGGCAGAAGACGCCGAAGACGACGCCGAGGTACCGGGCCGATGCCGTGGAGGTACTGCCGTGCCCGAAGATGCCCGCGGCCAGCGGCGGCCCGAGCACTGCCAGGATCATCGCTGCCGGGACGATGATGACCGACGACAGCCGGGTAGCGGCGGAGAAGTCCCTGGTGAGCAGCCTGTGTGAGCCGGCTGCCGCGTGCTCGCTCATCCGCGGCAGCATCGCGGTGATCACCGAGACGCCGACGATCGCGTAGGGGAGCTGGAACAGCTGCCACGCGGTGCTGAAGGCGGCGTAGCCCGCGCCCGCGCAGGTCTTGCAGACCTGGGCGCCGGCCGCGTTGGCCACGATGGTGGTCACCAGGAACGACAGCTGCGTGAGGACGACGTAGCAGAACATCCAGCCGCCCATGCGGCCGACCTCGGCGACTTCGGCCCGCCTGAAGTCAAACCGCGGCCGCCACCGGAACCCGACTTTGCGCAACGACGGCCACATCGCGGCCGTCTGCAGGACGATGCCGATCGTGGTCCCGATGCCCAGCAGCTGAACCTCTCGGGTGGAGATTGTCGCCGGCGTGAGGTGCGTGCCGGCCGCCAGGATCAGCGCGACGCCGACGAGGCTGACAACGAGGTTGTTGACGATGGGCGTCCACATGGGCGCGGCGAAGCTGCCGCGGGCGTTGAGGATCGCGCCGGCCAGCGAGCTGACGCCATAGAAGAAGATCTGCGGCAGGAAGAAATAGGTGAAGATCAATGTCAGGTGATAGGTGGGGGCGCTGGCCATGCCGTGCCCGTAGATAGCGGTGATCGGCACGGCGGCGGCCGTCGCGATCACGGTGATGCTGCCGAGCGCCAGCACGCCCAGCGTGAATATCCGCTGGTCGTAGGCTTCACCGCGGTCGGCGTCGGTCCTGGCGGACTTGACCAGCAACGGGACGACGACACTGGTGAGGATGCCGCCGAGAGCGAGGTCGTAGACCGCGTTGGGGACACTATTGGCGACGTTGTAGGCGTTCCCGAGGTCCTGGGTGCCGATGGCGTACAGCAGGATTGCCGTGCGGACGAACCCAGTCGCCCGCGAGGCGATGGTCCCGATCGCCATGACGCCGCTGGATCTGGCGACGCTCGGGCGGCGAGACGGCTGCGTCGTGGTTGTGGCAGCGACGGCTGGGGGCTCTGTCGTCACAGCGTCCCGGCCGGCCGGTGACTGCGGGCAGCCGGGCGTGTGCGCTGGACGGCGGCGTCGCGCGCCGCCAGCTCTAGGTCGTCGGCGAGTGGCGTCAGCTCTGCGATGCCGTAGCGATGACGGAGTGCCGCGCCGACGAGGAAGTCAGCCAGCGCAGGGTTCGTCGGCAGGCATGGGCCGCCAAGATTGGTCCCGACCGCGCCGCCGAGGACGACGCCCTCGCTGCCGTCGCCATTGTTGCCGTGCCCGGCGAGCACCTGGCCGAGCGGCCGCGCGGCCGGGCCGAGGTAGGTAGCCCCGCTGTGATTCTCCACGCCCACGAGCAGGCCGCCATCCCAGCGAACGACCAGGTCGCCGATGAAGCGTTCGGCGGACGCCTCAGGATGAGTGTCCTCGTGGTCATCCGGATCGCTGCCCTGCGGTGAGGCGCCCTGCGGTGAGGCGCCCTGCGAGGTTGTGCCCGGCTGTGTTGTGCCCGGCCGGGTTGTGGACTGCCTGATAGTCCAGGAGTCGAACAGCTCGATGCCGCGCAGCTCGGCCCCCTTCTCCGGCTGGCAGAAGCGGCCGCATAGCTCGAAGCCGCCGCCGACCGCAAGCGCGGCCGCGCCCGCGGCGACCGAATCTCGGATGCCGCTGCCCTTGACCTTGTAGAGGTCCTCCGCGATCAGTCGCTGCTGGGACGCGCTGCCGCCACCAATCATGATGATGTCGACCTCGCCCGGCACGACCTTGTCACCCTGCCGCAGCTCGGTCACTGCCACTGCGATGTTACGCCAGCGGCAACGACGGACGATGGTCTCGACGTTCCCCCGATCACCGAAGGTCGACATCAGGCCGGGGTACAAGTGGCCGACGGTGATCTTCATTTCCGTCACCGGGCTGCTCCGCTCTGGCCGCGCTGGCGTCGCCTGTGCCGGCCTCGCCGGCTTGGGCCCTTCGGCCGGCGACCGGACAGCGGCGGCGCGGAGGGCTTCGGCCCCGGTCGCCCGCCCTGCCGCGCTGGTGCCGTGACCGCTGCTGCCGGAGCACGGCGAGACCGAGTGTGGCTGCGCTGCTCGCGCCCGTGGTCGTGGACGTAGCCGTGCTGCCGGAGCCAGCGGCGTATCTGCCAGAGCCCGGTCGACGTCGACACGATCCACAGCGGCTGGCCGGACGGGGTCGCGGCTATCGCCGCCTGGAAGGCGCGCACCGGATCCGGCTCGATGGTCGCGCCGGCCGACTGGCCCTGGTCCTGGCCGTCGCCGAGCCAGCCGGCGTACTTCAGGCGCACCGCGAGGTCGGCTGCCCGGTTGCCGGACACGACCGGGCCGGGCACCAGGCCGGCGAGGGAGCCGAAGTCGACATCCCAGATCCAGGACGTGTCGGGCTGCTTGCCCGGCATGTCGTCCAGGCCGAGCAGCATTCGCCTGGGCTCGCCGTCGCCGAGGACGGCGCGCAGGATCTCGGTGTAGCCAATCGCGTTCGTCGCGCGGGCCAGGTACACCTCATGCCCGCTCACCGGGATGCATTCCATCCGTCCGGCACTGCCAGCTACCTGCTCGATGGCACCCAGCGACCAGTCAGGCAGCCCGCTCTGCGTCGCAGCAGCTATGGCCGCCACCGCGTTGTAGACGTGGTACATGCCAGGCAGCGGGATCTCGAACAC
The DNA here is from genome assembly GCA_036496945.1 of Streptosporangiaceae bacterium. Lineage (GTDB taxonomy): Bacteria > Actinomycetota > Actinomycetes > Streptosporangiales > Streptosporangiaceae > JAJYUU01. The sequence goes on along the minus strand of DASXKI010000330.1, from coordinate 1,716 downwards.
CCGGTCGGCGGTTGCCGTCGCGACCTCAAGGCGGATCGACGACGGCCCGACGAGGTCGATTTTCGTGACGCTGACATCGGGCTGCGGGCGGCTGAGACCGCAGGCGCCGCAAGCCCAGTGGCCCAGGTGGGCGTAGTAGACGCAGGCGTACGACAGCTCGCCGTCGCAGCGCGGACACCGGGGAAAGCCGGACGTCGGATCGGCGCGGACCCGGCCGAGGGCTGGGTCAGAGATGCCAAAGTACAGCCGCGGATTCGGCAGGTCGGGCGCGAGGTCCGCCACCCTGGGGTCATCGGCGTTCAGGATCAGCGTGGTGCTGGGCGGCAGGCTGCGCATGGCGCGCTCCAGCAGCGCCGTCGCGTCGGCCGGCTCGACATCGCGATCACGACGGTCGCGGACGAGGTTCGTGCACACCATCGCTGTCGGCTCGGCCACGTACCGGATGATCTCGGCGAGCGAACCCTCGTCCGTCTCTATCAGCCCGATCGGCTGCGGCTCGCTGCGCATGTGCCCGCTCGGCGCGGCATGCACGACCATGGCGGTGGTCAGCGCCGATCGCTTTATCGAGCCTTCGGTATTGAGCACCGGGCAAAGCCCCGCGGCGCGCATGACCTGGGCCAGCAGCTGGCACGTGGTGCCCTTGCCGGTGGAGCCAGTGACCAGGACGCAGCCGCGCCCGAGCTCGCCCATCAGGCCGGCTAGCGCGCCGGGGTCGATGGCGAGAGTCACCGTCCCCGCGATCGCGGCGCTCCTTGCCAGGCCGATGCGGCGGACTCCGGTGCGCGCGGCCTTGCCCATGCAGACGGCGACGGCTCGGCGGGCCCACGCCGCCGGGCTCAGCTGAACCGCTCTGCCTGACGACATGTAGCTCCCCCGGATACGGCCATAGCCGCTTCGCTCCCGCCTGCGTGCGGGTGGAGGTCTTCCCGAAGAAGGGGGCAAAGATGGGCGGCAACCGGAATCCTTTAAGAAGGTTTGCCGACTGCAAAAGATTCAGGACTTACTAATCCGTGTCGTACAGGTGCGAGCACGCAGTTTCAATGCGGGTAGATGCCGCCATCGAGAGAGATGACCTGGCTGGTCAGGTACGGGTTCCGCAGGACGGCCAGGGCGAGGTCCGCGACCTCGGCCGGGCGTCCGAGCCGCCCGACCGGAACGCGCCGGCGCAGCTCGGATTCCTCGCCTGGGAGCATGCCGGTGTCAGTGATCAGGGCCGGTGCGATCGCGTTGACCGTGACTCCCGAACGGGCGAACCGGGCGGCGAGTGAGTGCGTGAGCCCGTGCAGCCCGGCCTTGGATGCAGCGTAGTGCGGTCCGACGATGCCGCCGGTGAAGGCGGCGACCGACGACATGAACAGGACCCGGCCGAACCCGCGCTTAGCCATGCCCGGCACGAGCCGCTGCGCCAGCAGGAAGGGCGCTCGCAGATTGACCCCGATCGTCTCGTCGAAATCCTCGATGGCGATGCTCTCCAGCGGCTGACGCCGGCCCATCCCGGCGTTGCTCACCAGCACGTCGACCGGGCCGAAGGTGTCCTCGGCCTCCTCAGCCAGGCGGACGACCTCGGCGGCATAAGCCAGGTCGGCGCTGAGTGCGGCCGCCTGACCGCCGGCCGCGGTGATCTGCCCGGCCAGCTGATGTGCCGCAGCGTCGTTCGTGCCGTAGCCGATCGCGACGCTCGCCCCTGCCGCCGAGAGCGCTAGCGCGATCGCCCGC
>DASXKI010000329.1:0-6565 GCA_036496945.1 Streptosporangiaceae bacterium | reverse complement strand
GTTCCCAATGGTCTGGGCAACCGTCTGGGTCGGGAACGAGTACGAGGTGCCGAATCGCAAGGTTGCGATGTTCCGCAGGTAGTCGACGTACTGGGTCACCAGGCTCGCGTGCGGCACTCCGAGCTGGATCTCGATCGCCTGCCGCTCCGCGTTGGTGATCGGCACGCCGGCCGACGCGAGCTTGCCAAGAGCCGCGTCGACCGGCGAGCCAGGCATCAGCCTGGGCAGGATGAAGTTGAGGCTGATCGCGGCCCACAGGGTGATGATGAACAGCACCACCTTGCGGAGCACGTACCTCATCCCTCGCTCCTTCCGGCCGGGATCAGCTGACGGGCCAGATCAGGCCTTCTTCAGGTGCGTGACCACCGTCAGGAGCGCGTTGTTGTAGTTGGTCGGGAGGGTGTAGGGATCACTGGCCGATGGCCAGCCGGTGAAGTGCTTGGTCGAGAACAGGCCCCAGCTCCCGCCGTAGTACAGCAGCACGATCGGGACGGAGTTGTACATCGTCATCTCGAGCGTGTTCGTCGCCTGCTGCTGCGCTGCCGGGCTGGTGGCCGAGGCGAGCGTCGCCAGGGCCTGGTTGACTGCGGGGTTTTTGAATCGCTCGAAGTTGTTTGCTGTCGGCGTGTTGATCGGAGCGGCGTAGGTGCTGTTCAACGCGTTGTTGAAGTCGGTATACGGGCTGCCGGTCCCGCCGAAGCCGCCGATCGCCGCGTCGAAGGTACCGGCCTGGATCTCCGATGAGTACTGCGCGTACTGCGGCAGGTCCAGGCTCGCCTTGATGCCGACCGCGGTCAGCTCATTCTTGACCTCGGTGGCTGCCGCCACCCAGTCGCTGAAGCTGTTCGGCAGGACGATCGTCAGGCTGGCTTGCTTTCCGCTCTTGTCGGTCAGCTTGCCGCCCTGCAGCGTGTATCCGGCTTTACTGAATGCTGCCATGGCAGCCGTCTTGTTCTGGCTGATCAGTCCCTGGTTGGGCAGGCTCGGGTCCAGCCACTTCTGCAGGTTCGGCAGGATGAGCCCGGACAGGCTCGCCTGCTGCATGTAGCCGTTGACGGCCTTCTGCGCGATCGTGGTGCGGTCCAGGGCCGCCGAGATGCCCTGCCGGAAGTCGACGTTGCTGTTCGGCGACTTCGTCAGGTTGAGGTAGAGACCGATCGTGCCGCCTGGCGGGAACCAGTAGGTGTTGTGGGCCGGGTCGCGGTTCACGTAGGTCTTCTGCACATCCGGCAGGAACGTGTATGCCCAGTCGAACTGGCCGCTGCTCACGTCGAGCTGGTTGGTGGCCTGGTTGGTTGCCTGCGCCGGGAAGACAACCTTCGACGGCGCAATCTTCGATGCTTGCCAGTAGAGCGGGTTCTTGGTCAGCGTGTACTGGGTGGGCGCGAACGAGCTGAGCATGAAGGGCCCGGTGCCCACTGGATGAGTGTTGGTGTATTTCACCGGGTTCGTGATCGACGACCAGATGTGCTTGGGCACGATCGGCGTCTGCGCGAGGGTGCCAGCGAACGGCACGTTGGGCGCTTTGAATGTGAACGTGACCTGGTTGCCAGCCGCGGAGACGGCGCTTATCTGGGACCAGACCCCGTTACCGTCCAGCGCGGGATACTGCTTCAGCATGTCGAAGGTGAACACCACGTCGGCCGGCGAGAACGGCTTGCCGTCACTCCACTTGACCCCGGTCCGGATCGTGTAGACGAGCGTCGTCGGGCTGGTGAAGCTGTACCCGGTCGCGAGGTACGGCGTGTAGGTGCCGTCGACCGGGCTGGGGATCTCCAGCGGTGCGTAGATCAGGTAGGTGCCGTGCAGTTCGGTGGCGGACTGGAACGGATTGAAGTTCTCCACCAGCGCCGGACTGCCGTTGTCACCCTGGATGGTCAGCGTGGGGCCGGCCGCGGCAGTGCCTCCGCTGCTCGCCGGGGTGGACGAGCAGGCGCTGGCGCCGACCGCGAGTGCTGCGGCAACGCTGACCCATACCAGGGCTGGTCTGGAGTGCGGGGGGTGTCTCATTGTGGTTCTCCTCATTCATGCCCGGGCAGTGGGGTGCCCGGCACGCATCGGATCCGGGCGATGCCCGGCATAGGCAGGTCAAAGGCGAAGTGCGCGGTGCCGCCGCCTCCGGTGACGTCGGGCAGCCGCTCGGAGTGCAGGCCGTCGTGATCGCGAAGATGCGCCCACAGCGCTTCATCTGGCCAGATGACATCGGCGGGGCAATGGGCCACGACATTCGAGTGATGCTCGTCGATCCGCGCAAGCCAGGCCTGATACACCATCGGGCCTAGCCCTGTGATGCTGAGCCGGACCGACCGGTCCAGCCGTGAGTCGCCCGCGATGAGGGCGGCGTTGATGCTGCCGTTCCACACCAGGACGTCGACGGTGCCGTCGTCGTGCCGGGTTGCCCAGGCCTGTACGAGCGTCCCGGCGCCGTCGCCGGCAAGCCGCGCACTGAGCACCTCCTCGCCTTGATGCGCCGCCAGGTGCACGGCCCAGTACCGCGGCTTGCGCAGATTGCCGACGCTGAGCAGTCCGAAGCCGTTGTGGAACAATCGCGGCGGCCGGCCGAGCTCTTCGAAGTGATCACTGATCACCCAGTACGCGACGGCGTCCAGCCGCCCCTGAGCGCTGAGGAAGCCGCTGAGCACGAATGGCGCGCCCAGCACGCTGTCATGGACCGGGCCGAAGTGGGTCGAGCCGACCCCCCACTCGGTCCACCAGATCGGAATGCCGCCGAGCCCGTGCCGCCGTAGGGCCGGGCGGACATCAAGCGGCAGATTGCCGTACGTGTGGGTGGAGACGAAGTCCAGCGGCAGGCCGGAGTCGGCCGCCCGTTCGGCGAGCAGCTCGATCCACTCGCCGGCTGCGGTCCCGGGCCCGCCGACCCGCAGCCGCGTGTCGACACCTTTGACCGCCTGTGCCGATTCCGCGTACAGGCGCAGGTAGTCCCCCCGGCTGCCCGTCCAGAAGACGGCGAGATTCGGCTCGTTCCAAACCTCGAAGGCCCACCGCGCGACCTCGTCGGCGCCGTACCGGCTCACCAGGTGCATAGTGAGCTCGGTGACCAGCTGCCGCCACTCAGCCCAGTCCGCGGGCGGTGAGATGATGCCGCGATAGGTGAAGACGGTCTGGTCCGGGTCGCGGGCAAGCGCAGCTGGCATGAAGGACAGCTCCACGACGGGGCGCAGACCAAGTGCGAGCACCTGGTCGTAGATCGCGTCGACCCTGGTGAAGTCGAAATGCAGGGCGCCGGCCGCGTCCCTGCGGACGACCGCGTTGTCGTCGTGCAGGATCGCGTGCGCCCGCACCATCGTCGCGCCGAGGTCAGCATGTGCCAGCCGGAGGGCGTCGGCGAACTCGCTGGCGATTTCGTGTCCTGGGCCGGTCCCGTCGGAATGCAGCTGGGACAGCCGCTCCGCGCCGACCATCCGCCAGACCCTGCCGAGCCGCCCGGACACGGCCAACGTATCCACGCTGATCAGGACGGGAGCCGCCGTCCCGGTGGCGGTTCGGGCCAGGACCGGCTCGGACCAGGAGCCGACAGCGGCCTCGGCCTCGGCTACCGCCCCGATCCTGTATCGGTACTCGGTCTCGTCAGCGAGCCCTGTATCCGCGAATGGAGGTGCGACCACCGCTGCCACGTCGCTGCCGCCGTGCCGGAGGATCTGCGGCAGTTCGCCGTCTCCGCCGGCTCGCTCGATCACGTACCCGGCCGCTCCCGGCACCCGCTCCCAGCTGAGCCTGATGTGGCCGACCGCCGACTCGGCGGTGACTCCGGCCGGGGCGGGCAGCGCTAGCTGGCCATCGGTGCCATCCGGTCCGGCGTGCCGCTGGTAGATGCGCTGCTCCCAGTCGGTCCGGACGTCGATATCACGTGCCTGAGCGTCACGGCCGCCGCCGGCCCCAGCACCGCCCGCGTTCATGCCCGGCCCCGCTGGCGGCCACCTGCGAGACGGCTCCGGCAGCCACAGCTGCCGCGGATCACGACCTGCGTGGGCAGGATCACCGAGTTCGGTGGTGCGCCCGGATTGGAGATCCGGTCGAGGAGCAGCTGAACCGACCGCTCGCCCAGTTCACGCATCGGCTGGTGCACGGTGCTGAGCCCAGGCCGGACGTGCCGGGTCGCGGCGATGTCGTCGAAGCCTGTTACTGCCACATCGGCGGGCACGCGCAGCTTGGCGGCCCGCAGCGCGATGAGCGCGCCAATGGCCATCTCATCGTTACCGCACACGATCGCCCTGGGCGGGCGCCCCTCGGAGAGCATGACCTGCACGGCCTGCCGTCCGCCCTCCTCGGTGAAGCCGCCAGTCCAGGTCGGCGCATTCGGCGCGCGCAGGCCAGCCTGGCGCATGGCCTCGCGGAATCCGGCGAAGCGCTCCTGCGAGTCTGGCGAGTCCGCAGGCCCGGCAAGGAACGCTAGGTCGGCGTACCCGTGCACCGTGATCAGGTGCGCGGTGATTTCCCTCGACCCGCCGCGGTTGTCCGTGCCGACGAAATCGAGCCCACTGCGGACGCCGCTGTTGGCCAGCATGACGATCGGCACGCTTCGGGAGATCGCCTCGATGTCGTCGTCGGAGAGGCTGCGTGCCATGACCACCAGGCCATCGACCTTCCCGGCTACCGAGAAGGCAAGCTCGCGGCCCGATTCGCTCTGGGTCGCGGCGATCAGGACCGCGTCGCCGACGGCTGTCGACGCGCGTTCCGCGCCGCGGATGACCTGGTCGACGTAGAGCGGCGATTCCTCTTCCGCCTCTCCGGAACGGCCAAGGTCCGGAAACATGAGGCCGACGATGCCGGCCCGTCGCAAGGACAGGCCGCGCGCCGGCCCGCTCGGCACCCAGCCCAGTTCAGCCGCTATCGCGAGGACCCGGTCGCGGGTAGCGGCCGAGAAGCCCTTGCCATCGGACATGACTCGGGACACCGTTGCCGTCGACACGCCGCTGCGCTGTGCGACTTCGTAAATCGTCGATCGGTCCGCCACGCTGTGATCCCTGCATCCGGGCTAGGTAAGCGGTTGCTCTGGTTAACCGCTTACTCTGATTAACCGCTTACGTAATCATTAGTCAGCGAGTGTGTCAAGACTCTCCCCGATCCGTATGTCACTGGGCTCGGTGGCATGGCCAACCCGACCCAGATCGTCTTCGATCGCGCAGACCCCGGGTCGTAGCGCGGTTCTCGGCCTGGCCCTGACAGCAGTCTCGGCCTGGCCCTGACAGCAGATGGTGACGCGACTGGTTTGGAAGCCTGCTACAGGTTGTTACCTGCCGGACCGTGACGCTGGCATGTCAGCGTGTAGGAGGCGACACTGACTACGAGCCGATTTCCCGTCGCCGTTACCGTCGCGCGGGCGCCGTTGTCGAAGGCGCTTATCGCCCCCTGGCTCAGTAGGATCACAGGGTCGTGGCCCGCGTATCCGACAGCGGTGACTCCCAGGACACTCGCCGTGAAGCCGCCAGGGGTGATGCGGAAGGTCCCGCTGTGGGAATTGACGGGCTCGTTGGCGAGGAAGCGCCCGTTCCGCGAGAACTGCAAGTCGACGTGGAACCGCGCCGGAATGCTCGTGGCTTTTCCTTCATGGCGGATGGCAACGACAAGCCAGTCATAACCAGCGAACCCGGCCAATGCCGAACTGCCTGATGTCGTCGGCTTAGGCGACGTGGCCGAGCCGCAGGCAGCGAGGGCCAGCGAGGCCATGCAAAAGCACGCGCCGGCAAGCGCAAGGAACCGGACAGTGCGCAGCATAGGTACAGCTTTTCGTACGCGCATGAATGACATTCCTCGACTCCAGTTGAAAATCCCGTCGGTTAGACGCCGCGCATTCCCACGAGGTTCCCCCGATCGGCCGTAACCCGTGGTACTTGCCGGTTATCTCGGCCGAGCCGGCCATGCAGGGGCCTGGTGGCCTGCGCAAAATTGTGGGAGTACGAACTCGAGGGTCCGGTGCTGCGCCCCCGCCCTCCTAAGCCGGACGGCACGACTGACCTACCGTGCCTATTCGATATGGCATGATCCGCTTCATGACTTGGACCGCGCCATGGGGACACCGCGGAGAGCAGCCATCACCGATCACGGCGGAAGGAACCTGACCGTGCTCACGCTCTCAGTCGTACTGACGATCCTGCTGCTGCTGGAGACGGTGCCGTCGGCGGTCGCCGCGCTCTTCCGAGCTAGGCCCGGGCTCGCCCGCCTGGATCAGCTGACCCGGCTCAGCACGCTCCAGGGACAGAACCTGCGCGTTGTATCGATCCTCGGCGCGGCGCACTCCGCGGCCGCGATCGCACTCATCGCCGGGCTGGCCGTGCCGGCCGCCGGCGTAGCCGGAGCCGCCATCGAGATGTCCGTGTTCGGCTGGGTACTATCCAGGCAACTGCGTGCCGGGGACCGCGGCCGGGCGCTCGGCGCCTACCTGCTGTTCAGCACGATGGCCCTGGCCGTGCTCATCGTCGACGCGATCCGCTGAGCGGCTGGCCTGACGTCCAACAACCCGTGCCGCGCAGGCGCCAAGCCGGCTGCGGTGTCGTCGGGATGCGCGCCGGGCATCGCCGTTCAGGCGGGCGGGGGTGCCTCCGGT
>DASXKI010000328.1:0-22817 GCA_036496945.1 Streptosporangiaceae bacterium | reverse complement strand
GCCGACGATCGTGGTAATGGAGGTGCCGTGCGCGTTGTCGTCGCCGAGGATCTCTTCCTATTGAGGGACGGCCTGGTCCGATGCTCGAGGCACACGAGTTCGAGATCGCGGCGTCAGTCGGCGACGCACCAGGGCTGCTGCGGGCGCTCGTCGACGAGCGACCCGACGTCGCGATCGTGGACGTCCGGCTGCCGCCGACGTTCACCGACGACGGGCTGCGGATGGCGCTCGAGGCTCGTCAGTCTGTGCCAGGGCTGCCGGTCCTCGTGCTGTCCCAGTACGTCGAGCAACTGTACGCACGCGAGCTGCTGGCGGACCGGGCTGGCGGTGTCGGTTACCTGCTCAAGGACCGCGTGTTCAACGACGACCAGTTCGTCGACGCGGTGCGCACGGTCGCGGCTGGCGGCACGGTTATGGACAGCGAGGTGGTGGCCAAGCTGCTTGGACGCCGCGCCAGGGAGGAACCGCTGGCGCGGCTGTCGGCCAGGGAGCACGAGGTGCTGGGGCTGATGGCAGAGGGCCGGTCCAACAGCGCCATCGCGCAGCGGCTGTTCGTGACCGAGAAGGCAGTCAGCAAGCACAGCACCAGCATCTTCACCAAGCTGGACCTGGCGCCCTCTGACGACGACAACCGCCGGGTACTCGCCGTGCTCGCCTACCTGAACGGCTGATCCTGGGCCTGGGTCTGTGCCCGTGCTTCGGCGTGTGCCTGGGCCTGGGCCTGGGCCTGGGCCTGGGAGTGTGTCTTGGCCGACGCCGACGCCATGGCCCGGCCGGTCTTCAGCGCCTTGAGCCGCTCGTCGATCTGGGCCATGTTGTCCACGTCGGCCAGGCTGGCGAACTGCGCGTCGAGCGACGAGGCCTGGAGACCTCCGGCGCCGCGTGCCCGCGCTTCTTCTCGCCGCACCTTCTCCTCGAACCAGGCAACCTCGCTGGACGGGTCCATGATGTCGAGGCTCCTCGCCGCGTCCCGGGTCCGGATCTGTAGTCGCGAGCTGGCCGAGCGAGCCAGCGGGTGGTCCCGCTTGTGCACCAGCTCGGTCAGCTTGATCGTCATCTGGTCGCGGCCGTTGGTGAGCTTGTCAACGGACTCCTGCTGCGCGGTGATGGTGTGCTGGACGGTCTGGACGTCGTTCTCGGCGATCATCTGCCGCTCGAGAGCGACCCTGGCGAGATCATCGAACCTGTCGGCTTCGTCGGCCTCACCCGTCGCGCGCAGGTCGTCGGCCTTCTGGCTGGCCTCTTCCGCCTCCTTGGTCCATTGCCCGACGGCCGCGGCGTCTTCCCGCTGGTCGGCCTCGGCGATGCCGAGGTTGCCGGTGAGCTGCGCGATGGCGTGCTCGGCCTCGGCGATGTTGGCCTGGTAATCCCGGACGAGCTTGTCCAGCATCTGCTCCGGGTCGTCCGCCGAGTCGATCATCGCGTCGACATTCGCCCTGGCTAGCTGTGTGACACGGCCGATAATGCCGTGCTTGGACATGGTCCGCCCCCTTGGTAGCGAGTGTCTTAGAACCAGCGCTCGGCGCTGTGCCTGCGACGGGTGCCGACACCGCCGAAGCTGCCTGGGCCGAGGCCGTGGCGCGCGGGTCCGTCCTCTGGGCTGCGACCGTCGACCACGCTGCCGATCACGATGCCGCCGAGAATCGCGCCGCTGACTCCGGCGCCGACCCGGTCGACCCTGGCGATCCCGTCGATGCCGTCGATGCCGTCGACCGTGGCGATGCCGTTGACCGTGGCCACGGCGCCCACCGTGCTGGCCAGGCCCGGCGCGGCTGACTGGCGGTGGTCAAATACCGAAACATCCCGCTCTGCTACCGCCCTGGCCTGCTGCGCCAGGATATCTGCGCGCTGAGCCTCGGTCAGCGCGGTCTCCGGGTCGGGCAGCGCGTGGCCGATCGCCTGCTGGAAGTGCCGCTGCGCCTCGGCCAGCCTGGTCCGGGCGGTGGCACCGATGCCGCCACGCCGGGTCTCGACGAAGTCCTCGGCCAAGGTCACCGAGCTACGAGCCACCAGCATTGCCTGGTCGAGCACCGCCCTGGCTCGCTCGCGCCTGGTCTGCTCCGTGCGGACGCTGGCCAGCGCCCGGTCGAGGGCGATGTCAGCCTGCTGGACATCACGTAGCGCCGCCAGCGCGTCGAGCGGGCCAGCCGCCCGCTTGCCGCGGACGTCAGCAGCGACCGACTGAGCCCTGGCAATCAAGGTCGCGCGCCCATCCCGTGGCCGATCCGCCAGCTCTGCTGTGACGTCGGCGATCTCGGCATCGACTTCGCGTAGGGCGCCCGGCAGCGCCGAAGCAGCCTGGGTGAGCTCGGCCTCCAAATGCTCGATGCCGTTCAGCAGATCGGCGGCCTGGTCGGCGACAGACTCGGCGGCCTGGAGCAGCACGGCGGACGTTCCTGCCGGCTCGTTGGCTAGCTCCCGCCTGGCCCTGGCGAGGGTGTCGGCGGCGAATTCAAGCCGCTGTGCCGCCTCGTCGGGGTCGGACACGACGGCTACGAGCGCATCCGCCGTGTACTTGGCCGACAGGTGATCGAGCACGTGCCGCGAGTGACTGACTCTGGCGGCCTGCTGGACCACATGCGCGTCTACCTCGGCGACCAGCTGCGGTGCTCGCGCTGCCAAGTCCTGTAGCCGGTCGAACGCCTCGGACTGCTCATCCAGCAGGCGGCTGGCCTCCGCGCAGTGCGCGCTGATGTCGGCCAGGTGAGACCGTCTGGCGGCCTCGTCCTTCGAGACGTTGTCGTCGAGCAGCTGCCGGAGCTGGAACGCGGCGTGCAACTCGGCCCGCGCGGACTTGAGCGTGGCCGAGAACGGAGCCGTCACGTGTTCGCCGAACCTCGCGGTGGCAAAGCCCAGCTCCTGCTCGCTGGTACGGACGGCGTCGTCGGTCTCCACAAGGGCGCGTGCGGCCTGCGCTGCCAGCTCACCCGTGGGCGGGCCCGATGTCGGCCCTCGGGCAGGCCCGGCCGGAGTGCGTGCGCCCCCACGGCGGGACAACCGTCTGGTTGCGAAGATCACCAGGGCAAGCAGGACCACGACGATGCCGCCGACGATGATGGCCGTGTCGTTGATCCCGGCCGGGTGCGTAGCAGGCGTGGTCCCGGACTTCCGTGCTGGCGACGTAGCCAAGGCCGGCGGCACGACCCATGCCAGCACCGCGAGCGCCGCGATAACCGCGGTGGTAACCCGTGTGCGCACTATCCCCCCGTCGGCTCCCCGGCTAGCGGACCTACCCGACGAAGCGAGACCACACACGCCACAGCCTGCGAGGGGGGAGCGGCAAACCAGGACAAGACCGGCTGCGCCCGAGGTCCTCAGCCGTCCAGGGACTCAAGATTTCACCTGCTGCACGCACGAGAACCGGATAATTCGGACATCTAAGTGCATCGGAGACGTGAAACGTCAATCTGATCTTGACGCCGACTCCGTGTTTGCCCCCGTCTGTCCGTTTCTCGAGCATCAGGCCGGACACGCCCAGGCGGAGCGTCCGCGGGATTACCGTAGATAGCCGTCCCGGAAACGGATCAGCGGTTCGCCCGACTCGGCAACGTAGGGCACGGCCAGGACATGGGCGACAAACAAGACATGATCGGCTGCCGGGACCCTTGCCATGACCTCGCACTCGAATGCCGCGAGCCCGCCTTCCGGAATGAGTGCGCCTGACGTCTCGCCACGCGCATGTGGCACATTGCTCAGCAGCAGCCGTGCGCCCGGGCGGCCGGCCGCCGCAAACCGGCCAGCGAGCGTGCGCTGGGCCGCGGACAGCAGGGTCACGGCGAACCTGTCGACCCGGCCGAGCACCTCGGCCGGGTAGGCGGACGCGATGAGCGAGACCAGCACCGTGGGCGGGCTGGCCGACACCGGGCAGAACGCGGTCACCGTCGTGCCGATGTCATCCCGGCCCTCGGCGATCGTGAGCAGCGTGACGGCGCCCGGCCAGGCGCTCAGCCCGCTGTCGAACCCGGCCGCGGACACCAGGTCTCTTACTCGAACAGCCAGGAGCCGGGCAGCATCAGCGGGCCGTGCGGTGGCAGGCCGAGGCGCCTGACGAGGTGTCCGGCCGGACCCCAGCTATCGGCCAGAAGGCTGGCGGCTGTGGCACCGCGGCTCTCGCTGGACGCTGGCGGCCGCAGCCGGTCGAGAGGGTGGACGCGGGGGAACACGCGCAGCGGCGCACTATCCGGCAAACCGGCCCGGCGTCGCGCGATCGCGGCCGCCCGGTCGACGCCGCCGAGCTCATCGACCAGGCCGTGGGCGAGCGCGTCGGCACCGGTCCAGACCCGGCCCCTGGCGACCTCGTGCACCTGCTCGGTCGTCATTCCGCGGCCGTCGGCGACTTTGCCAGTGAAGTCGGCGTAAATGTGGTCGAGCCAGTCGTTCACCAGCGCCCACTCGCTCTCGGAGAACGGCTCCAGCTGGGAGAACATCGCCGCGTGCGCGCCCTGAGTGATCCGCTCGCTGGTGACCCCGACCCGGCCGAGCGCCTCGCCGAGCACCGGCTTGCCGGTGAGCACGCCGATCGAGCCAGTGATCGTACCGGGCTGCGCGATGATCTTGTCGGCGGCCATCGAGATGAAGTAGCCGCCCGAGGCCGCGACGTCGCCCATAGAGACGACCACGGGGGTGCCCCCGGCCCTGGCCCGGACGACTTCGCGCCAGATTGTGTCCGAGGCCACGTAGGAGCCGCCAGGGCTGTTGACTCGCAGCAGGATGGCACGGACGTGCTCGTCCCTTGCGGCGGCGCGGATGGCCCCGGCGATGGTGTCCGAGCCCATTGCGCCGCCTGTCAGCGGGCCGCGGCCGCTGCGCCCGCGGCGGATCGGCCCCGTGGCGTAGATCAGCGCGACGCCTGGCTCATGGCCGCCTGGCATCTTCGTCACGGTGCTGCGGGCTCGCTCGGCGAGCGCCTTAGCGCGCTGATACCGGGCGAGGTACAGCACGGCGGCTTCCGGGCCGGCCAGCTTGCGCGCCTCCGCGTACACCTCGTCGCGATAGCCAAGCTGATCGACGAGGCCCTCGGCCTGCGCGCGGGCGGCGAGGTACGGTCCAGCGTCGATGAGCTCGCCGACCTTGTCCCGGCTGATGTCGCGCCGCTCGGCGATGGCCTGGACTAGCTGTTCGGTGACCGACGCCGTCATTCGCTCCGTGGCCTGCCGAGCCGGCTCGGAGAACTGAGTCTCGGTGAATTGCTCGGCTGCGCTCTTGAACTCCTGCCGCTTGGCGACCTGGAAGTCTGCGCCGAGCTTGTCGAGCACGCCCCGCAGGAAAAGGCGCTCGACGGCAATACCGGTCAGCCCGAGATCGCCGGACGGCTGGAGCCAGATCTTCTCGAACGCCGTCGCTAGGTAATACTGCACGTTACTGGCGGAAAACTCGCCAAACGACTCCGCCCAGGCGATCGTTTCCTTGCCGGCGTCAGCAAATTCGGTGATGGCCCGCCGCAGCTCCTGGACCGCCGCGAGGCCCATGGATCTACCGCCGAGGCGCGCGACCAGGACTTTGACCCGGTCGTCGCCGCTGGCCCGGCGCAGGCCGTCGAGTATGTCGGGAAGCGCCGCCCTATTCCTCCCCGTGATCGCCGAGACCGGATCGGTCGGCCTGGTCTCCGCGATCCCGTCGGTGAGATCAAGCTCGAGGATCAGCGGGGCCGTGCGGTGCTGGCGCAGTCTTGCCAGCTGGGTGGTGACGAGGGACTCAGGCATGAGTGACAGCCTAGGCGCGGCTGCCCGGCTATGCGCTGACGGCGTCTTCCGACACCTGCCAGAGGCGGCTGGCTGCCTCTGGGTCTAGCGCGTGCGCGGCGACGCCACGGCGCGTGCCTGGCTCGTTTGGCAGCGCCTCGTTGCAGTCCTCGAAGTACTTGCCGCCGACTCCGTCGAGCAGCGGCGAGACGGCCAGCAGGACGGACGTCGCCGCACCCTGCTGTGGCGTCTTCCAGCTCGGCGCCGAGCTGCCGGTCGCGGCGCGCATCCGATTCAGTTCCTCATCGCTGACGTAGCGCTGCAGACCGGTGCGTATCGCACCTGGCATTAGCGAGTTGACGATGATGCCGTCAGCGGCCCATCGCCTAGAGCCCTCCACTGCCAGCAGGACGTTTGCCGTCTTGGACTGCGCGTAGGCGAGCCACGGGTCGTACGGCCGCACGTGAAAGTGAATATCGTCGAAGACGATCCCGGAGCCGAGGTGCGCGCTCGAGCTCACCGACACGACGCGGGCCTGCCCGGCCGTGCGCGCCGCTGCCGCGAGGGCGCCGTGCAGGCCGGTCGTCAGCGTGAAATGGCCGAGATGGTTCGTCGCGAACTGCATCTCCCAGCCCGCCGGCGTACGCATCAGTGGCGACGCCATCAGGCCGGCGTTGTTGATCAGCACATCCAGCGGGCCATCCCAGCCTGCGACGAAGGACCGAACTGACGCCTGGTCGGCCAGGTCCAGCGGCGCGACCAGCACGTGCTTGCTGCCAGTCTCGGCTCTGAGCTGTGCAGCGACCTGCCGGCCGGCATCGCGGTCTCGGACCGCCAGGGTGACCTCGGCTCCGGTTCTGGCGAGCGACCTCGCCGTCTCGATGCCGATACCCGAGGCGCCACCAGTTACGACGATGCGCTGCCCGGTGAGATCGAGCCCGTCGACGATGTCGTCCGCCGACGTCTCCGCCGAATAGGGCGTGGTGATATGCGTCATCACTGAGTTCTCCTGATCTCTGCGCCGCCGGGCATAGTACGATGTGGAAGTGGAGGAGCCTCCGCCTATGTTCCGATACTAACCGGAGTAACCTCCGCTTAGCAACTCGCCAGGCGTCGACGCCCGGCGGGCGCGCCCGCGCGCACGCGAAGAGGGTGGAGGGGACTGTGAACCGGCCACGCCAAGAGGGTCGGGACCGGCGATCGGCCACGCCAAGAGGGCAGGGGAGACAGTGACCGGCCACGCGAGGACGGTGGAGGGGATAGTGGCCGGCCGCGGAAAGATGGCGGAGGGACTGTGACCGGCCACCCGAGGAGGGGGGAGGGACTGTGACCGGCGCTGACAGGCCTATGCGCGCCGACGCGCAGCGCAACCGTGAGCTCCTCCTCGCCGCGGCGGTCGCGGCTTTCTCGCGCAGCGGGCCCGAGGTGACGCTGGAGTCGATCGCCAAAGACGCCGGCGTCGGGATCGGCACCCTGTACCGCCATTTCCCGAGCCGTGAGGCGCTGATCGAGGCCGCCTATCGCAGCGAACTAGCCCGGCTCTGCGACTCCGTGCCGGGGCTCCTCGACGCGATGCCGGCGGACAAGGCCCTGCGCACCTGGATGGACTTGTTCCTGGAGTACATGACAACCAAGCGCGGGATGTCGGACGCGCTGCGCATGGTAATTGCGTCGGGCGGCAACCCATTCGCCGAGAGCCGGGGACGGCTGCTCGCCGCTTTCACGGCCCTGCTGAAGGCTGGCGTCGCCGACGGCACGCTGCGCGCCGACGTCGATCCCGCCGACCTCATGGCGAGTATCAGCGGTGTGTCCCTGGCCGTCGGCGAGCCCGGCCAGCGAGAGCAGGCAAGCCGTCTTCTGGACCTGCTGATGGACGGCTTGCGCTATGGGGCGGTCGCAGGGCGCAATGGCTAGCCGGGACGGCAACGGCTGGGTCCGGTGCGAGCTCGGTCACCGGCACTGGGGGCGCTTCGGGGCTGCGGGGCTGCTCGCTTTCGTGGCCGACGGGCCGGTGCTGTTGCAGCGCCGCACCTGGTGGAGTCACCACGGCGGCACGTGGGGGCTGCCCGGCGGAGCCCGGGATAGTCATGAGTCGGCGCTCGCGGCAGCGCTGCGGGAGGCAGCCGAGGAATGCGGGGTGCCTCCGGACGCGGTACGCCCGCGCGGGGTCTTCACCGACGATCACGGCGGCTGGTCGTACACGACGGTGCTCGCCGATGCCGAGAAGCCGTTTGCCGTCCTGTCGGACGACGACGAGACCGACGAGGTCGCGTGGGTGCCGGCGCCGCAGGTGGCGGCGCTCAACCTGCATCCCGGTCTCGCTGCGCACTGGGACCAGCTTCACAGTGAGCTCGCTCCCGTCACGATCATCGTCGACGGCGCGAACGTGGTCGGCTCGCGGCCAGACGGCTGGTGGAGCGACCGGGTCGGTGCTGCCGTACGACTGCGAGACCAGCTGGCGCCGCTGGTGACGCAGGGGATCACGGAGCTGCCGGATGACCCGAAGTCGGTCCCAGGGTCGGCGCTGATGGCGGCGCGTCGGCCCGGCGGCGCCCGTCGCGCTGCGGGGGATCGCGCGGGCGACGGGCGCACCTACATGCGGTGGCTGCCGGACATCGTCCTGGTGGTCGAAGGCGCGGCGCGGCCGGCGGCCGCTGAGACCGGCGATGGCCCCGTGCGCGTCGTAGCGGCGCCAGGTTCTGGTGACGACACCATTGCCGACCTTGCCGCGCGGACCGCTGGGCGGCGGATCGTCGTCACCGCGGACCGGGAACTGCGGCAGCGGTGTGTCGCCGTCGGCGCCTCGGTAGCAGGTCCCAGCTGGCTGTTGACGCTCCTGTGATGGGCCGGCGCCGCGCGCTCCTGCACGCCGCGGTCGGCAGGTGACTCGACGGACAGCCGAGACGGCCAGTAGAGACGGGCGCAAGCGACGTCCGTCGGGAGCCGCGTCGCAACCGCCCCTTATGCCAAAGGTCAACCTTGCGCATAGTTACCCGGACATGATGGTGTGCTGATCCGATCCTGGAGGAGGGCGTGCCGTGCAGCCAGCGACCCTGCAGCCTCTGCGCCGGTGGGATCCCGAGCAGGTGGGCGGCTATGTCCTGCTCGGCCGGCTCGGCGCGGGCGCCATGGGCCAGGTCTACCTCGGCCGGTCGGCTGGCGGGCGCCTGGTGGCCGTCAAGACGATCAAGACCGAGCTGGCGGAGGAACCGGACTTCCGGACCCGGTTCGGCCAGGAGGTTGCTGCCGCCCGGCGGGTCAGCGGTGCCTTCACCGCAGCCGTCGTCGCCGCTGACTCCGACGCCGACGTCCCGTGGCTGGCCACCGTCTACGTGCCCGCGCCGTCGCTGAGCAGGCTCGTCCGGACATGCGGACCGCTCGGTGACCCGGCGGTGCGCTGGCTGGCGGCCGGCTGCGCCGAGGCACTGGAGTCGATCCACAGCGTGGGCCTCGTGCACAGGGACCTCAAGCCGGCCAACGTGCTCGTCTCGCCAGACGGGCCGCGCGTCATTGACTTCGGCGTCGCGCGCGCGGCCGAGCGGATTCAGCTGACAGTGACCCGCGGCAGCGTCGGCACGCCTGCCTACATGGCGCCCGAGCAGGCCAGGGACACGCGCCAGGCCACGTCGGCCAGTGACATCTTCTCGCTCGGCGCCACCATGCTGTTCGCCGCTACGGGCCACGCCCCGTATCAAGGCGAAACTGTCGTCGACGTCCTCGTCCGGCTGGCCACCGAGCCCCCTGACCTCAGCGGGCTGCCGGCCACGCTGGCCGACGTCGTCCAGGCGTGCTTGGAGCGGGATCCGCGCAACCGGCCCACGTCGGCGTCGGTCCTGGCCCGGCTCGCGCCGGGACTGGCGGCCAGCGCCGAACTCGGCTCGGCGCTGCCGCCCGCGGCGCTCACGCTGATCGAGCAGTACCGGCGGATACCTCGGACGTCCGCCGTGCGCGAGATTCCCGGGCCGCCGGCCGGTCTTGGCACCGACGCCGCCGTCAGCTTGCCCTCCGGTGCGGGCCTGCCCGCCCGCGCCAGCACTGGGATCAGGACGGGAACGGGGTACCTCACGCCGGTCACCGCAGACGGCGAGGACGAGACACTCGGCTCACACGCGGCCCTGTACGGGCCAGTGCCGCCTGGCGCAGTGCCACCTGGCGCAGTGCCACCTGGCGCAGTGCCGTCGGGTGCAGTGCCGCCGGGTGATGTGCCGCCGGGCGGTGGTGGTGTGCCGTCGGGTGCTGTGCCGCCGCACGCAGTCCGGTCGGCACCTGGCCACCGGATCCCGCCGGGACGGCGGGTGGCGCTGGCAGTCGGATCGGCCGCGGCCGCGGCAGGGCTCGTGGCGGCGGGCTGGGGCGTAGGCGCCGCCGTCGGCGGCCGGGATCGGCCGTCGGCCGGGGCGGGGCGGCACTGGACCGGGGCCGGCAGTGAGGCGCCGGCCGGGATGCAGAACCCGCCGCCCGCCGGGACGCAGAACCCGCCGCCGGGCCCGACGGCGAACCCGCAGTCGCTCGGGCCGGTGCTGCCGCCACCGGGCGGGCCGGGGCAGTGGCCGCCGCCCGATGCGCTGAACCCGGCAGTGGCGAACTCCGGCGCCCCGTACATCGTGCTCTTCCAGGACTTCGGCGACCAGGACACCGGATTCACGGTCCACGGCCAGAACTGGCCAGCGAACAGTCCAGTGACCATAGCGCTCGTCGGCGATGGCACCTCGCCGATTCATCCCGTCACCGATAACAGAGGCACCTTCAACTACGTGATCAATCAGGATCACGAGTTCCCCGGCGGCCTGCGGCCGGGCGTCTACACGGTCCGTGTGACCGACGCCGCTGGCGCGAGGTCCGAGGCCAGGTTCAGCGTCAGCCGGGTCTAGGCGCCCGCGTTCGGTCGGCTCACATGACCGGGGTCCACCACAGGTCTTCCTGCCGGGAGCACCAGGCCGGATCGGCGAGCCGGCCGAGATCGCTCGTGGTGATGATCCCGGTCTCGATCAGGGCGCCGACCGCTACCTCGTCGGACAACCGGACGCCTGGCCGGACCAGCCCGCGTTCGAGGAGCTTGCGGCGCAGCACCTTCAGATGCTCGCCGACCCGCGCGGACAGCCGGTCGCGGAACGCCGGATCGGTATCGAAGCACTCGATCTCGTGGTGGGCGTCGGTCACCTCGAGGGCAGCGCGCGCGATCTCCGGCGTGCGCGGTAGCGGGCTACTTCGGGCCGCGTCGACGAGCCACGGGCGGCACCATAGCAGCGCCACGAGGAACAGCTTGGTGTTCGGATCGAGGTAAAAGGGCAGCAGCGTCGCATCACCGTCGGCCCGGACGTGCTCACTGCTAGCGCCCGCCCCGGCCGCGCTGTCGCTGGCGGCGGCCACGACGAGTCGCAGCGGCAGCGCCTCGTCGAGCATGGCCCGCGATCCCACCAGGGCAGTGCCGTGCCGCAGGAACCAGCCCTTCGACGGCTCGCCGCTCTCGCACGCGTCCCCGGCCTCGTCCAGTCTCGGCAGCCTGACGCGGTAGCCGTCGCCCTCCGCGTACAACGCGTGCGTGCGGCTGATATTGGCCACCCAGGCGCCGCCGGCCACCGCGCTGATCACCCCCGCCCGCCGGGAGAGGCCGCGTCCGGCTGGCACGACCAGGTCGGCGTCGGGTCCGCGGCCGAACACCAGCTGGGTGCCCGCCGGGATGGCGATCACGGCGCCGGCCGGGCTGGTGACGTGCGCGAACGCAGCTGGCACCGAGGGGGCCGAGTCGAGCCTCATGTACGTCCTGTCTGTCTCGCGTGTGCTCGCGCAGCGACCACGGGATGCAGGTGCGGTAACGCGCAGTTTAGGTCCCGCCGGCCGCGCCCGCATCCACGAGTTCGGGGATAGCCTCGTGGCCTCCCGATCGGTTGACTGTCGTGCTAACCAGGGCGAGGCCCCTGCGCCTGGGCTTGTGCCAGTGCTGCAGCGAGCAGGCAGCGCGCGGCTTCAAGTCCGGATTGCCGAGAGTTGGTGGGGATCTGCGGCTTTTGCAGTCGGCCTCGCCCTGGGAAGCCGGTGAGGGGCCCGGGCGGTCCGCAGTTGCTCGCCCGCACTTGTGGCGTTGCTGACGGTCTTCAGGCCACCTGGACCGACCGCTTGGCCAGGCCAATCCAGTAGCCGGTAATCGTCGTCACCGGCGCCGGTACCTCGGCCGAGCCGAGCGCGACGAACAGCGGAGCGTAATGCTCGGTGGTCGGATGCGCGTAGCGCACCGCCGGGGCCCCGCGAAAGCCCGCCAGCGCGTCGACGTCGCCGCCGTCCAGTGCCGCGGCCGCCCAGTGGTCGAACTCCGCCGACCAGCCGGGCGGCGCCGCGTTGTACCGGAGATCCCGCAGGAACGGCAGCCCGTGCGTCAGGAAGCCGCTGCCCATGATCAGGACGCCTTCGTCACGCAGCGGCCGCAGCGCCGCGCCGACCCGCAGCAGGCGCTGCGGATCCAGGCTCGGCATGGAGATCTGGAGCACCGGGATGTCGGCCTCGGGGTACATGACGGTGAGCGGAACATACGCTCCGTGATCGAGCCCGCGGTCTGGCACGTCGGCAACCTGCTCCTTGCCACCGAGCAGTGACCGGACCTTCGCCGCCAGGTCCGGAGCGCCAGGCGCCGCATAGGTAGCGTGGTAGTACCGCTCCGGGAACCCGTAGAAGTCATACGTCAACGGCGCCGCGTCCGCGGTGGCGCCGATCGCGAGCGGCGCGTTCTCCCAGTGCGCGGAGACCACGAGGATGGCGGTCGGCTTCGGCAGTGCCCGCGCCCAGGCCTCGAGCTGAACGACCCACAGCGGATCGTCGACCAGCGGCGGCGCGCCGTGACCCAGGTACATCGCTGGCATCCGGCCCGGCTTAAGGGCGCCGCGAGCCCGCTCGGCGACGATGTCGGCGGCGTCGACCGGGACCGGCTCGTGGTCGGGTGCCTGGCCGGTCAGTTCCTCATCCATCTGGCCCTCCGCGACGGTCGCTGGTCTGTTGTGACACTAACGCCGCGGCGACAGTCCCGCACCGGCCGGCCTCGGCGGGTGCGAACATGGGCGGGTGCGCGTCATCGTGGTGTCCGACACTCATGCGCCGCGCCGCTGGAAGTCATGCCCGTCAGCGGTCGCCGGCTGGCTGCGGACGGCGGAGACGATCCTGCACGCTGGCGATGTGTGCACGGCCGGCGTACTCACCGAGCTAGCGCAGTTCGCCCCGGTGCATGCGGTCCTGGGCAACAATGACGGCCCGGACGTGGCTGACTGGGGTGCGCCGGCGAGATTGCAGATCGACCTGGCCGGACTTCAGGTCGCGATGATCCACGATAGTGGTCCGGCGGGCGGGCGAGTGCGACGGATGCGCGCCGCGTTCCCGTCCGCAGGGCTTGTGATCTTTGGCCATTCGCATATCCCGCTTGACGACAGCGACGGTGCAGTGCGCATCTTCAACCCCGGCTCGCCGACCGACCGGCGCCGCCAGCCGCACGGCACGCTGGGGGTGCTCGACATCAAAGACGGCGTGCTGACCGAGGCACGCATCGTCGCGGTGACCTGATCGCGGCGGATTATGGCTGGTCGGGCTCGGCGGGCGCGGCCACCTCCGGGGCCAGCCAGACCACGCCCAGCGGCGGGATGCTGATCGACGCGGACGCCTGCCGTCCGTGCCAGGGCTCCTCGACTGCCTGCACCCGGCCGTAGTTGCCGGTGCCGCTGCCGCCGTAGGTCTCCGCATCGGTGTTGAGCAGCTCGGTCCACGGGCCGGCCGACGGCAGCCCGATCCGGTAGTCGTGATGCGGCATCGCGGCGAAATTGCACACGCACGCAAGCACGCTGCCGTCGGAGCCGTACCGCAGGAACGACAGCACGTTGCCGCCCGAGTCGCTGGCGTCGATCCACTCAAAGCCGGCTGGCGAGCTGTCTTGCTGCCAGAGCGCGGGCTGCGCGGCGTAGGTCTGGTTGAGGTCCTTGACTAGCTGCTGCACGCCGGCGTGCCGTGGGTACTCCAGCACGTGCCACTGCAGCCCGGCCTCCTGCGACCACTCATCCCCCTGGCCGAACTCCGAGCCCATGAACAGCAGCTGCTTGCCTGGATGCGCCCACATGAACGCCAGCAGCGAGCGCAGCCCCGCGAACTGGCGCCACTCGTCCCCGGCCATCTTGCGCAGCAGCGAGCCCTTGCCGTGCACCACCTCGTCGTGCGATAGCGGCAGCACGTAGTTCTCGCTATAGGCGTAGATCATCGAGAACGTCATCTCGTCGTGGTGGTAGCTGCGGTGCACCGGATCACGGCTCAGGTAGCTGAGCGTGTCGTGCATCCACCCCATGTTCCACTTCAGCCCGAAGCCGAGCCCGCCCAGGTACACCGGCCTGGTCACGCCTGGCCAGGCCGTGGACTCCT
Source organism: Streptosporangiaceae bacterium (assembly GCA_036496945.1). GTDB lineage: Bacteria > Actinomycetota > Actinomycetes > Streptosporangiales > Streptosporangiaceae > JAJYUU01. The sequence continues at coordinate 8,748 of DASXKI010000328.1, read as the reverse complement.
CGGCGATCATTGTGATGCCCGGCACCCGCTTGTAGCAGGTGGCGTTCACCTCGCGCAGGAACGACACCGCGTCCAGGTTCTCCCGGCCGCCCAGGGAGTTCGGTGACCATTCGCCGGCCTTGCGGGAGTAGTCCAGGTAGAGCATCGAGGCGACCGCATCCACCCGCAGCCCGTCGACGTGGAACTCCTCCAGCCAGTAGACCGCGTTGGCGACGAGGAAGTTGCGCACTTCCGGGCGGCCGAAGTCGAAGATGAGCGTGCCCCAGTCGGGCTGCTGGCCGCGCTGCGGGTCGGCGTGCTCGTACAGCGGGGTGCCGTCGAACCGTGCGAGGGCCCAGGTGTCGCGCGGGAAGTGCGCCGGCACCCAGTCCACGAGCACCCCGATGCCAGCCTGGTGCAGGCTGTCCACGAGGCTGCGGAACTCATCCGGACTGCCGAACCGCGCGGACGGCGCGTAGTACGAGGTCACCTGGTATCCCCAGGAGCCGCCGAACGGGTGCTCGGCCACGGGCATGAACTCGACGTGGGTGAAGCCCATCTCGGTGACGTAGTCGGTCAGCTGGCTGGCGAGCTCGGTGTAGGAGAGGCCGGGCCGCCACGAGCCGAGGTGCACCTCGTACACGCTCATCGGGCTCGTCAGGAGGTCGCGCTGCGCCCGCTCGGTCAGCCAGGGCGCGTCGCCCCACTCATAGCGTGAATCGGTCACGACCGAGGCGGTGGCCGGCGGCTTCTCCGCCAGGCGCGCCATTGGGTCGGCCTTGCGGTGCCAGCTGCCGTCAGACCCGAGGATGTCGTACTTGTAGACGGTCCCGGCGCCCACGCCGGGGATGAGCAGCTCCCAGACGCCAGACCCGCCAAGCGAACGCATCGGGTGCGCCTGGCCGTCCCAATGATTGAAGTCCCCGATGACCCGGACGCCGCGCGCGTTCGGCGCCCAGACCGCGAACGAGGTCCCGCCTGCCTCCGCCCGAACCCGCGCGCCGAGCACGGTCCACAGCGTCTCGTGCCGGCCCTCGGCGATCAGATGCAGGTCGATGTCGCCGAGCGTCGGCAGGTGCCGGTACGGGTCGTCGGCGACGGTCTCGCCGGTGCCCGGATAGGTCACGGCGAGCCGGTAATCGGGGACGGAGGTACCCGGCACTACCGCCGAGAACACGCCCTGATGCACATGGGTCATCGGTACCCGGCTGCCGCCCGGCAGCACGACGGTGACGGTCTCCGCCAGCGGCCGCAGGGCCCGGATGGTGACGGCGTCCGGACCAGGATGGCCGCCGAGGACCGCGTGCGGATCATGATGAATCCCGGCGACCAGCGCATCGATCTCTTCGTGGCTGATCTGGTCGGCGGGATAGATATCCGCGGTCATGCCGCCGCCACGAAGTCCAGCGGGATGGACAGCCAGGCCGGCCGATGCCGGTACTCATAGACCACCTCGTAGACCGCCTTCTCTAGCGTCAGCGCGCGGAGCAGTGTGCCATGGTCATCCGGGTCGGTGCCGCCACCCGCCGCGTATCCCCCGCAGAACGCGGCCTGGCACTGGCGTACCCAGGTGCTGGCGACCGAGGCCAGCGGCCCGGCATCCGGATGGCCAACGAGCTGCTGCCGGGCCGCGTAGTCGAACGAACGGAGCATTCCGGCGACATCCCGCAGGGCCGGCGCGGGTGCCCTGCGCACCGCCAGTGGCACCGCAGGCTCGCCCTCGAAGTCCAGCGCGACCCAGCCCTGCGGGCCGAGCAGCACCTGTCCCAGATGGTAGTCACCGTGGATGCGCTGAACCGCGACGGGCCCGTCCAGCGTGGCCAGGGCGTCATAGGCGGACCGGATCCGCGCCTCGTGGCCGGCCAGCTCAGGCACGATGGTGATGGCTTGCGACAGCTTGCTGTGCATGTCCGCGGCCAGGCCTGCGCGCTCGGCCGCGGACATCTGCCGGCTGCCGAACGCGCGGGCCATGTCGGCGTGCAGCTCGGCGGTGGCGAGCCCGAGCTCCCTGGCTTCGTCGGTGAAGGGAAGTGCCTGGCCGCTGGCGCCGGTGGCGACCGGCTCGGTCAGGTACTCCCGGCCGTAGGCGCCGTGCCGCGCATATAGGCGGCGCAGGCGCTCGAGTGCCAGCGTCCAGCCGTCACTCGCGCCAGCTAGGAACCTCGACAGCACGCCCAGCAGCACCGGCTCCCCGTCCAGGTCGGTCTCGATCCAGCCATACGGCGCCGCCACCCGCGTCGAGCCGAGCCTGGCTAGCGCGTCTGCCACTTCCAGGTCCGGGTTAGCGCCGGGGAACAGCCGACGTAGCACCTTGAGTATCGCCTGCTCCCCGAACACCAGGCTGGTGTTGCTCTGCTCCGCGCCGAGCACGCGCGCGTCCGGCGCCTCGCCAGCGAACCCGGTCCCGCCCGGCTCCCTGATGAATCGCAGCGGGCCAGCGAGCCGCTGCTCGCCCATGCCGGTCAGCAGCACCTGGGCGAGCTCGGGATCATGGAGCGCGTCGTACCAGGCCACGCCGTCCTTGTAGCCGATCAGCGCGCCGCTCAGCTCGGACGGCAGTTCGGTCCGGCAGCCCACCGGCACCTGAAACCTGCCGGTTATCCCGTTCCCCACCGTGGTCTGCACGATCAGGTGTCGCATGGCCGGATCGTCGGCCTGCAGGGTGACGTCAGAGACAATGGCAAGCTCGGACAGGGCCATGCCGCGGCCGGGAAACCAGCGCTGCTGGGGCAGCCACCCGGCGAGCATGCCCATCAGGCCCGTGTTGCTGTCAAGCACGGTCACCTACTGCCCGCACGTGCACCTGTTTACTCCGGATCGCGGTGAGTTCGCGACCTGGGCGACCGCGATGCTCACGACGGCGGTCTGGCCATTTGCTGCGGCCGCGAGCTCGGCCACCGATGGCCGAACAAGTACGACGTCGTTCACGATTCCACCACAACACTGGGCGATAGCGATACGCAACCAGGCTGGATCATGGGCGCATCCGACGGGCCAGCACAGCCGCGGCGCCTCACCAGCGGCCTGCGGGCTAGCGGTAGCGGTCGGGGCTGCCGAACCAGGCGATCTTGATCTGCTCCGACGGTCCGCTCGCCTGCTTGCCGGCCGTCTCGATGACGCTCGCGGCGCGCCAGACCGCGCTGGTCGTGCTCAGCCCGCGCAGCAGCGACAGCCGCGAGGTGCAGAGATAGTCGATGACCCGGCCACGGAACGCGCTGTGCGCGCCCTGGAGCAGCTGGCATCGCTGGCCGTCGGCGAGCTCGACGCCCCACGGCTCGGTGGGCGCGGGCGTCGGCGGGATCGCGCCGAGCGGCGCGCCGACGTGGAGCCTGATAACGGTCATCGACCACGGGACCGCCAGGCACAGCACCGTCGGCGTGCCCGCCCGCACGGCCCAGCACGGGTCGTACAGGAAGTTGCCGGCGAAGCACCGGTAGGCCTGCCCGATCGCCTCCGAGCCCGGCTCACAGCCGGCCCTGCTGGCCGTCTTCGTCACGGTGTAGCCGCTGACCGGGCTGCCATCCGCGCCGACCGGGCTCACGTGGACTTGCCTGGTCGCGGTTAACGCAGTGGGTGTCGGCGCTGACGAGCACGCCGCCAGCAAAACGGCCGCCACCGCCAGCGAGATCAGCATCAGGCCCGGGAACGGGGTCGCTCGAGCCTGCCTTAGCTTGCCCGTACGCCGCGTCATGGGCCGTCGGGGGCAGGAGGCTTGAGCGTCAGCCAGTAAAACCCGTACCCCGGCAGCGTCAGCAGGTAGCTCAGCTCGCCGATCGGCGGGAAGGCCACGCCGCCCGTCGTCTCGATGGGGACCGACCCGACGTACCTGCTCAGGTCGAGCTCGACCGGCTGCGGGTACCGAGACAAGTTGTTCACGCATAGCATCCGGTCGGTGCCGCCGCCGCCGCTGTCGTCGGCATCTGAGCTGCGGTACTCCCGGACGAACGCGAGGACGCTCGGGTTGGAGGAGTTGAGCTCGTGATACTCCCCGAGGGCGAACACCGGGTGCCGCTTGCGGATGTCGATCATGTGCCGGGTCCAGTTCAGCAGCGAGCCGGGGCTGCGCTCCTGCGCCTCGACGTTCAGCCCCTGGTATCCGTAGATCGGGTCCATGATCAGCGGCAGGTAGAGCCGGGCCGGGTCGCACCGGGAGAAGCCGGCGTTGCGGTCCGGAGTCCACTGCATCGGCGTGCGGACGCCGTCGCGGTCACCGAGCCAGATGTTGTCGCCCATGCCGATCTCGTCGCCGTAGTAGATCACCGGCGAGCCGGGCAGGGACAGCAGCAGCGCGGTGAACAGCTCTAGCTGGTCCCGGTCGTTGTCCAGCAGCGGCGCGAGCCGGCGCCTGATGCCGATGTTGGCCTTCATCCGCGGGTCGCGCGCGTACTCCGCGTACATGTAGTCACGCTCGTCGTCGGTAACCATCTCGAGCGTCAGCTCGTCGTGGTTGCGCAGGAAGATGCCCCACTGGCAGCCCGAGGGTATCTGCGGGGTCTGAGCCAGGATTTCTGAGATCGGGTAGCGCTGCTCGCGCCGGACTGCCATGAAGATGCGCGGCATCAGCGGGAAGTGGAAGGCCATGTGGCACTGGTCTCCGCCGACGCTCGGGTCGCCGAAGTACTCGACCACGTCGCCCGGCCACTGATTGGCCTCCGCCAGGAGCACCCGGTCGGGGTAAAGCCGGTCGATCTCGGCCCGCACCCGCTTCAGATACTCGTGTGTCTCCTTCAGGTTCTCGCAGTTGGTCCCCTCGCGTTCATACAGGTACGGCACCGCATCCAGCCGGAAGCCGTCGATGCCGAGGTCCAGCCAGAACCGCAGCACCTCAATCATCGAGTCCTGCACGAGCGGGTTCTCGTAGTTGAGATCGGGCTGGTGGGCAAAGAACCGGTGCCAGTAGTACTGGCCGCGCACCTCGTCGTAGGTCCAGTTCGACCGCTCGGTGTCCACGAAGATCACCCGGGCCTCGGCGTACTTGTCGTCGGTGTCGGACCAGACGTAGAAGTCGCCGAACGGGCCGTCGGGGTCGCTGCGGGACGCCTGGAACCAGGGGTGCTGATCACTGGTGTGGTTCATGACCAGGTCGGCGATGACCCGGATGCCCCGCTCGTGTGCCTTCTCCACGAGCTCGACGAAGTCGCCGATGGTGCCGAACTCAGGCAGGATCGCGGTGAAATCGGCGATGTCGTAGCCGCCATCCTTCAGCGGCGAGGCATAGATCGGCAGCAGCCAGATGCAGTCGATTCCGAGCCACTGGAGGTAGTCGAGGCGCTCGATCAGCCCGCGGATGTCGCCGGTGCCGTCGTCGTTGGAGTCGCCGAAGCCGCGGATGAGCACCTCGTAGAAGACAGCCCGCTTGTACCACTGCGGATCACGCGGCGCCTCGAACGAGAAAGACTCCACCGGCTCGTTAGCCGCTGTCCTGAACTCCTGCAACGGGGCAGCGTCAGAGTGCTCGCTCGCGTGCCCGGACTGATTCACTCCCGCTCTCCCGCTCGTCCCTGGTGCCGATTGATCTACCGCGAAGCCCGCCTACCACGTCCCTGCATACCAAAGAATCTACGGGCAACCGCGCGGTCAGGCCCGCTACGGCACGGTCAGGATGTGCGCGGGCGCGACTGCCGGGTCGAGCCGGACGTAATTCCCCTGCCCCCAGTGGAACCTCTGCCCGGTCAGCTCGTCCGTGACCCGGAATCCCGCTCCTGCATCCAGCCCGAGCGCGCCGCTGTCGAGCCAGACGGTGGCCTCACGCGCATTATTGGGGTCCAGGTTTACCACGACAAGCACCAGGTCGGTCTGGCCGGCGAAATCTGGGCCGGTGCGCTTGGAGAAGCACAGGATGTCCGGCTGGTCGCTGTAGTGGAAGTGCAGGTTGCGCAGCCAGTGCAGGGCTGGATGCGCATGCCTGATCGCGTTGAGCTTGGTCAGCAGCGGCGCGATCGTCAGCCCGAGCTCGCCGGCGCGCTCCCAGTCCCGTGGCCGGTAGGCGTACTTCTCCGAGTCCAGATACTCCTCGCTGCCGGGGACGAGCGGGATGTTCTCGCCGAGTTCGTAGCCGGAGTACACCCCCCAGGACGGGCTCAGCATCGAGGCCAGGACCGCCCGGACGGCGAAGGCCACGGGCCCCGCGTGCTGGAGGTACTGGCAGAGGATGTCGGGCGTGTTGACAAAGAAGTTGGGCCGCATGTAGGCCGCCGCGGGCCCGGCCAGCTCGGTCATGTACTCGGTGAGCTCGGCTGCGGTGTTTCGCCAGGTGAAGTACGTGTATGACTGGTGGAACCCGATGGCGGCCAGAGCGTGCATCATCGCGGGCTTGGTGAACGCCTCGGCGAGGAAGATCACGTCGGGGTCGGTCTGGGCGATATCGCCGAGCAGTCGCTGCCAGAAGGGGAGCGGCTTGGTATGCGGGTTGTCGACCCGGAAGATCCGGATGCCGTGATCCATCCAGTGCCGGACGAGCGCGTGTACCTCGGCGTAGATGCCCTCGGGATCGTTGTCGAAGTTGAGCGGATAGATGTCCTGGTACTTCTTAGGCGGGTTCTCGGCGTAGGCGATCGAGCCGTCCGCCCTGGTGGTAAACCACTCCGGGTGCTTGATGACCCACGGGTGATCGGGCGAGGCCTGAAGCGCGAGGTCCATCGCGACCTCGAGCCCGAGGTTGCGCGCGCGAGCGACAAAGGCGTCGAAATCGCGCAGTGTGCCGAGGTCTGGGTGAATGGCGTCATGGCCGCCCGCCGGCGAGCCGATCGCCCACGGCGAGCCTGGATCGCCGGGGCCAGCGATCAGCGTGTTGTTCTGGCCCTTGCGCGCCGTGGTGCCGATCGGGTGCACGGGCGGCAGGTACACCACGTCGAAGCCCATGTCGGCGATCGCGTCCAGCCGCTTGGCCGCCGTGCGCAGGGTCCCTGACTGCGGCTTGCGCCGGTGCGTCGGGTCGAGCACGGCCCCTTCAGATCGCGGGAAGAACTCATACCAGGCGCCAAACAGGGCGCGCTGCCGGTGCACGATCAGGGGATAGCTGTCGGAGGTGGTCAGCAGGTCGCGCAGCGGGAACGCCGCCTGCGCGGCCGCCACCTCCGGCGTCAGCGCGGCCGCGAGCCGCTCCATCGGCGGCACCTCGGCGTCCCGCAGCAGCCGCGCCGCCGCGGCGAGGGTAGCCTTCGCGGTCCTGGCCAGGCGGGCCTGCTCGGCCGGCAGCTCCTTGGTTCGCCGGATCTGGGCGGCCGCGCGCTCAAACAGCAGCGCCCCCTCGGTCAGCATCAGCTCGGCATCCTGGCCGATCGGCACCTTGATCTCGGCGTCGTGACGCCATCGCGCCATGGGATCCCCCCAGGCCTCGACTGCGAAATGCCAGAGTCCCTCGCTGGCGGCGGCCACCTCGGCGCCGTAGCGGTCGGTGCCCTCAGCCAGCTCGCGCATCAGCGCGAGTGGCTGGCGCTGCCCGGTCGGGTCGGTGAGCACGACACCGGCCCCGAGCATCTCGTGGCCCTCGCGAAACACGGTGGCGCTGACCAGGAATTGCTCGCCGGGCACCGCCTTCGCGGGCGCGCTCGCGCCGAGGTCGCTGGCCACCCGGACGACCGGCTGCACGTCGAGTATGGGGATCCTGCCGATCACGGATGAAAGTTACCCATCTGAGCGCAGCCAATGCCGAACCGGGTGCCCTGATGCGGCCAGCTTCTGGGCATGAACGGGTGCCGGCGCGGGCATGCACCCAGCCAATGGCACCTGCCTTATCCTCGGGGAGCCCGTGCAAGCTGCCCTCGGGATGTCCGGGGGTCCCCAGGGGATGTCACCCTAGGTATACACATTAAGGTCACTGTGCGTGAGAGCTATCCGCCGGTTCACGATCCATCCGGTCCTGCCCGAAGGCCTTGACCCGCTTCGTTCACTCATGCTGAACCTCCGCTGGTCGTGGCATGCGGGGACGCGCGAGCTGTTCGCCTCGATAGACCCGCTGAGCAGAGAACTGGCGGAGCAGGACCCGGTGACTTTGCTGAGCCGCGTGCCGCAGGACCGGCTAGCCAGGCTGTCCGCCGACCCGGAGTTCCTGGCCCGCTTGGCACGGGCTAGCGATGACCTGCGCGATTACCTGGCCGGACCGCGGTGGTATCAGGCCGAGCCCGGCACTGGCGACGCCCGCCCGCCGGCGGCGATCGCCTACTTCTCACCCGAGTACGGGATCACCGCGGCGCTGCCGCAGTACTCCGGGGGCCTTGGCATCCTGGCTGGTGATCACCTCAAGGCCGCTAGTGACCTCGGCGTGCCGCTGATCGGCGTCGGCCTGCTGTACCGGCATGGCTACTTCACCCAGTCCCTGTCGATCGAGGGCTGGCAGACCGAGCGCTATCCAGCCTCCGACCCCAACGGGCTGCCGCTGACGCTGCTTCGGGACTCCGCCGGCGCCGCTCTCCGCGTCAGCGTCCGGCTGGCCGAGGGTGGCCTGCTGTCCGCTCAGATCTGGGTCGCGCAAGTGGGCCGCGTGCCGCTGCTGCTGCTTGACTCCTACGTCGAGGAGAACGGACCGGATCTGCGGGAGATCACCGACCGGCTGTACGGCGGCGGCACCGACCACCGGCTGCGCCAGGAACTGCTGCTCGGCATCGGCGGCGTGCGGGCCGTACGGGCGTACTGCGCGATCACCGGGCACCCCGAGCCGGAGGTGTTCCACACCAACGAAGGCCACGCCGGCTTCCTCGGGATCGAGCGCATCCGCGAGTACACCCGGCTCGGGCTGGACTTCGACGCGGCGCTGGAGCTGTGCCGGGC
>DASXKI010000327.1:0-4292 GCA_036496945.1 Streptosporangiaceae bacterium | reverse complement strand
TGCGCTGCGCATCCTGAGGATCTCCCTGGCCTGGATCTCCATGTCGCTGGACTGCCCGTAGCCGCCTTCCGTGGCGGGCTGGTGGATCAGGATCCTGGAGTTCGGCAGGGCCATCCGCTTGCCCTTGGTGCCCGCCGCGAGCAGCACCGCGGCGGCGCTGGCCGCCTGGCCGATGCAGCAGGTGGTGATGTCGGGCTGGATGAACTGCATGGTGTCGTAGATCGCCATCATGGACGTCATCGAGCCGCCCGGCGAGTTGATGTACATGGTGATCTCTCGGTCCGGGTCGATGGCCTCCAGCGTGAGCAGCTGGGCCATGACGTCGTTCGCGGACGCGTCGTCGATCTGGACGCCGAGGAAGATGATCCGCTCCTCGAAGAGCTTGTTGTACGGGTTCATCTCCTTGATCCCGTACGAGGTGCGCTCGACGAAGGACGGCAGCACGTACCTCGACTGTGGGTACCGGCTGAGGTCGGTCACGGTCGTCTCCTAATCGTGGTTCGGCTGGATGTCAGGACACAGGGCCCACTGAGGGGACCTCGAGCGCGCTGCGGACCACGTGGTCGACGAAGCCGTACTCCTTGGCCTCGTCGGCGGTGTACCAGCGGTCGCGGTCCGCGTCCTGCTCGATCTGCTCGATGGGCTGGCCGGTGTGGAACGCGGTGCGCTCGAAGAGCGTGCGCTTGATGTAGAGCATCTGCTCGGCCTGGATCCTGATATCCGAGGCCGTGCCGCCGATGCCGCCGGACGGCTGGTGCATCAGGATCGTGGCGTGCGGCAGCGCGTAGCGCTTGCCCCGGGCGCCTGCAGTCAGCAGGAACTGGCCCATCGAGGCAGCCATGCCCATCGCGTACGTGGCCACGTCGTTCGGCACGTACTGCATGATGTCGTAGATCGCCATGCCCGCATACACCGAGCCGCCTGGCGAGTTGATGTACATGGCGATGTCGCGCCTGTCGTCTTCGGCCGACAGCAAGAGGATCTCGGCACAGATCCGGTTGGCGATGTCGTCGTCCACCTGCTGGCCGAGAAAGACGATCCGGTTCCGCAGCAAACGCTGGAACAGCAATTCCCCTGGCATCACGGGGGCGTCAGGGGTGGCCGTCCTTGCAACTGGCTCAACTAGCAGAGGCTGTGTCACGTGGGTCACCTGCTCCGATCACTTCGGTGTCGATGATTGGACATTAACGCCACCGCGGAGCGACCGAGTCCGCCAGAGCCTGCTGTTCGCTACCGGCGCACGCCGCTAAGGGTCAGGCCTCGTCGGTGGTGTCTGCGGCGGCCTCGTCCGCGGGCGCCTCGTCGGTCTCAGCCTGAGACTCGATGGTGCCCGCGACGTCGACCGAGAGGTCGTCGACATCGACGTCGCCTTCGCCCTCCGCGGCGGCCTGGGCGGCGAGCATGCCGTCCACGTCGGAGTTGAGCGCCTCGATCTCGGCCTTGACGTCGACGTCGCGGCCCGCCTCGTCGGTTACCTTGACCCGCTCGGCGACGAGCGTGGCGGCCTTGCCGCGCAGTACCTCGGTTACCGCCGCGCCGATCTGCCCGGACTCTGACAGCTGCCTGGCCAGCACCTCCGGCCCGACACCCATCCGCTGCGCCTGGTCGGCGATGAAGTACGACAGCTCGGCCTGGTTCACCGAGAGCTCCTCGGTGCGGGACACCTCGTCGAGGATGAAGCCCACCTTGACGGCGCGCTGCGACTGCTCGAGGAGCTCGGCGTTGAACTCCTCCTCCGTCTGCTCCCTGCTCTCCAGGTAGTCAGCGAGCGGCATGTTGAGCTGCGCCAGCTGGTTGTCCACCGACTCGCGGGCGTGCTCCATCTCGTGCTCGACGTACTTCTCGGGCAGCGGGATGTCCACGCTGTCTACGAGCGCGTCGACGGCGCGGTCCCGCGCCTGGGTGGCCTGGCGCAGCCGCTTGACCCGCTCGAGCTGGCCGCGGGTGTCGGCACGCAGCTCGCCAAGGGTGTCGAACTCGCTCGCCAGCTGCGCGAAGTCGTCGTCCAGCTCAGGCAGTTCCTTGACCTTGACGCTCTGCACGGTCACCGTGACGTCGGCCTGCTGGCCGGCGGCGTCGCCGCCCGCGAGCTCGCTGGTGAAGGTCGACGAATCGCCCGCGGACATGCCGGCGAGCGCCTCGTCCAGGCCCTCGAGCATCGTCCCGCTGCCGATCTCGTAGGACAGCCCGCTCGCCTGCGCGTCCTCGATCGGCTCGCCGTCCACCGACGCCGACAGGTCGATGGTGACGTAGTCGCCGTCCTCCGCCGGGCGCTGCGCGGTCTTGAGCGACGCGAACCGCTCCCGCAGCGACGAGAGGTACTCCTCCACGTCGTCGGGGGTGACCTCGGCGTTCTCCACGGTGACGGACATCTCGGACAGGTCGGGCAGCTCGAACTTGGGCCGCACCTCGACCTCGGCAGTGAACGTCAGCTCCTTGCCGTCTTCCAGCTGGGTGATGTCGACGTCCGGCTGGCCGAGGGTGAACACCTCGGCCTCCTGCACCGCCTTGCTGTAGAGCTCGGGCAGCGCGTCGTTGACCGCCTCGGACAGCACCGCGCCACGGCCCACCCGCATGTCGATGACCTGCGGCGGCACGCGACCGGGACGGAAGCCTGGGATGCGCACCTGCTGCGACACCTCACGGTAAGCCTTGTCCAGGCTCGGCTTGAGTTCCTCAAAGGAAACTTCGACGCTCAGCCGGACCCGGGTCGGGCTCAGCTCTTCGACGGCGGTCTTCACGGCGGGGTGACTCCAGGGACGTGGACGGTAACTGCGCGGAACGTGCGCAGAGAAAGTGTACGGCGGATAAGTCTATGGCCTCGCGGCCCGGCAGGCGTCAGCGCTTGCCGTCCCACCTGTCGGGGATCACCAGGTGCAGCACCCAGCTGACCACGGCGATGATGAGCGCGCCCTCCACGGCGGCCACGAAGCCGGTGACGTGGAACGGCAGCTTGAGCTGGCCCGCCACCCAGCTGGCGAGCCAGAGCAGCAGCCCGTTGACCACCACGGCGACGAGACCGAGGGTCAGCACGTAGAACGCGCAGCCGATCGTCTTGATGATCGGCTTGAGAACCATGTTGATGATGCCGAAGATGATCGCGACGACCAGCAGCGTCCCGGCCTTCGCCGCGTTGCTGTCTCCCGCGACGACGATTCCGGGGACCACCCAGGCCGCGACGCCGAGCGCCGCCGCGGACACGAGAATCCGCAGGAGGATTGTCATGGCCCTTTTTCTACAGCACGAGGGTCCCTTTACGCGGCCCGGTGACAAGACCGGAATGCCCTGATATCGAGGAAAGCCGCCAGCGCAGGCCCGCGGTTGTAAGCACCTGCCTGACGAACCCATCAGGGACCTGGAGCGCGGGCTGCTGCCTGCCGCCGACGGTGAACGCCGCGGTGCCGCAGGACGCCGGGTGCGGGCTACTCCTCGCCAGGCAGGTGCTGCGCGAGCAGCGCCAGGTCGGCGGGGCCGAGACGGTCGGCGGCCGTGTTGAGCTGATGCCAGTACGGGTAGATCAGCTCCGGCGCGCTCACCTTGTCGAGGGCCGCTCGCTCGTCCGCGCTGAGCAGCAGCGACGCCCCGCCCAGGTTGTCGAGGAGCTGCTCGTCGGTGCGCGCCCCGATGATCACCGACGTCACGGCCGGCCGGCCGAGCAGCCAGGCCAGCGCGACCTGGGCGGGCGACGCCCCGTGCGCGCCGGCGATGTCGACGAGTATCTCGACCGTGTCGTAGAGCTTCTCCCTGGTCCTGACCGGTGGCTCGTTCCACGTACCGGAAACCTGCCGTGTGCCGCTCTCGGGAGAACCCTCACGCCGGTACTTGCCGGACAGCAGCCCGCCGGCCAGCGGCGACCACACCAGGATGCCGAGCCCCTGGTCGACCGCCAGCGGGACAAGCTCGTACTCGGCGTCCCTGGCCTCGAGGGAGTAGTAGATCTGCTGCGCGGCGAACCGCTCGAACCCGTGGCTGTCCGCGACCGCGAGCGCCTTCATGAGCTGCCAGCCCGCGTAGTTCGACGCCCCCAGGTAGCGCACCTTGCCTGCCGATACCAGTGAGTTCAGCGCGGACAGCGTCTCCTCAAGCCGGGTCTGCCCGTCCCATTCGTGTACGTGATAGATGTCGATGTGGTCGGTGCCCAGACGGCGCAGGCTCGCCTCGCACCCGGCGATGATGTGCTGCCGGGACAGGCCGGCGTCGTTCGGGCCGTCGCCCATCGTCATCCGCACCTTGCTGGACAGCAGCAGCGTGTCGCGGCGGCCCTTGATCACCTCGCCGGTGATTTCCTCGGC
>DASXKI010000326.1:0-8285 GCA_036496945.1 Streptosporangiaceae bacterium | reverse complement strand
CCGTCCGCTATTTGTCCGTGGGCCCCGCACCACCGGGGTCTATAGCGCGACAAGAGACACATACCGGGACAAAGAGAAACGGCCCGCCTAGCGGGTGAATCCCCAGCTAACGGGCCAACATCGCAGGTAGTGGCTGGTGTTGGGTTCGAACCAACGCAGGCTGAGCCGACGGTTTCACAGACCGCTCCCTTTGGCGGTCGCACAGTCACGCCCTCGCTAGTGCACGATCAGCGCGATGGTCTCGGGCAACCCGGCCCAGCGCCCAGAACCAGATAATCTGCGCGCGGCCCTCCCGTGCGGTCGGCGCAGCTCTCCACACGCCCTATTCGGCGATCGGCGCGGACTCGGGCAGCAACGGCCAGCGAGCTCGATCACTGCGCCTGATGGCCGCGGTGCCAGCCTCGTGGTCGTCAATGGGCAGATCTTGATGGCCGTCCACAACCGTTCTGACCAGGGATTTTTGCGTCTGGTTGTGACGGTCGCAACCGTAGCAAGCGTCCTACCAGCTGAAACTCCGAGGACTCTACATTATTGACGCACACCCCGCGCGCACGCACCAGGCTGAGGCATCGAGCCGGAACGGGGCCGACGGCAGCAACTGCTCGCACCGGGTTCGCAGCGCTTCACGCCGGTCCTCGTCAAGCTTAGCCACGTGAGCGCCGGCAGGCCCGACGCCCAGGATGAACGGCTCCCACCAGTCACCGAACGTCTCGAACCTGACCGTGACGGTCAGTGACGACGACGCGATGTGCCGCAGCCCCGCAGCCTCGGATAGCTTCGCCAGGTGACCGGCACGCGCTCCCGGCAGGCCAGACTCGTCAGGGGCCGCCGGATCAAGGTCGTGCACCGCGCGCCAGAAGGTGGCGAGCGGCCCGCCGCCACCAGCGTGATCCCACACGCAGGCGGCGACCACGCCGCCGGGCTGGGTGACGCGCGCCATCTCGGCCAGCCCCGCCACGGGATCGGCCATGAAGTGCACAACCAGCTGCGCCAGCGAGACATCGAAGCCGTCGTCAGCGAACGGCAGGTGCTCGGCGACGCCAGCCCGCACATCGACCTCCGGGAACCGAGCATGGACCGCTGCCACAAAGGAGGCAGACGGATCGACCGCCGAGACCGCGCCGACACCAAGACGCCCGACTAGTTCCGCGGTCAGCGCTCCTGGCCCGCAGCCGACGTCGAGCGCTCGCTGACCGTCGCGCACCCCGGCCAGCTCGGCGAACTGCGCCGCCAGCGGCTCAGAGAAGCGGCCCATGAACCGGCCGTACGAGTCTGCGCTGACATCGAACGTCACTCTGCCAATGTAGGCCGCCAGCCTGTTCGCCGCGGCCACCTGGGCGCGGCGGGCCAGCGCATCGGGGGCCGGCCTTGTCGGGTACGCCGCGGGCACCGATACTGCTGAGATGGCTGATCGCAATGTGCTCGGCGGTGACCTGGAGCCGTGCGGAACCGACCCGGTGACCGGGTTCTACCGAGACGGCTGCTGCCGGACCGGACCGCAAGATCACGGAAGCCACACGATCTGCGCAGTGGTGACCGCCGAGTTCCTGGACCACCAGCGCCGCATCGGCAACGACCTCAGCACGCCGGCGCCCGAGTACCAGTTCCCCGGGCTCGTGCCTGGCGACCGCTGGTGCGTGACGGCGCTGAACTGGCTGCGGGCGCACCGCGACGGTGCGGCCGCGCATGTGGTGCTGGCGTCCACCCACGAGCGCGCCCTGGACATCGTGCCGCTGGCCGTGCTCACCGAACACGCCGTCGACGTTCCCGCTCATCCGGGTGGCCTGGACAGCTAGCCCCGGCCAGCCCGAGACTCAGTTCGCGACGAGCTCGTAGATATTGCCATCCGGGGCGCGGAAATGCTGCCACGTAGGTCCCGGCTCGCCCAGTAGCTCGACTCCGGCGGCCCGCAGTTCGGCCACCGCCGCAGGCAGATCGTCGACCGCGAATCCGACCACAGGGCCGGTGTCGAAATGCTCCTTGCCGGGGTAAGCCGAACTGAAGATCTCGACGTGCCGGCCGTCGGGGAGCCGGTATACCCGCATGCCAGGTTCGGCCTGAACTAGCGGCAGCCCGAGTACATCCTCATAGAACCGCGCTTGCTCCTGCTCATGGGCGGTACGAGTCCCGCACCAGCCCAGCCCGGTGATGTTCATGGCGGCATTATCGCAGTGCAGCTGCCTGGCGGGCCGGGGCCGTTGGCGCCGAGGCTGAGCTGGCTGGCGGGGTCAGCACGGTGAGGATCCCGGTGATCGCGATCACCACCGCGAGCGCGACGACCTCGAGCTTCGTCGCGAGCGCGGGTCCCGACCCGGCGGCGCGCTGCCGGCCCAGCCACATCCGCCCGACCACCGCGAGCCCCGCGGCGACGCAGACGACAGCGGCCTTCGCAACAAGGAACAGCCCGTACGCCGTAGTGAACAGCGATCCGAGCGGCACCAGCACGAGGGCCGAGACGACGCCGGTGACCAGGACTACCGCGAACAGCCACGCCGCCGCGGTCGCGTACAGCCTGACGATCCCGTGGGCGGCGACTGGGTAAGCGCGCCAGGCGATCGCCGCACGCAGGGCGTAGCAGAGCATCCCGGCCCACAGCACTGCCGGGAACAGGTGGCAGTAGGTAACGAACGCCCCGGCCACCGGGACGACGCCCTCGGGGTGCGATCTGATCCCCTCGGCGAGGACCACGCCGGACAATAGGACCGCGGCGAAACCGGACCGGCGCAGCCGCAGCAAAATCGCGGCGAGCGCGAACAGCACGAGCTCCACGGCGGCGATCTGGGCTGTCCCGCCAGACTTCAGGCCCGGCGGGTCAGGCCGCGCGAGCTGCACGGCAAGGCCCGGCCCGATCAGGGCGGTGAGCACGAGCGACGCGCTCGCCGTGGCCCCCAGGAGGGAGCCACGCAGTGCCCAGGGGCCGGGCAGCGGGCCAGGGCGGTGGCCCTTGTACTGGCGCGAGAGGCCGCGGCCAGCCAGGCCGCCGAGCGCCAGCGCCAGGCCCGCCAGCATGAGCCCCCGCTCAACGCCCGTGAGCCAGAGGTCAGGGGTGGTGAGTGGTGCCGATGCTGCGGCCTCACTGAGCATGTGCTGAACGCTTGCCGAGGTAGTTGCTATCTGGCAACAAAGGTCTCACCGGCATGAGGGTAGTGCCGTCGCACTGCGGCGGGGCTAGTTATGACTGATATGCCGGTATCTTTGCCGTTCCGGTAGCGAACCGACGATGGTCCCTCAGTGCGCTGGCAACACCAGCGTCTGCGCGGCTGGTCCGTGCGGGTGGTGCACGCCAGTGAAGATCACCGTCAGCCGGCTGAAGTACTTGCGTCCGGCGTGGCCAGGCCACGGCTCGGCACGCCACAGCACGGTCAGGATCGGGTACTTCGTGAACTGGCTGGGTCCGCAGCTCAAACTCGGCGTGCAGTTGTTGACCTTGAATGTCGCGCTGCCGTACGCCACTGATCGCCAGCTCGTCCATCTCATGCTGGCAATGAACGAATTCGACGGCATGCAGCCGGGCAAATCCTCGGTGGCCGGCCGCACCGTGCCGTGGTGGGTGCAGTAATTGATGAGCACGACCGGCGCGGTCGCGGTCGGCACCGCTGACGCCGGAGACGCGGCGAGGACAGTCCCCGCAACAGTTCCGGACACAACTAGTCCGCTGACCGCCAGCATCAGCCGCATTCGGGTAAGCCTCATCGCAATCAATCCTCTCTGGTGCAGAACTCAACACCAGAAAGGACGCCGCTACCGCGACTACGGTTAGCCGCCGCGGTAACAAATCGGCATCACATCCGCTACCCCTTGGAGACCAGCGACCGCAAGACGTACTGCATGATCCCGCCATGCCGGTAGTACTCGGCCTCACCGGGCGTGTCGATACGCACGATCGCGGAGAACTCCTTGTCGTCGGCGCGCACCGTCACCTCGCGCGGCGTGTCGCCAGAATTCATCGCCTCGACGCCGGTGATGTCGAACACCTCGTGCCCGGTCAGCCCTAGCGACGCGGCGCTCTCCCCCGGCTTGAACTGAAGCGGCAGCACGCCCATGCCGATGAGGTTCGACCGGTGGATCCGCTCGAACGACTCGACTAGCACCGCGCGGACACCGAGCAGCGCCGTGCCCTTGGCCGCCCAGTCGCGTGACGAGCCCGAGCCGTACTCCTTGCCGCCGAGGACCACGAGCGGCGTGCCCGCCTCGATGTACTGGCGGGATGCGTCGTAGATCGGCATCTGCTCGCCGCCTGGGAGCTTGAGGGTGACGCCGCCTTCGGTGCCGGGCGCCAGCTGGTTGCGCAGCCGGATGTTGGCGAACGTGCCGCGGATCATCACCTCGTGGTTACCGCGGCGGGAGCCGTAGCTATTGAAGTCCCCCCGCTGCACGCCGTGCTCGGTGAGGTACTTCCCGGCCGGGCTGTCGGTCTTGATCGCGCCGGCCGGCGAGATGTGATCGGTCGTGACCGAGTCACCGAGGACGGCAAGCACCCGCGCGCCGTGAATGTCGGTAACCGGGCTCGGCGTGATCTGCATGCCCTCGAAATACGGCGGGTGCCGTACGTAGGTCGAGTCAGGATCCCAGGAGAACGTGTCACCCGGCGGCACGTCCAGATCCTGCCAGCGCTCGTCGCCGCTGAAGACGTCCGCGTAGTCACGGGTGAACATCTCTGCCGCGACCGCGGTCTCCACGATCGCCTCGATCTCGGTGGGCGTAGGCCACAGATCCCGTAGATACACGGCCTGCCCGGACGACCCCGTTCCCAGGGGCTCGGTTGTCAGATCGATATCCATCGTGCCGGCGAGCGCGTAGGCGACCACCAGCGGCGGCGAGGCCAGGTAGTTCATCTTGACGTCCGGGTTGATGCGGCCCTCGAAATTCCGGTTGCCGGACAGCACCGAGACGACCGCGAGATCGTTGTCGGCCACGGCCGCGCTGATCGCCTCCGGCAGCGGGCCGGAGTTGCCGATGCAGGTCGTGCAGCCATAGCCGACCAGGCTGAAGCCGAGCTTCTCCAGGTACGGGGTGAGGCCCGCGCGCTCGTAGTAGTCCATGACGACCTTGGAACCAGGCGCGAGCGTGGTCTTCACCCACGGCTTGCGCTCGAGGCCAAACTCGACGGCCTTCTTGGCCACGAGCGCGGCGCCGATCATCACCGACGGATTGGAGGTGTTAGTGCACGAGGTGATCGCGGCGATCACCACTGAGCCGTGGTCGACCGAGGTCGTGGTGCCGTCGTCCAGCGTCACGCTGGCGGGTGCGGACGGCCGGCCTGCACCGCCGCCGCGGCCGCCGGCGCCAGCCCCGCCACCGGCGCCGGCCACGGCTGGGCGGATGCCGCCGCCGTTCTCCCGGTCGGGGACGAACGGGTCGGACGCCGGGAACGTGTCAGCGATCTCGTCGTCGAGCTTGTCCAGCTGCACGTAGGTGCCGAGCGCCGCGCGGAACGAGGTCTTCGCGTCGGTCAGCGCGACCCGGTCCTGCGGCCGCTTCGGGCCGGCCAGGGACGGTACGACCGTCGACAGGTCGAGCTCCAGCTCCTCGGAGTAGCGTGCGTGCGCGGCCGGGTCGTGCCAGAGGCCCTGCTCCCTGGCGTAGGCCTCGACGAGGGCCACCTGGTCAGCCGGGCGGCCGGTCAGCCTGAGGTACGTCAGGGTCTCGCTGTCGATCGGGAAGATCGCGCAGGTCGAACCGAACTCGGGGCTCATGTTGCCGATCGTGGCACGGTTGGCTACCGGGACAGCCGGAACGCCGTCGCCGTAAAACTCGACGAATTTGCCGACCACGCCGTGCTTACGCAGCAGCTCGGTGATTGTGAGCACCAGGTCGGTCGCGGTCGTGCCCGCGGGCAGCTCGCCGGTCAGGCGGAAGCCGACGACCTTCGGGATCAGCATGGAGACGGGCTGGCCGAGCATGGCCGCCTCGGCCTCGATGCCGCCGACGCCCCAGCCGAGGATGCCGAGGCCGTTCTGCATGGTCGTGTGCGAGTCGGTGCCGACGCAGGTGTCGGGATAGGCCGCCAGGACGCCGTCGGCCTCCTGCGCCATCACGACCCTGGCCAGGTACTCGATGTTGACCTGGTGCACGATGCCGGTGCCAGGTGGTACCACCTTGAACTGCCGCAGCGCATCCTGACCCCAGCGCAGGAACGCGAACCGCTCCCGGTTGCGGTGGAACTCGAGCTCCACGTTGCGGTCGAAGGCATCCGGGCGGCCGAAGACGTCCGCGATGACGGAGTGGTCGATGACGAGCTCAGCCGGGACGAGCGGGTTGATCTTGCCTGCGTCGCCGCCGAGCGCCCGCATCGCCTCGCGCATGGCGGCCAGGTCGACGACCGCCGGCACGCCCGTGAGGTCCTGCATGATGACGCGGGCCGGGCTGAACTGGATCTCGGTGTCGGGCTCGGCGCGCGGATCCCACTGCGCGAGCGCGGTCACGTGCTCCGCGGTGACGTTCAGGCCGTCCTCAGTGCGCAGCAGGTTCTCCAGCAGGATCTTGAGACTGTAAGGCAGGTCACCCGCGCCGTCGACGGCGTCAAGCCGGTGTATCTGGTAGCTCGTCCCGCCTACGACAAGATCAGCGCGGCTGCCGAAGCTGTTCCCGGTCATGATGTCCTGACCTCCTGGGTCCTGCAGGCCCTGACGACCTGCCCTGCGTTATCCCTTGCATGCATCTTGCCGCTTTGCGCAAGCGTTGCGCCTGTCGGGCCGGCGCTGAATCCTCTGCGGCCTAGAAGCAAGTATCTCGATATCAAGCTATCTGCCAAGCCTAACTAGCAGTTATCTCGACGTCAAGCTATCGAAGTTGGTGCCGGAGCCTAGCCAGAGTCCTGGCGATGTCTTATTATTCTGATATCACATTGATAGCTTCCCGTCGGGACAAGCTCCCAGCAGGACGCGCAGCGAGAGGCATCGCGATGATCGAGCCCGACGGGACTGTCGCCCCCGCACCGCTCCCGGCTTCTGCCACGGCCGGCGCGCCGGCGCGACAGGCCTTAGTCTCCGACAAGGTACCGGCGCTCGCCTGGGTGATCGGCGCCGTCTTCGTGGCCGTGGAACTGGCCGTGAGCGGCCGCTATGGCTTCCAGCAAGACGAGCTCTATTTCCTCGTCGCCGGACACCATCTCGCGCTCGGCTACGTGGACCAGCCGCCGCTGGCGCCGCTGCTCACCCGGATCACCGACCTGCTCGGCGTTACCCCGACCGCCATCAGGATCATCCCGGCCCTATGCGGGGGCGCCATCGTGGTCATGGCGGCCCGGCTGGCGGCGCTGTTCGGCGCGGGACGCCTGGGCCGGGTGCTAGCCGCCCTCGTCACGGCGTGCGCTCCTGTCTTTCTCGGCGCCGTACATGTCGGCAACACCACGCCGCTGGACCTGCTCGCCTGGACCACGGTCCTGCTGTGCGTCAGCACGGCACTGCTACGGCACCGGCCACGCTGGTGGCTGGCAGCAGGTGCCGCCGCCGGCGTCGGGCTCGAAGCGGACAACCTGGTTGTGTTGTTGCTGATCGCCCTCGCAATGGGCATCCTCCTCTCGGCCCAGCGCCCGTCGCTGCGGACAGGGTGGCCATGGCTCGGCGCCGGCATCGCCGCAATCATCTGGTCACCGAACGTCATCTGGCAGGCGACGCACGGCTGGCCGCAACTTGCGATGTCGGCCGCGCTCCATCGGCAAAACACCTCGCCGGCCGATTACGCCGGCGCGCTGCCCGGCGAGATCGTTTACCTGGGCCTGGCGATGGCACCGCTGGTCGTGGCGGGCTTCGTCGTGCTCTGGCGGACCACTGAGCTGCGATTCATGGGCATCGCCGCCACGCTGGTCGTCGTGTACGTGGTGGCCTGGGTGCCAGGCAAGGTGTACTACGCCGACGGCGTTGCTGCGGCGGTACTGGCAGCAGGCGCCGCGGCGACCGAGCGCTGGATCGCCCGCGGTCCCACCGATCGCGTCCAGCGGGGGCGGCAGCGGCTTGTAGTTATCGCGTCCTTGCTGGGCGTGGCCGTGACTCTTCCGCAGGTCTTGCCCATCCTGCCGGCCAGCGCGGTGCACTCCCTGCCGACGTCGGCCCAGCACAGCTCAGTCGGAGATTCCATCGGCTGGCCACAGCTCACCGAGGCAGTCGCGGCGCAGGACGCGGCCCTGGTGCGGGCCGGACAGCCACCCACCTCCATCTTCACCGGGTATTACCCGGAAGCCGCCACGCTCGCCGTCTATGGCGCGGCCGACCACCTGCCGCCGGTTCTCTCCGGCCACAACGCCTACTGGATGTGGGGCCCTGGGCGGGCCTCCGACCGCACAG
>DASXKI010000325.1:0-3038 GCA_036496945.1 Streptosporangiaceae bacterium | reverse complement strand
GCGGCCCGAGCCAGTTCCCCAGCCCTGCCGAGACACCAGCACCGCAACCCAGCGCAGCGCGGCGAGTTTCTCGGCAATCGCGTCGCCTAGTCGCTATTGATCAATGGCCTCCGCTTGCGGCAGAAACGCGGTCTCGAAGATGGGCCATCCGATCTCGGTGCGCCAGGCGGACTGGTCGGGGGTTTCGATGGGGCCGGTGAGGTAGTACTCGCGGATGGGCCCGTCGACGGCGAGGGCGTGCCCGGTGACGTACGCGGCGAGGGTTCCGTAGGCGAGGTCGATGCCGACGTGCGGACCTGGGTGCATGACGGTGGCCAACTCGACTGCGGGGACGTCGAGCGCGGTGACGCGGCCCATGGGCCGTGGGGGCGCTTGGCAGGGGAGGAAGATCGTCGCCGCGCCGCGCTCGTCGGTGAACAGCTCGGTCTGGAAGATGCCGCCGCCAGGGCCAGTGCGGGTGATGTGCTGGGCAGCTAGGGTGGCGTGCAGTTCCCCGAGCGCTCCCTGGTACCAGGCGAGCGCGTGGGCGACGTCGACGACCTCCGTGATCGTGGCTGCTGAGACGGCGGCGGCATGGCGGTGCCGGACCGGCGCGGCAGCCGGCGGGCGATCCAGCAGGCCGCGGAGCGCGGCCACGGCATCCTGGGTACGGGCGAGGCTGGCCTCCAGGCGGGCCAGATGGGCGGAGATCAGCAGGCTGCGCGTGTGGGGATCGGGGGCGGACAGGACCGCGTTGATCTCCTCCAGCGGCATGTCGAGGTCGCGGAACCGGCGGATCACCTGGGCGGTTCCGATCTGCGCGGTGGCGTAGCGCCGGTACCCGGTGTACCGGTCAACTTCGGCTGGCTCGAGCAGGCCGATGTCGTGGTAATGGCGGAGCATCTTCACGCTCAGGTGCGTCGCGCGGGAGAAGTCCCCGATTGTTAGCGTCGGTTCCATCACTCCAGTCTCAAGCCTCCCTCAACGGGAAAGTCAAGCCGCCCCTGCAGCTTGACTCTCCCTCGGGGGGAGAACCCACGCTGGCTTCAGCGGCCGAGAACGCCGGCCGCACAGAACCGACGCGCAAGGGAGCCACCACTAATGACCAGCCATGTCGGCGCCATCGCCGCGCTGCCACCCATCGTGGCCGAGCACATCAACGCGGTCAACGCTTTCGACAACGACCGGATCGTGAACACCTTCGCCACCGACGCCTATGTCAACGACAACCGCCGCGAGATCTGGGGCACCGACGCCATCCGCGCCTTCACGGCCAAGGAATTCGTCGGCGACCATGTAACCATGGACGTCCGCGAAGTCATCGACCACTACGGGGACATCATCGTCCGGGCTAAGTACGACGGCACCTATGACAAGACCAACCTCCCCGACGAGCTGATCATGACCAGCTACTTCGGCGTCCGCGACGGCAAGATCATCAGCCTGGCGGTCATCTTCAACCAGCCCTCCCCTTACTGAGCTCGGACGGGACCGGCGGGCGGCGTTCCGCCTCGGCCTGCGCCGCACCGTCGCTGCGACGCCCCGCCCGCGTCATCTCCGCCCCGTGGGACCATGCTGGGTGCCTCGCAAAGCCATAACCGCCTTCGGCCAAAATCCACAACCGGCCTCTACGCGGCTTTGCGCGACAGGCTGGTTTACGCATCGCCAGCGCCGGACGTGGTCGCCCGGTAGCCGCGATTAGTAAAGCGACCGCTGAACCGGCAGCGTGGCGTGGGCGATGGCAGGATCGTGCGCGTGACCGATGCAACGCGACGCGATCTCGAGACCGCGATACGCGCGGCCTGGACCCTCGATACCTGCGACCCTGTCGACGCTGATGACTGGTCAGCCGCCAACCCGTCCCGCGGGCAATGCGGGCCTACCGCATTGACAATCCACGACCTGCTCGGCGGCGAACTGCTGATCGCGGAGGTGCTTCGCACCGACGGCAGCCGGCAGGGCGTGCACTACTGGAATCTCCTGCCAGACGGAACCGAGATCGACCTGACCCGCGAGCAGTTCGCCAGCAACGAAGTGATCCAGCAGCCGCGCGTCCTCCGCCGTCCCGCCGGATTGCCCACGCGCGGCGCCGAGCAATACCTGACGATGAGACACCGCGTCCTGAACGCCCTAGGCATGCACGATGCTGATGGCACAAGCCACTCGTAAGGCACACCCCTGCTACCCCTAGTGCGCGCTCACGCCCAGGCCACGAGGTCTCCCGCTGAAACAGCAATGTCGTAGAGCTTGAGCAGTTCGACGAGCGCGCTCGGATAGGTAGGAACGCCCCGCTCGGTTACACCAGGATGCGGACGGCATCCCGCGTGCGTCTCTCAAGTGGGCGGCGGCTCGCTCCAGGGCGATCAGCGCGAGCTTCGCCTGGTGGCGCGGTGCGAATGCTTCGGTACCCGCCGCGGATGAGCCCGCTGGCGGCGCCGGGCTAGTACGAACGAGCAGCCGGCCAGGGCACCGAGCGCAGCCAGGGCCACGGCGAATGCGGCAGGCGCGGGACCCGAGTCCGCGGTGGTATGCAGAGTGCTTGCGGTATCGCTCAGCAGCGGAGAAGCCGACCGAGACTTGCTGGTGGCGGGCGCTGTAGCAGACGGGACGGCAACCGGAGGCTTACTGCTCGGCCTGGCGAGCGCGGCCGAGGTCGTGGCCGGCGTCGGCACGGGTACAAACGGAATCGACGCCGGGCCGGGCGCAGCGGCGGGGGTCGTAGTCCGACTCGGCGTGGTGGGCGGCGGTGCGGCCTTCTTGGTCGGCGACGGGCTGGCTTTCGGAGCTGCCGATGGGGTAGGCGACGGGCTGGCGGTCGGTGTAGCCGAAGGTGACGGCGAGGCACTCGGTGTAGTTGAGGGATCCGGTGCTGGCGTCGCCGTGGGGGTGGCGGACGGCGAGGCAGCGGCCGAGGAGGCTGACGGCGACGGACTCGGGACTGGCGTCGCGCTGGCCTGCACGATGAGTGCGACGGTGGTGGCTGTGACGGCCTGGCCCGGCTGCACGCTCGCATATGCCCCGGCCGTAGTTGCCGGCAAGCTCGCTGAGCTGGCAAATCC
>DASXKI010000324.1:0-19797 GCA_036496945.1 Streptosporangiaceae bacterium | reverse complement strand
ACCGGGAAATCCCTGGCAAAGTCAACCGGCAGTCCGTAGCTGAGCACCGCTTACCCGATGGCTTCCGGATCTGTGTTGCGGGTGAGCGCTATCTCGATCAGCCCGCCGATGCCGCGCAGCGATAAAGGGATGCGCACAACGCCAGCATCGGTCATGAACTCATCCTTCCGCGTTTCGACGCAGCCTGCGACCCCCCCTGAGCACACGCCCGGCCTGCGTTCATGGAATCCAAAGCGATCCCGACAGTAGCCTTGCCAATATGACCGCGAATCCTGCCATTGATGGCCGGCCGCAGGCGGTCGTTCTGGTTGAGGGACTGAGTGACCGGCTCGCGCTGGAGGTGCTGGCCCGGCGGCGCGGCCGTGACCTCGCCGCCGATGGCGTCGCCGTCGTCGCGATGCACGGCGCGACGAACCTCGGGCGCTATCTGGGTCGGTATGGTCCGTGCGGGCTTAATGTCAAGCTGGCCGGCCTGTGCGACGCAGCCGAGGAGGACTACTTCGGGCGCGCGTTGCGGCGAGCGGGGATCAGTGCCGCGGCGTCTGGTGCCGCGATGGAGGCGCTCGGATTCTTCGTGTGCACCCTCGACCTGGAGGACGAGCTGATCAGGGCGGTCGGGTCCGACGCGGTGGAACGCGTCATCGCGGCGCAGGGCGAGCTCAGGTCGCTGCGTACCCTGCAGCGCCAGCCGGCCCTGCGGGGCCGGCCCGCACAAGACCAGCTCCGCCGCTTCATGAGCGGCCGATCCGGCAACAAGCACCGCTACGCGCGCTTGCTGGCCGACGCCGTCGATCTGAACCAGGTGCCCCGGCCACTAGACTGCGTGCTCGCCTACGTCTGATCCAGGCATTCCGACCGCGACACGACAATTGTTCTCCGCCGTCTTCGATCCATTGATCCACGAGGCGCAGCAGGCGCCCGGCACGGCGACCGGCGGCCGGTGCCTCAGCCTGAAGCCACGCCGTCCGCCGGACCCGCGCGGAGGACGAGGCCAGCCAGTGACCATCCCGGCCTCACTGCGGGGTTGAGGTCTGCGTGCCGCGGGTCGAGTACAGGTGCCGGGCACCACGCGCCCGCCGCCATCGTGGCTCGAAACGGTCGCGCACGGTGCCGCTGGTGCTGGTCCCGCGGACGTCGCCGAAGATCCTCGCGCCGCTTGAACCCGCGACCTCTGGGTTGCCAGCGTGATCTCAACGTGGCCGCGGCGTTATCGATGGTTCCGGGCTGGTAGGTCCGAATAGGATCCTGCTGTGGACGAGCTGCCAGATAGTGCGGATCGGCTTGCTGCCGAGTGCGACGAGCTGTGAGGGCTACCCGCATCCTGGGCACTCTGGAACCCGGCGGCGCGCAGCTATCCGCGCTGCAGCTATCGGTTGCCCTGCGCCGCCATGGCATCACGACGACGCTGCTCGCCGGTGACGCGACTCCGGCGGGGCTGGAGCTTGCCGTCCGCCACGGCGTGCCCGCGGACGCCTACCGGGTCAGCGAGGTGATGCCAGCCGACGACCTGCAGTGGACGCCATCACCTGAGTTCGCCGACTGGCTCGGTCCCAGGCTCGCCGACGCCGCCTTGGTGCACGCTCACATGATGGGCGCCTGGTGGGCCGCCGCGCAGGCCTTGCCGCCGCACGTGCCGCTGGTGGCCAGCGAGCACAACCAGATGACCTGGCCGGCCGTCGACCACACCCCGCAGGCCCGGGACGCGGCGCGGCGGGTCGACATGTTCTTCGCCCACGGCCCGGCGGCCCGCGCCTGGGCGGAGGGGATCGGCGTGGACGACGACCGGCTCCGCGACGGGTGCTCGTCCGTGCACGGACTGTCCGCCCGGCCGTTGCCGGGACTCCCCTCGCCGCGGCTGACCTTCGCCGGGCGGCTCCGCGGCGACAAGGCACCCGATCTGCTCATCGAGGCACTCGCCCTGATGGACGCGCCGCCACCGGCCTACCTGATCGGCGACGGCCCGCTACGCGATTCGCTGACCCGGCTGATCGCCGCCCGCGGCCTGGACGCTGTCGTGCACCTGCCGGGATGGTCCTATGAGCCGGCCGGCTACATCGCCGGCGCCAGCGTGCACGCCGTGCCCTCACGGGAGGAGTCATGGTCCCAAAGCGCCGTGCTGGCCCTGGGCCTCGGTGTCCCGGTCGTCGGCACCGAAGTCGACGGCCTGGCCCGCACCCTGGGCGACGGCCGTGGGGTCCTCGTCCCGCCTGAGGATCCCCGCGCCCTCGCCGAAGCTTTGTCACGGATCCTGGCCGGCGAACATCCCGACCCCGCGCAGGGCCGGGCCTACGCCCGGCAGTACACCCCCAGCGCAGCAGCCGCCATATACGCCCGCGCCTACCACCAGCTACTCGCCGGACCCCCCAGATCCGGGAAGTCAGCCACACCACCGCCTTAAAGCCGGCGCCGACAGTAACAACGCGTAATCGCAGCCCTGCGTCCCGGCCGCAGAACGGCACTCGTAGCCGTCGGGCTCGTCCAGCCTCACATCCGGGCTCTCAGCACGTCGACCTCGCAGCCTGGCGAGAACGGGTCGAAGCCGTGCTCGACCAGCCAGCGGACACCCAGAAGGCTTCGCAACGACCACCACGCGCGGATCACCTCGAGGTCGACGTCGGTGCCGTAGCCGGCGACGACGTCGCCAAGGTGCTCCTCATGTCCGAGCGTCAGGACGGCGAGGTCGTGCAGGGCATCGCCCTGGCTCGCCTCGGACCAGTCGAGCACGCCGGTGATCTTGTCACCGTCGACGAACACGTGGTCGAGCTGCAGGTCGCCGTGCATGAACACCGGTGTCCACCGCCGGAGCGCGGCCTCGGCAGCCCGGCGGTTGCGCGTGACCAAGTCGGCGGGAAGGACGCCATTCGTGACGAGCCACTCGCATTCGCCGTCGAGGTCCGATGTGATCGCGTCGAGGCTCGGGCCGGGCCATGGCGGCAGCGGCGCGTCGTGCAGCATCCGGGCGGCGGCACCCGCCGCGGCCCACGCCGCCGACGATGCGGTCGACGGCTCGCCGAGGCGGCCGAGTGCCGTCCCCGGGAGGGCGGCGAGCGCGAGCACTGGCGGCTTCCGCCACAGCACCTCCGGAGTCGGGATCGGCGCCATAGCCATCGCCTGGACCTCGACGTCGGTGCGCGTCTGATCAGCGTCGACCTTCAGGAACACGTCGCCGACGCGCAGGGTCGCACGCTCGTTATGGGCGACGACGACCTCGACCTCCTCCACGTCGGCCATTGTCGCGGGCTGACCACCGACGTCGCCACGGCTTTTATCGCGAGCGACTGCGCGGCTGACCGCGGCCGCTGCCCGGCGGCCTCGTGCACGCCACCGGCTGCTGACGGGCCGAGCGCTGCCTCGGTCCGCCAGCACACAGGGTCTCGATGCTTTCGCGATGCTGAAAGCCGACCTTTAATCCCACCGCCAATGAAAACCAACCACCGTGCGGTCGAGGGAGCGAAGGAACCGATGCGCGGAGTGCTGGCTGTCCAGAGTCACGAGCTCTTGGCTGAGGATGCCACCTTCTATGCCGTCCCAATGCGCCCACCAGACCTGAGCTGGCAGCTTGTCCGGATGAAACTCGATTCGCATGTCGAGATTGTCGACTGTCCGCATCACCGCGCGGCGATACTCGCGCTCCGCCGGGTCGGTCAAGTCACCTGGATAGCGGTAGGACAGCCAGTACTCGAGCGTGAGTGTCTCGCCAAGGTCCAGCGTTCGTGCAAGCAGGATCTCGGCGGCAAAGACGTCAGCGCCGATCCTCCGAATCGGGCCGTCCACTTCCTTACACCCCTGGCCGACTTCAAGCGTCAGGACATTGTTGTCGCACATGAACGGGATGCGGTCGAGCCCTTGCGTGTTCGCCTCGATCACTTGCATCGTGCGTGCGCGATCGATGCGGCCGTCCTCTATCACCCAGATGTGATCATGCAGCGACAGCGAGTGGTGTCGGCGCTTCCCTACGGCAGCGTCCACCTCCTGTTCCGCAGTCACGGGAACCGCGTGCGTGCCGGACATGACGCTGATGGTTGTCGCGCCGCCCCATAGCCGCCTTAGCCGCCCCGCCTCATGTTCGGCGAGGTCAAACGCATCGATGAAGAGGTCGAGAGTCTGCAGGCTGAGTTGCCCCCCAGACAAGGCGCCCGCAACTGTGTCGCGTAACTGGTATGCCATCACGTGAGCGCTGCCCGGCCTGCCGGGAGCTGATCGCAGACAGTCGACTAATAACTCTGCTACGGCTAGCTGATTGATGACGTCGTCTCTTGGCCTGGCGACGTGGCGCTGCCAGGCCTCGCGGTACCGTCCCGGCTTCAGCAGAAGCTGCCGCAAGTACTCCGCCGCCGCTCGTTGACCTTCCATGCGCGCCGCATCGCTCACGAGTCGTGCTCTTTCTACGGGGCTCAGTCAGACGTGGTCACAGCCGGCGGACTAGGAAGGGACTGAGCCCGCCGTAAAGATGCAGCGTCCTACTGGCGTACATCGGTGGTGTTACTGCTCTCCCCACTGCCAGTAAAACCCTGCGACAGTCTTCTCCAGCGAGCGCAGGTAACGGTGAACAGAATTCTCGGTGTCGAGCGTTAGCGCTTCTCGCTCGAGCACATCGCCTTCGATCCCGTCCCAATTCGCCCACCATACATTCGCCGGCAATCTGTCTGGATGGAACTCAACTCGCATGCCGAGATTGTCCACCTGACGCATGACCGCGCGCCGGAACTCACGCTCGCTCGGATCGGCCTCGTCACCTGGGTAGCGGTAGGTGACCCGGTACTCAAGCGTGATGGTCTCGCCAAGGTCAAGCGTCCGGGCCAGCAAGATCTCAGTGAAAAAGACGTCATCGCCGATGCTGCGCACATCGCCGGTGAGTTCCTTACCGCCCTGGCCGACCTCGAGCGTCAGAACATTGGTATCGCACAGGAAAGGTATCCGGTCCACGCCCTGTGCGATTGCCTCGATCACGTGGAGCGTTCGAGCGCGCTCAATACGGCCATCGGCACCGACGTAGACATGATCGTGCAGCGACAACGTCTGGTGCTGCCGCGGCCCGATCACGCGGTAGACATCCTCCTCGGCGTCAACGGGCATGGCGTGACTGCCTGACATCACGCTGATGGCGACCGATCCGTGCCACAGCCGCCAGAGCCGGGCCGCCTCGTGCTCGGAGAATCCAAAGGCGTCGATGAACAATGACAGCGCAGGGCGACTCAGTAGCCGACCAGTGAGAGCACGGGAGACCGTGTCCTTCAGCTGATGCGGAGTGAGGTCGGCATCTGCGGGGGTTCGCGGCGCCGACGACAAGTGACGCGCAATGACCTCGGCAACCGCCAGCTGATTGATAGTGCCCCGGCGTTCACGCGAAATGTACTGCTCCCAGGTCTGGCGATAGCGACCCGGCTTCAGCAACAACTGCTGCAGGTAATCCGACGCAGCCTGACGCCCGCCTGGCCGCGCCGCGCTGCTACGTGGCATTCGCTTCTCCCGCACCTGAGTCACGTCCGGCCCGCTCAGCCAGCCGAGCGATGCAACGGAATCAGGGTGGCAGAACTGCAGGACGTGCTCAAGCGGAGCTACTCCTCGATAGGGCCAGCGAACCACGGGGACAGCGAACCACGGGGTGTAGTCGACAGGCGGTGGTGTCAGGCAGCAAGCGGGCGGCTTGTCGCTCGCGCCGGCGGCGGCTAGATCGGTCTGCACCTGCTCGCGTCGATGAGCGTCGCGTTCGAGCAGATTTGCGAGGACGCGGAGCTGGCAGTGAGCGCAACTGCTGTCGGCACCGCAGAACTGGCGGCGGCCACAGTCAAGACGAAGCCGCCAGCTAGCAGGCCGCAGCTAGCCACAGCGGCGCCGACCCGAGTGCGGATGACCTTCATAGTGCAACCCTTCCGGCTCTCCCCCGCGCGTGAGCTGAGAACGCACGCTTCTCTTACGTGGGCGCCGATAATCTGATCTTAAAGGTACAAATTGGACTCGTCAATGGCTGCAGGAGTCAAGTACGCAGGTCAGCCCGATGGCCGTGGGCAGCGCCCGGCGGCCGGTAACTAGCCTGATCCAGCCTCGCTGTGACGCCCAGCGGACGCGTTATAGCACATGACTCAAAGCCATCAAAAGAACGTTTTCAGAGTCAAGAATCAGAGTCAAGTCTCCAGGACAGCCGACATGGAGGCGTCCGACAGGGTGCTGAGAGCAGCTAGCCGTCCTACCCCGCCACGAGTTCGGCTTCGAAGCCGTCGGAGTTCTCGAGATAGGCGGCGTAGTGCTGCGGTCCCCCGGCGAAGGGGTGCTGCTCGGCAAACATTAGTTTCCAGCCGTGCAGCAGCGCCTCGCCGGTGAGGTTGTCGACCATCTCCCGGCCGGCGACGTGGAAAGCCAGGTGATTCAGGCCAGGGCGGCACCTGTCGTGCCGGCTGGCCGTGCGGGCGGGCGATTGCTCCACGACGATGTAGGCGTGCCCGGCCTGCCAGCTTCGGCCGCCAGGCCAGTCCTGGAACATGCGGTAGCCGAGCGAGGTGAGCAGCCATCCCCAGCTGACGATCGCGCGGTCCAGGTTGGGTACCCACAGCTCGACATGATGGATGGCGCCTGTGACCGGCCCGTCCGCTGACGCAGGCGCGCGCGCCGGTGACTCCGGCACTGCTCCCGTCCCGGCCCGCTCCTGGCCAACCTCTGCCTGCGTCTCTGCCTCTGCCATAACCGCAATCCCTGGGAGTCTCCCTGCTGTCACCGTGGCGGCCGCGTCACGACCTGCCGCAGCCTCCGAAAATGACCACGCTACGGCATCTAACCAAACTTTCTCGCAGCTAACTGTGCGAATAAGCCAATGCAGGTCTTAGTGCGCACAGATGGCGGGTCGCTACGGCCCGGCTCGCAGGGCAGCTCAGGGTGCTTCGAGGAACTGCTGAATCTTGCTCATGCCCTGACGCCAGTGATCTGGGTCGGCGGCCCGGCCGGCGTACATGCCAGCCACCTCGGGATGCGGCAGGATCAGGAAGCGCCCGTCCGCGATCCCCGAGATGACCGCGTCCGCCACGACCTCAGGCTCGATCGCCGCGTCGCCGAGCAGCTTCTCGGCCAGGCCGTCGCCGCCCGGCAGCATCGGCGTCCGGACTCCGAGCGGGCAGATGGCTTGCACGGTGATGCCGCGGTGGGCGTAGGTGAAGCCCATCCATTCGGCGAAACTGAGTGCCGCGTGCTTGGTCACCGTGTACGGCGCGCTGCCCGGCATCGCGAGCAGTCCTGCAGCCGAGATCGTGCAGATCAGATGCCCGCTCCCCCGCTCCAGCCACGGCCCGATTAGCAGTCGCGCGGCGCGGACATGCGCCATGACGTTGACCCGCCAGGAGTCGGCCCAGTCCTCTTCCGCGGCCTCCGGACCGCCGCCCCTGCCGATGCCCGCGTTCGCGCAGTACAGGTCGATCTCGCCGAGCGCGCTGCGCGCTGCCTCGATCAGCGCCTCGACACCGCTCTCGGTGGAGGCGTCAGCCGGCACCGTGACTGCGCCCGCGCCGCACGAGGCGGTCACCGCAGCCGCGGCGTCGGGATCAATGTCGTTGACCACGACGCGCGCGCCCTCGGCAGCGAACCTCCTGGCCAGTGCGGCGCCGATGCCGCTGCCCGCACCGGTAACGACGACGCCGGCACCCGCTACGTTCTGCATCGCGACAGCCTAGCCGCAGGGCGGCAGCGGCCGGCAGCGACCGACGGCACCTACCCGGCCGGCGGCGCGGGCAGGTTGGCGAGCCTGGCGAGCGACGCCCGGTGCGCATCGGCGGTGCCGAAGCCGATCGAGTCAGCCTTGGCCCGCTTCAGGAACAGGTGCGCCGGGTGCTCCCACGTGAACCCGATGCCGCCGTGCAGCTGGATCATCTCCTGAGCCGCCTTGAGCGCCGTGTCCGAGCAGGCTGCCTTGGCCAGCGCCACCGCCAGCTCGGACTCGGTCCCGCTGGCGTTCACCAGCCCGTTGGCGGCGGACCGCGCGGCGGCGCGCGCCTGGGTGACGGCGACCCATAGGTCGGCCAGGCGGTGCTTGATCGCCTGGAACCCGCCGACCGGGCGAGCGAACTGGCGCCGTTCCTGCACGTAGGCGACCGTGATCTCCAGCGCCCGCTCCGCCAGCCCGAACTGCTCCGATGCCAGCAGGCCGGCACCGGCCAGGACCGCGGCAGTGACGGCCGCCTCAGCGGTCCGCCCGGATGCCACCTGGCTGGCCGGAGCGCCGGCCAGGGTGATGTCACACAGCTGCCGCGTCTGGTCCAGGGAGACCACCGGGGCCGTGCCCACGCCGGCGTCCCTGACCCGGACCGCGTACAGCCCGTATGGCACGCCGTCAGCCGGAACGAGGAGCACATCGGCTGGCAGCGCGTCGGCCACTCCCAGTACCTGGCCGCTGAGCCGGTACGTGCCGGCCGCGTCCCCAGGCTGGGGGCCTTCGAGCCGCACCGTCGGCGCCGGCAGCTGCCCGGGCCCGGCAGCGAACGGCACGGCCAGCGCGGCGGTCACCGCCCCGGACGCCAGTTCGGTCAGCAACTCGGTGTCCCCGGCCGACATCAGGGCCGTGGTCGCGACCACAGCGCTGCCGAGGAACGGCACCGGCGCGATCGACCGGCCGATCTCCTCGGCGACGACCGCGGCCTCCCGGTAACTCGCGCCCGCTCCGCCCAGCGATTCGGGAATGAGGAGCCCGGCCACGCCGACCTCGGCCGCGAGCGTGTGCCAGAGCCCGGTGTCGTACGTCTCGGCGGTCTCGGTCCTGGCCAGCACATCACGCCAGGCCGCCTTGTCCGCCAGGAGCGCGCGCACCGCAGCGCGCAGCTCGGTCTCGGCCTCCCCGTAGAGCAGGTCCAGCGGGCGGGCCTTGGCCGCAGGCCCAGTCACATTTGCCGCGGTCACGGTTGCCTCACTCACTGTCTGCCGCACCCACAACTGTCTCGCTCACGGTTGCCGCGCTCACGGCTGCCGCGCTCACCACCGGGCCGCTCACCACCGGGCCGCTCACCACCGGGCCGGTCATCGCGGCAGGTCCTTCCACGGGCCGGTGTCTACCCTGGCTTCCTTCGGCAGCCCGAGCACGCGCTCGGCCACGATGTTTCGCAGGATCTCCGAGGTACCGCCCTCGATCGAGTTGCCCTTAGCGCGGAGGAACCGGAATCCGGGGTTGCGCCCGAAGAAGTTGGCTCCCTGCGGCCGGCGCATCGTCCAGTCGTCGTACCGCAGCCCGTCGGCCCCGGCCAGCTCCACCTCGAACTCGGAGATGTCCTGGTTCAGCCGGGCGAAAGCGAGCTTGGCCGCGGACCCTTCGGGACCCGGCTGCCCGGCCGCGAGCTGCTGGCGCAGCCGCGTGCCGGCGATCCTGGCCACCTCGGCGTCGGCCCACAGCCGCAGCATCCGGTCGTGCAGGCCGGGCGTACGCAGCTCGGGCTTGTCCCGCCAGGTACGCGCGACCGAGGCGATCATGCCGCCCTCGCGCGGCATGGCGTTGCCGCCGATGGAGACCCGCTCGTTCATCAAGGTCGCCATCGACACAGTCCAGCCCTGGCCGACGTCGCCGATCCGGTCGCCGTCGGGAATCTTGGCGTCGGTGATGAACACCTCGTTGAACTCGGCCTCGCCGGTGATCTGGCGCAGCGGCCTGACCTCCACGCCCGGCTGCGTCATGTCGAGGGAGAAATAGGTGAGTCCCTCGTGCTTAGGAACGTCCGGGTTGGTGCGCGCCACCAGCAGCGCACGGCTGGCGATGTGGGCGACCGAGGTCCACACCTTCTGCCCGTTCACGGTCCAGACGTCGCCGTCGCGGACCGCCCGCGTGGCGAGCCCGGCCAGGTCAGACCCGGCACCCGGCTCGCTGAATAGCTGGCACCAGATCTCCTCGCCCGTCCACAGCGGCCGCAGCCAGCGCTGCTTCTGCTCCGGCGTCCCGTGCGCCAGGATCGTCGGCGCGGCCATGCCAAGCCCGATGCCGTTGCGCTCCGGGTGATTGGTCGGCGCGCCCGCGGCCTCGAACTCACGATCAACAGCCGATTGCAGGGAACGGGGTAGTCCCTGTCCGCCGAGCCCGGCCGGATAATGCACCCACGCGAGCCCGGCGTCGAACCGGGCGCGCAGGAACTCCAGCGGCTCGCCGCCTTTGGGATCGTGCGTCGCGAGAAACTCGGCTACCTGAGCTTTGAGAGCGGCGGCGTCGGTGACGGCCCCGTTCCCGTCGTTAATTAGCACAGGGGACCGCCGGCCACGTAGATGACCTGCCCCGACACAAAGCCAGCGCCCTCGCTCACCAGGAACGAGATCACGTGCGCGACGTCGTCGGGCGTGCCGACGCGGCGCACCGGGATGCTGGCGGCCGCGGCCTTCTGGAAGTCCTCGAAGCCGATCCCGATCCTGGCCGCGGTCGACGCCGTCATATCCGTCGCGATGAAGCCGGGCGCGACCGCGTTGGCCGTGATGCCGAACTGGCCGAGCTCGATGGCGAGGGTCTTGGTGAAGCCCTGGAGCCCGGCCTTCGCGGCGGAGTAGTTCGCCTGGCCGCGGTTGCCGAGCGCCGAGCTGGACGACAGGTTGACGATGCGGCCGAACCGCTGGTCGACCATGTGCTTCTGGCAGGCCTTGCTCATCAGGAACGAGCCGCGCAGGTGGATGCCGAGCACCGTGTCCCAGTCGTCGACCGTCATCTTGTACAGCATGTTGTCCCGGATCACGCCGGCATTGTTGATCAGCACGGCAGGCGGGCCAAGCTCGGCGGCGACCTTGTCGATCGCGGCCTGGACCTGGTCGGCGTCGCTCACGTCGGCACCCACGGCCAGGGCCTTGCCGCCGGCCGCGGTGATCGCGTCGACGGTGGCCGCGCAGTCGGCCTCCTTCAGGTCGAGCACTGCGATGGCCAGGCCGTCGGCGGCCAGGCGCTTGGCAGTGCCCGCGCCGATACCGCGCGCGCCGCCGGTGACGACGGCGACTCGCTGGGACGCCTCTGACATATGGTCCTCCTGCTTTGCTGGGCTGATCTTGTGCTGAGTAGCTCTTGTTCTCGTGGCGTGGTCTAGCGGTACTTCTTGAGCTCACGGAAGGCTAGCGAGCGCTTGTGCACCTCGTCTGGCCCGTCGGCCAGCCGCAGCGTCCGGGCGTGTGCCCACAAGGCAGCAAGCGGGAAGTCCTGGCTGACTCCCCCGGCGCCGTGCGCCTGGATCGCCTTGTCCATGATCCACTCGGTCATCTGCGGCACCAGGATCTTGATCGACTGGATCTCGGTGTGCGCGCCCTTGTTGCCGACGGTGTCCATCAGCCATGCGGTCTTGAGCACCAGCAGCCTGGCGGCCTCGATCCGCACCCGGGCCTCGGCGATCCAGTCCTGGATGACGCCCTGCTCCGCCAGCGGCTTGCCCCAGGCGACGCGCTCGGTGACCCGGCGGCACATCAGCTCAAGGGCGCGCTCGGCCGCGCCGATCTGGCGCATGCAGTGGTGGATCCGCCCCGGGCCGAGCCTGGCCTGGGCGATTGCGAAGCCCTCGCCCTCGCCGGAGATGACGTTCTCGACAGGGACCCTCACGTCGGTGAACTCAACCTCGGCGTGGCCGCCGTGGGTGCCGTCGGTGTAGCCGAACACATGCATGCCGCGCTTGATGTTGACGCCCGGGGTGTCCCTTGGCACGAGGATCTGCGACTGCTGCCGGTGCCGATCGGCGTCCGGGCTGCTCTTGCCCATGACGATGAGGATCTTGCAGCGCGGATCCATGGCGCCAGACGACCACCACTTGCGGCCGTTGATCACGTAGACGTCGCCATCGCGGGTGATGCTCGTGGCGATGTTCGTCGCGTCGGAGGAGGCCACGTCCGGCTCGGTCATGCAGAACGCCGACCGGATCTCGCCATCCAGCAACGGCCGCAGCCACTGGTCCTGCTGCGCCTTGGTGCCGAACTCGGCCAGGACTTCCATGTTGCCGGTGTCGGGCGCGGCGCAGTTCAGCGCCTCGGGGGTCAGGAACGAGCGGCCGCTCAGCTCGGCCAGCGGGGCGTACTGGAGATTCGTCAGACCCGCGCCCGCTGGATGGTGAGCCAGGAACAGGTTCCACAGCCCCTGCTTCCTTGCCTCAGCCTTGAGCTCGTCCATGACCGGCGGCCGCTCCCAGCCCCGCCCCTGGCTGGCCATCTCAGCCGCCTGCTCCTCGAAGACCTTCTCCGCCGGGAGGATGTGCTCGTCAATGTAGGCCTGAAGCTGACCGCGGAGTTCCTCGGTGCGAGCGTCGTATGCGAAATCCATCTGCTGCCTCCTGCGGCCCGGACGAGACCGGTTCATGCTACCTACCGGTCGGTACGGACTCCACGCTACGGTGCTTCCATGGCACAGGTCGAGACAGTCCGAGGCCCCGTTGATGTCGATACGCTAGGCCGGACGCTGATGCACGAGCACGTCTTCGTGCTCAACGAAGAAGTCCGGGCGAACTATCCCGCGGACTGGGCCGAGGACGACCGCGTCGATGACGCGATTGCCAAGATCAGCGCTCTGGCGGGGCGCGACTGCCAGACCATCGTCGACCCCACGGTGCTGGGGCTCGGACGCGACATCCAGCGGATCCGGCGGGTCGCGGACGGGACTGACCTCAACATCATCGTCGCGACGGGCTTGTACACGTACAACGAGGTGCCGCTGTACTTCAAGTACCGCACCCCGGGCGTGGACGGGGTCGATCCGATGACGCAGCTGTTCATCGGCGACATCACCACCGGGATCGCCGGGACCGGGATCAAGGCGGCGTTCCTGAAGTGCGCGATCGACGACCAGGGCATGACGCCAGGCGTCGAGCGGGTGCTGCGGGCCGTGGCTCGGGCGCATGCCGAGACCGGCGCACCGGTCACGGTGCACACGCACCCGCATTCGGGCACTGGCCGGGATGCCCTGCGCGTGCTCCGGGCGGAGGGCGTGGACCTGACCAAGGTCGTGCTCGGCCACAGCGGCGACAGCACCGACCTGGACTACCTGTCCGAGCTCGCCGACGCCGGCTGCCTGCTCGGCATGGACCGGTTCGGCCTCGACATCATCACGCCGTTCGAGGACCGCGTCGAGACCGTCGCCGCCATGTGCTCGCGTGGGTACGCCGGCAGCATGGTGCTGTCACACGACGCGTCCTGCTACATCGACTGGTTCCCGCCGGAGGTCGTACCGCTTTTCGCGCCGACCTGGCATTTCGAGCACATGTTTGATGACGTACTGCCGGCGCTGATGTCGCGTGGTGTCACCGACGCGCAGATCGAGACGATGCTGGTCGACAATCCGCGGCGGTATTTCGGCGGCTAGCCGGTTGCCGAACCGGCCAAGTGCGCCAGGCCGCCCACCCGCCAGCCCCGCTAGCCGACGAGCCCGCTAGCTGCCGGCCCAGCCAGCCCCGCTAGCCGACGAGCCCGCGAGCTGCCAGGCCCAGCCAGCCCCGCTAGCCGACGAGCCCGCGAGCTGCCAGGCCGCCAGCCGGCGAGCCAGCGAGCTTCTCCAGTGGCCGATTCGCCCCTTCTGTACGTACATGGGCTGTCACTGCGGCGGCCGCGACCGCTCGCGAACAGCGTCGTAGTGACAACGATGCTGAAACAACAGCATGGCGGTCACAACCATGACGTTGGGAGATTGGCTAGGGTCAGCGCGAGGTGAGTTCCAGGGCCTCGGCGGCTTGCGCGAGGGCCGACAGGTGGCCGTCGACGCCGCCGAGTCCGGCGCCCATGGTGTTGATGGCCAGGTGCGACGCGCCGACGGCTTGCCAGCGGCCGACCTGATCGACCAGCTTGCCCGCGCCAGCCTCGGTCCAGCTGACCCGGCCTTCCATGCCGATCTGCGCCGGGTCACGGCCGGCGTCCACGGCCGCCTGGTCGACGATAGCCCTGGCTTCTTTGAGCCTGTCGTCCGGCGGCACCTGCGGGAACCACCCGTCAGCCAGCCGGCCGGCCCGCACGTAGGCGGGCCGGGACTGCGCGCCGAACCACACCGGGATCGGCCGCTGGACCGGCATCGGCGCGAGGCCAGCGCCGGTCACGGTCTCGTGCTCGCCGGCGAAGGTCACCGACCGCTCGGTCCACAGGCCGCGCAGCAGGGTCACTTGCTCGGTCAGGCGCCGGCCGCGGTCGGCGAAGTTCTTGCCGAGCGCCTCGTATTCGACCGCGTTCCAGCCGAGGCCGATCCCGAGCCGGAACTTCCCGTTCGTCAGCAGGTCCACCTCGGCGGCCTGCTTGGCGACCAGCGCGGTCTGCCGCTGCGGCAGGATGATGATCCCGGTGACGAGTTCCAGCGAGACCAGTGCGGCCAGGTACCCGAACATGACCAGCGGTTCGTGGAAGGTCGTGTCGATGTCATAGGGCCCGGTCCACGGCTGGTGCACGGCTGGGTCAGCGCCCAGCACGTGGTCATAGGCGAGGATGTGCGTAAAGCCAAGCTCCTCGACCCGCTCAGCATAGGCACGGACGGCAGCCCGATCGGGGCCGATCTCGGTCTGCGGGAACACGACGCCGATATTCACGACTGTCTGTCTACCACGTCAGAACCGTCGGCCTCGCGCGGCGGTGCCGACGTCGCAGTTCTGCTACCTCGCCGGCACGTCACCGCCGCGCGCGTGTGACCGCACACCATGATCGGGTTGGATGGGGATATGAGCAACCCCGTGGCCGGCCGAGCGCGCGGCTAAACCGATGGATCTTGATCACTGGCTCAACCGCGCCGCGGACGTCATTGCCGACTGGCAGCGATCCTTCGGCGCCTATGTCGCCCATCCGTCCGTCCAGGTCAGCGATGAGCAGTTCGGCGCCGCGTTCAGCGAGTTCGCGACCCGGCTGACCGAGGACAACTATCCCTTCTTTCATCCCGCGTACGCCGGCCAGATGCTCAAGCCGCCGCACCCGGCGGCTGTCGTCGGTTACCTCGCGGCGATGCTCATCAACCCGAACAACCACGCTTTGGACGGCGGGCCAGCGACGGCGGAGATGGAGAAGGAGGTCGTCAGCCAGTTGGCCGCCATGTTCGGCTTCCGCTCGCACCTCGGGCACCTGACGACCAGCGGCACGATCGCCAATCTCGAGGCCCTATTCGTGGCGAGAGAACTGCATCCGGGCCGCGGAGTCGCTTACAGCACCGAAGCGCATTACACCCACGGGCGCATGTGCGCGGTGCTGGGCATGCCGGGGACTGCCGTGGGCGTCGACGCGGCAGGCCGGATCGATCTCGGCGAACTGGACGCGCTGCTCGCCGGCGGCCGGATCGGCACTGTCGTCGCGACAGCGGGAACGACCGGCCTCGGCGCCGTCGACCCGGTGGACAAGGTGCTGGCGGTCGCCCGCCGCCATGGCGTACGGGTCCACGTCGACGCCGCCTACGGCGGCTTCTATACCCTGCTCGCTGGTCAGGACGGTCCGGCCGGACTGGACCCCGCGCCGTGGCGGGCGATCGCCGAGTGCGACTCGGTCGTCGTCGATCCGCACAAGCATGGCCTTCAGCCGTACGGCTGCGGCGCCGTGCTCTTCTCTGATCCTGACGTCGGCAGGTTCTATGTGCACGACTCGCCCTATACCTATTTCACGTCCGGCGACCTGCATCTGGGCGAGATCAGCCTCGAGTGTTCGCGCGCCGGCGCCGCTGCGGCCGCCCTGTGGCTGACGTTCCGGCTCCTGCCGCCGTCGCCTGACGGCCTCGGCCAGGTCATCGGCGCTGGCCGCCGGGCGGCGCTGGACTGGGCCGGCAGGCTGGCGGCGTCGGACCGGCTGGCGCTCTACCAGCAGCCCGAGCTAGATATCGTGTGCTACTTCCCGACCGGCGCCACCATGTCAGCGATCGACGCCGCGTCGGCGCGCATCCTGCAGGACGGGATGACCGATCCCGGCCAGCAGGTCTTCCTCAGCACGCTGCGCGTCACGGCCGACGCCTTCGGTCGCCGCCATCCCGGCGTGGCCGCGGATCAGGACGCCGCCCGGGTGCTGCGCAGCGTACTGATGAAACCCGAGCATGAGACGTACGTGCCGCGACTGCACGAGCACCTGGAGCAACTGGCGGCCGGGATCCGCTAGCGATCTTGATGGGCGCGGAGCACCATGCACGCGCGTGGCGGGTGTTCAGCGACGTCGGGCATCGGGTGCAGCTATCGGAGGAGCAGGCGGCCGATCCGGCTGCCCGCGAGCGCGAGGCCGCCCGCACCCATCACTGCCAGATAGAGCACGTGCCACAGCAGGCCCGGCCCGACATAGCCGAGGGTGAGGCTTCGCAGCAGCGCGATCCCCTGGTACAGCGGTGTGCAGTCCACGATCAGCTGGATCGACCGCGGGTAGACGCTCAGCGGGTAGAAGGTCGTCGAGAACAAGAACATGGGCAGCGTGGCCAGCGTGACGTACTCGAAGTCCTGCCAGCTGCGGATGAACGTCGTGGCGGCCATTCCGGCACCCGCGAAGGCGAAGCCGATCAGCAGGGCGACGGGAATGGCCAGTACGGCCCAAGCCGAGTGCACGAGGCCCAGAGCCAGCATGATGATCATGAATGCGCAGGCGTACAAGCCGCCGCGGATCAGCGCCCAGCCGACCTCGCCGAGTGCCACCTCGCCCGCCCGCATCGGCGTCGCCAGCGCCGCGTCGTAGAGCTTGGCGTACTTCAGCCGGAAGAAGATATTGAACGTCGAGTCGAAGATCGCGCCATTCATCGCCGAGGTGGCGAGCAGCGCAGGCGCCACGAAGCTGGTGTACCCGACTGGGTGGCCGTCGAAGGTCAGCTTGCCCACCAGCGCGCCGATGCCAACCCCGATCGACAACAGGTAGAACAGCGGCTCGAAGAAGCCGGAGGCCAGGACCATCCAGGTATGCCGGTACACACGGGCGTGCCGCTCGATCAGGTGCGCGCTCCCCCGGCCGCCGAGGCTCCCGCGCCGGGCCAGCAGCATCGAGGCGGGCAGGATACGCAGCGGCAGATGCCGCAGCGCGGCCTGAGACAGTGCCTTCTGAGACTGCGCCTTCTGAGACACGGCGGCCTGAGACACGGCGGCCTGAGACGCTGGTACCTCGGATACTGCGTCCCGGGACATCGACTGCTCAGACATGGAGGCGCCGCCGGTAGGTGCGCTGCCCCGCCACGAGGCCGAGCACGGTGATCGCGACCAGGTAGCCGACGTGGCCGACGGCGCCGATCATGTCTGCGGTGCCGAGGCTCAGCGCACGGCACAAGGCGACCCCGTGCCACAGCGGTGTCGCGTACGCCAGTGGCCGGATCCATGCTGGCAGCTGCGTGATCGGGAAGAACGTCCCGCTGAAGAGGAACAGCGGGACCATCCCGAACCTGAAGATCACGTTGAAGGCCTGGTCGTTCTTTGACTGAGTCACGGCGAAGGCGTCTAGCGGCGTGGCGAACGCCAGGCCGGTGAGCACGGCGACCGGCAGGCAGACAATCGCCCAGGGCGACTTGATGGCACCGAACGCGGCCATGATGCCGAGGAAGACCGTCATGTTCATGGTCAGCCGCATGATCGTGAACAGCACGTGCCCGCGGTAGATATCACCGGGCCGCAGGGGCGTCGCGGCCGCGGCCTGGTAGGTCTTCTGCCACTTCACGGCCGTGTACACGGGGTAGAGCGACTCGCCGACGGCGGTCTGCATCGCGCTGGCTGCCATCAGGCCAGGTGCCAGGAAGGCCAGGTAGCTGACGCCGCCGAGGCTGGCAGTGCCGTGCTGGTCCACCAGCCTGCCGAGCGCCAGGCCCATGGCGCCCAGGTACAGGATGGGGCCGAGGACGCTGGAGTAGATCGACCCGCGCCAGGTGCGCCGGTAGTCGACCAGCCAGAACCGGAAGGCCCGGACCGCCATGCCCCAGGAGCGGGCCCATTCGCTGCCGGGATGCCCAGACCGGGGCGCCACGACGGAAGCCGTCATCCGTCCTCCAGCCGCCTGCCGGTCAACCGCAGGAAGACGTCCTCCAGCGTGCTTCGGCGCACGAGCGAGGTCACCGGCTCCAGACCCAGGCCGCGCACCATCGCCATGGCAGCATCGCCGTTGTCCACGTACAGCAGGATCCGGTCGGCCAGGACCTCGATCCGGTCGGCCGGGACGTGGGCGACCTTGCCTGCCGCCTGCTCGTGGTCGGAGACGTGGAATCGCAGCTCCAGCACCTCGCGCGTGGAGTACCGGTCGATCA
The DNA here is from genome assembly GCA_036496945.1 of Streptosporangiaceae bacterium. Taxonomy (GTDB): domain Bacteria; phylum Actinomycetota; class Actinomycetes; order Streptosporangiales; family Streptosporangiaceae; genus JAJYUU01. The sequence continues at coordinate 1,682 of DASXKI010000324.1, read as the reverse complement.
GCTCACGAGGGGAGCCCTCCGCCGCGATCTTGCCGCCGTCCATGACCACCAGCCGGTCGCAGAGCTGCTCGGCCTCATCCATGTAGTGCGTGGTCAAGATGAGAGTCACGCCCTGCTGCTTGAGGCGGAAGAGCCGGTCCCACACGACGTGCCTGGCCTGCGGATCCAGGCCGGTAGTCGGCTCGTCCAGGATCAGGATCTCTGGCTCGTTGATCAGCGACCGGGCGATGGTCAGGCGGCGCTTCATCCCGCCGGACAGCGGTTCGACCTGGTCGTCACCCCGCTCGGCTAGCTGGACGAAGTCCAGCAGCATGGCCGTGCGCTCGGAGATGACAGCCCGTGGCAGCCCGAAGTACCGGCCGTAGATCAGCAGATTCTCCCGGACGGTCAGCTCCACGTCCAGAGTGTCCTCCTGTGGCACGACGCCGAGCCTTGACCGGATGGCCGGGCCGTCGGTCAGCGGGTCCATGCCGAGGATCGACAGCTCGCCCCCGGTCGGCGGCGAGACGCATCCGATCATCCGCATAGTGGAAGACTTGCCTGCCCCGTTCGGGCCGAGGAAGCCGAACGCCTCACCCCGCCTGAGCTGGAAATCAATCCCATCCACGGCAGTGAAGTCGCCAAACCGCTTCGTCAAGCCATGAGCGTGAATAAGGATCTCAGGTTCAGGCACGCCCGCGACACTACCCGGAGGGTCTGCCAGTTCCGAATGAATATCTGTGCCCAGAAGGGTGATAAGGCTGCCCAGTTGGGCACGCCATAACCGGCAGGGCGGTACTCTCACAAGGTCACACTGGCAGTGGACGAGCAGGAGGCAGGATCCAGAGGTGAGCAGCGTTCGCCGGCTCTACGAGCGGTTCCACCGCCTGATTCATGAGGGTTCTAAGTTCCTGGTCATCGGAGCAATCGGCACTCTCATCACGTTCGGCGTGGCCAACGCACTGAGTCATGACATCGGCAAGTACAAAGCCGTCACGATCGCCACGATCCTGGCAACTGTCTTCACCTTCCTGGGCAACCGTCACTGGACGTTCAAGCACCGCGAGGGCCAGGGCACCACCCGGGACTCGATCGTGTTCTTCGTGCTGAACGCGATCGGCCTGCTTATCTACTACGCCTGCATCGGGCTGACGGACCTGGCGGGCCAGGGCAAGAGCAAGGTGTGGTACAACGTCGCCCTGATCGTGGGCACTGGTCTTGGTACCCTGTTCCGGTTCTGGTCTTACCGCAAGTGGGTCTGGGTAGCCGCGGATGTCTCCGTCCTGGAGCCATCCGAACCGCCTCAGGAGCTGGCGCAGGACCTCGCCGCCATGGTCGGTGCATCGCCTGTCACTCACCACGAGGGATCGCACCAGGCCCAGCACCATGCCCCGGCCTCGCACCGGGCAGCCACGGCCTCGCCGGCCGCCCCGGCTTCGCCGCGCACCCCCGCTTCGCCGCGTACCCCGGCTTCCCACCGGGCCCCGGCGTCGCATCGCCGGACCAGATAGCGCATCCGGCCGAAGGCCCTGCCCGCTGAAGGCCCTGCCCGCTCAAGGCCCTGCCCGCTGAAGGCCCTGCCCGCTCAAGGCCCTGCCCGCTCAAGGCCCTGCCCGCTCAAGGTCCTGCCCGCTCAAGGCCCTGCCCGCTCAAGGCCCTGCCCGCTCAAGGCCCTGCCCGCTCAAGGCCCTGCCCGCTCAAGG
>DASXKI010000323.1:0-12644 GCA_036496945.1 Streptosporangiaceae bacterium | reverse complement strand
AGGCTTGTGGAGATCCCGCTTGGTCTTCTCGTCCTCGATCTGGCGGATCAGGTCCTTGCGCACCTCGACCAGAGCGTGACCTACCTCGGGCGCGATGGAGGTAGCCACGAGCGGCACCCAGCCGGGTAGCCAGGCCTCGATCGTGACCTTCTGCTCCGTGCCACCGCGGTCCTTGACGGAGATCTGGAGATCGACCTGCTCGGGACGCCAGCGCGCTAGGTGCCGGTTGAGGGCGGCCAGGATCTCCAGGACGTGCGCACGGTCCTCGGCGCCGAAGCCGGTGCCGAGGCGCAGCCGCTCGGCTAGGATCTGCGGCCGGTCGTGCCCGCGATCGCTCATTCCAGTGGTTTACCCTCGGCGTTCATCCCGAACGCGATCCGGACCTAGGGGCGTGTCACTCCGAGCGGATGTCGTAGTCGTCGGATTCGACGACGTGCATCGCCGCCTCCTCGGCGGTAGCAGCGCCGCCGTCGATGCCCTCGTCACGGGCGACCAGATCGGCCTCAGCGTCAGGCTCAGTACCCTCGTCCTCGGCTACAAGGCGGCCCGCTCGCGGATCGGGACCGTCGTCGAGCAGCAACCCGTCGACATCTTCGTCCGCGGCGTCGGGATCCCCGGCGACGTCCTCCGGCCGCTCGTCGTCGGCCTCCGACCCGGCGTCCGGCTCCTCTTCGGCCAGTAGCTGATCGAGGGACTCGCCATCCTCCTGCTCGGCGCCTGTGGTGCCAAAGCGAATTGATGACGACCAGTGCTGCGGCGGGATCACGCCCCGGTCGAGTGGGTCGTCTCCCGGGTTCCCGTCCAGCGTGTCGGACGCATCCTCGACCTCGTAATCGCCGAGGTCAGCAGACTCGTGCTGGTTCTCGTCAGGCATCCAGCTAGCTTACTGCCGGCGCCCCTTGCAGCCCGCGGCGGACCGTAACGGCGCCAGCCGTTGCGGTCCCACTTCTGCCCAGGAATCGGGCGTCGGATGTGATACAGGTCATAGTGCCTATTCAGGCGTTTCAGGTGCGACTGGCGTGTTTTAGGCGTCCACTAGCAGTGACCGAACAGTACCTAGGCGTGTGAGTGTCGCCCTCCACGGGCGACGCGTCGCCCTGATCCGCGTCGCATCCGCGTACTGCCGTGCCGATGGCTTAATTGCCGTCACGCGCGAGCATCCTGGGTCACCGCTAGCGCCGCGCGCGCCCGACCCTAGCCCGACGTGCACTCTCATCGCCGTCCTCCGCAGCATCGGTTCCGTGGCAGCCACGGCTATCGTCGCGGGCCCGCGCACCTGACGCTCGCGGTGGCCGCGGCGACGACGCTTCTCGTGGGCGGCGTATCAGCCGGCGTAGCGCTCGCGGCAGCCCCCCCGGATGTCCCGGCTGGCGGACCCAGTGGGCACGTCGACGCCGCCGGGCCTGGCGCGGGTCCCGGAAAGGGGCGCGCGCAGGTGCCCGACCAGGCGAGCCAGCCGGCCGCCGCGCCCGGCCAGGCCTCGTCCCGGTCAGCCTCAACCGCCAACACGAAAGCGTCGGCCGCGCACACCAATCGTCCGGCCGCGCACGCGACAAGTCCGGCCGCGCACCCGACCTCTGCGGCCGGTCAGTCCAAGAAGCCGGCCGCCGCCGCCCAGCCTTACCTGATCTACGACTCGCTCCTGCCCGGTGCGCTCCCGAGCGGCCACGTGGTCGCGACGTACGCCACCGGACCGGGTGCCGTCTCGCCAGCCGCGCTAGCCGGGCGCGGGCCAGTGCTGTGGATCGACGTCAACGGCACCGACCCCGGCGCTCAGGTCCTCGACGTCGAGCCCGGCAACGTGACTCCGGCTGCCATTCCGGGCTGGATCTCGGCCAAGCTCAGCGCCAGGCCGAGCGCGCTCGCGATCATCTATTCGGCGATCAACGAGTGGCCTGCCGCGCAGGCGGAGGTTGCCACGCTCCCGGCGGCGATGCGCGCCCAGGTCCGCTGGTGGATCGCCGACCCCACCGGCTACCAGCACATCGTGCCCGGCTCGGATGCCACCCAGTGGTACTGGGGCTCCAGCTACGACATCTCGACCGCGACGCCCCGGTTCTTATCGGGCCGCACTGACCGGGCCGCACTGACCTGGCCGCACTGACCGGGCCGCACTGACCGGGCCGGCCGGGCCACCTTGATCGCGGACCGGCCGACTACACTCGGTTGCCGTTGACGCAACAGCTCATGACGGGCATCCATGACCGATACAACCGGGTCTGAATGCGCGCAGCGCTCGGCACTGAGACGACTGGTCGCCGCGTCCCTGCTGCTGGACCAGCAGGACAGCTTCGCCCGCATCCTGGACCTGGTCGCGACGGCGGCCGAGTCCCTGGTCCCATGCGAGACCGTCGGCGTCATGCTGGATCAGGCGTGGCAGGACGTCGGGCAGCATGGTCGCGGCGTGAATGCCGCGGACGTCGAAGCGGCGGCCGGCACCGCGGCTGGCGCGCCAGTCGCGGTGACTGGCGTCCAGTGGGCCTGGGCCTTCCCGATTCCCGGTGGCCGCGCCGGATGCGTGGTGGTGGGTGCTGCGGCAGAGCTCGCAGGCAACGATCGTGAGCTGCTCCAGGAACTCGCCCAGCAAGCAGGCGCGGCGCTGGAGCAAGCCGGGCAGCGTGCCCGCGAGCAAGCCGGCACAGCCGAGCTGCGGGCCGCCAACCAGCGGCTGCGCCGCAGCATGGAGATCCACGACCGGCTGACGCAAGTGGCGTTGCGCGGCGAGGGGCACGAAGGCATCGCCACGGCCGTCTACGCGCTCACCGGCCACGCCGCAACCGTCGAGGATTCTTACGGCAACCTGATGGCGCGGGCGGGCCCCAGCTCGCCAGACCAGCCGCAGAGCCACCCAGAGCAGCGCGCCGAGCTACTGCGGCGGGCAGCGGCGGCCCACGGGCCGGTCCGAGACGGCGGCCGCCTGGTCTCGGTGGCGCTGCTCGCCGGTACTCCGGTAGGCGTCGTCACGCTGACCGATCCGCACGGCGCAGCGGGGGAAACCGAGCGGATGGCCGTGGACCACGCCGCGGCGCTCCTGGCCATGGAGGCTGCCCGCGTGCAGGGCCTGCGCGAGTCGCACGCACGCGCGCAGAGCAATCTGGTCCTGGACCTCGTCGCAGGCCAGGACGGGCCGGGCGTCCTCGGCCGGGCCCAGGCTCTCCACTACGACCTAGGGCGGCCCCACCGGGTCGTCGCCGTCGAGTGCCGGCCGAACGGCGCAGCCGACATTGGCGTGTTCCTGCACGCCGTGACCAGGGCCGCCACTGCGGTCCGGGTGGGATCGCTGCTCGCCGCGCGGATGACCGACGTGATCGTGCTGGCAGATGCGGATGCTCCGTGGGACCGGTTCCAGGCGAGCGTCGTCGCCGAGCTGCACGGGACGCGCTGCTCGGTCGGCGTCGGCGGCCGCTGCGAGGGCGTAGCGGAGTTCCCGAGGTCCTACCGCGAGTGCCAGCTAGCCCTGCGGATCCAGAAGGCGGTGGGAGGCAGCGAGCAGGTCACAGTTTTCGACCGGCTCGGCGTTTATCAGGTACTGGCCACCGAGACGGACATATCCGCGATGGAGTCATTCGTTCGTGACTGGCTGGGGGCGCTGCTGGACTACGACGCCGTTCATGGTGCGCAGCTCGTCACAACGCTGGGCGAGTACCTCGATAGCGGCGGCAGCTACGACTCGTCGGCGACGGCGCTGTCGGTGCATCGCAGCACCCTGAAGTACCGGCTGCGGCGCATCCGCGAAGTCTCCGGCTACGACCTCGGCGTACCGGATACGCAGTTCAACATGCAGCTGGCTACTCGGGCCTGGCGTACCCTGCAGGCCCTGCGTCAGTCCTGACCTGGTCACGGCCGTCGCTGGTCCTGCCGGGACAGCTAGTTGGTCCGCGGGGGACGGTGTGATGCCCGCACCGATGGCCGAAGCTGGGGGAGGCACACCAGGGCGTAGATCGGGGGCCACCACGATGTCTGCGTATGCCGAGCCTGCTTATGTCCATGACCTGGAGGAGCATCTCCGGCTGATCGTCTTCGAGGCAGAGGCGGCAGCGGACGCTAAGGCCGCCGTGCTGCTGGTCCGCGGCGCGCTGGCGCGCGGGGACCACGCGAAGGCTGCTCAGCTGGCGCAGTCCACCGAGTGGCTAGCGGAGAGCCGTCCGCGGGATTCCGCTGTCGCGGCGGCGGCCCTGCATGTCCGCGGCCTGGTCCAGAGCGATCCGGCCCTGCTCGAGGAGGTGGCGGGCCGCTACCCGGCTCAGCTCGCCCGCGCCGCCGCAACCGAGGACGCCGCCCTGGCCTCCGCCACCCGCGGCGGACACGATCACGCCGTAGCCTTGCTGCGAGAGGCCTATGCGCTCTACGAGAGGCTCGGCAACGGCGAGGGGATGGCCCGCGTCCGCGCCGAGCTACGCCGCGCGGGTGTCAGGCTGCACCACTGGAACCGGGCGTCGCGGCCGCCGTATGGCTGGGACAGCATGACCGATGCCGAGCGCCGGATCGCCGACCTCGTGGCCGCCGGTCTCAGCAACCGGCAGGTAGCGGGACAGGTCTTCCTGAGCACCCATACCGTCGCTTTTCACCTGCGCCACATCTTCTGGAAGCTGGGGGTGACGTCGCGTGTCGAGCTAGCCCGGCTGGCTGCGCAGCGAGTGGTTCTAGATTGACGGCGCGGCATTTACCGCTCGGCGCCCGCGCTGGCTGGCTGCTCGCGGCCGTCTGGCGAGAACTGGGCGTCATCGGCGTAGTCGCAGCTGCCCTCGACCTGGAACTGCCGCGCAGCCCGGACGACTTCCGCGCCAAGCTCGCGCAGCTGCGCGGCCACCATCTCGTCGACCAGGCGCCCATCCGGGTCGAAGGTCTGCCAGGACTGCGCGACCGGCAGCACCATCGGCACGCTCCAGCCGCGCAGGGCCCGGACGATGAAATCCATCGAGTTCACCGACTGCAGTCCCTGTACGCCGCCGGCGGTGGTTACGAGCCCGACCGGCTTGTTCGTCAGGTAGGGCGGATCACGCTCGGCTAGCAGGATCAGCCAGTCCAGGGCGTTCTTGAACGAGCCGCTCATGGAGCCGTGGTAGGTCGGCGTACTCCAGATCAGCGCGTCACTTGAGTACACGGTCTCGGCGAGCTCGCGAGCCGCTGGCGGCACGACCTGCTCTGGGGTATACATCGGCAGGTCCAGATCGCGAACCCAGATCATGCGCGGCTCCGCCGCGGCCGCCAGCACTCCGTCGAGCGCAGTCTGGAGTGCGGTCAGGCTGGTCGACCCATGCCGGAGCGAACCACCCAGACCGACAACCCGCACAGGTATCGGCATGCTCCCCTCCTTAGCGCGAGGCATGATCCCAGCGTGGCCGCACCGTTAGCTGCGCACTTCACCAGAGTGACTAGTCTGCTGGGCCGCCACCGGGTCGTCATCCGCGCCGCCTGGCCCTGCTTACTACCTGATCTGAGGATGTGAGTACTTGGCCGCCTGCGGCAGTGTGGTGCGGTAGCCCAGACCACAGGAGGCCAGCCATGCCAAGGGCAGTGGGCATCGATCTCGGCACCACCAACTCGGTGATCGCAGTGACGGAGGACGGTAAGCCGACGGTCATCCCTAACGCCGAGGGGTCACGCACGACTCCGTCGGTGGTGGCCTTCACGCCGCAGGGCGAGCGCCTCGTCGGCCAGCTGGCCAGGCGTCAGGCGATCTTGAATCCCAAGGGCACGATCTACTCGGCCAAGCGGTTCATCGGCAGGATGTTCAGCGAGGTCGAGACCGAGATCAACGCTGTCTCCTACGACGTGGTGGCTGGCCCCGACGGCGCCGCCCGGTTCAGCATCAGCGGCCGGCAGTACGCGCCTGAAGAGATCTCCGCGCTCGTGCTGCGCAAGCTCGCCGAAGACGCAGCCAAGTTCCTGGGCGAGAAGGTCACCGAGGCAGTCGTTACCGTGCCGGCCTACTTCAACGATGCGCAGCGGCAGGCAACCAAGGACGCAGGGCGCATCGCGGGCCTGGACGTCCTGCGGATCATCAACGAGCCGACGGCCGCGGCGCTGGCCTACGGCCTCGACAAGAAGCAGAGTGAGACGGTCCTGGTGTTCGACCTCGGCGGCGGGACCTTCGACGTGAGCATCCTCGACATCGGCGACGGGGTGGTGGAGGTGCGCGCGACCGCCGGGGATACGCACCTCGGCGGCGATGACTTCGACCGACGGCTGGTGGACTACCTCGCCGACGAGTTCCAGCGTGACAACGGGATCGACCTGCGAGCTGACCCGCAAGCGCTGCAGCGGCTCTTCGAGGCAGCAGAGAAGGCCAAGGTCGAGCTGTCATCGGTCACCCAGACCACGGTCAGCCTGCCCTTCATCACCGCCGACGCGTCCGGGCCCAAGCACCTCAATACGACGCTGATGCGCTCGACCTTCGAGCAGATCACGGCCGACCTCGTGGAACGCACCGTCGGGCCGGTTAGGCAGGCGCTCGAGGACGCCAAGCTGACGGAGAACGACATCGACGAGGTCATCCTCGTCGGCGGGTCCACCCGGATACCGGCAGTGCAGACCCAGGTCCGGCGGCTGACCGGCGGCAAGGACCCGAACATGACGGTCAACCCGGACGAAGTCGTCGCGCTCGGCGCCGCTGTGCAGGCTGCGGTGCTGAAGGGCGAGGTCAAGGACGTCCTGCTGCTCGACGTCACGCCGCTGTCCCTGGGCATCGAGACCCTCGGCGGCATGATGACCAAGATCATCGAGCGGAATACCACGATCCCTGCCCGGCGTACGGAGGTCTTCAGCACGGCCGAGGACAACCAGCCGGCCGTCGACATCGTGGTGCTCCAGGGCGAACGGGAGCGCGCAGCCGACAACCGCGTGCTCGGCCGGTTCCGGCTGGAGAACATCCGGCCTGCCCCGCGGGGCAACCCGCAGATCGAGGTCACGTTCGACATCGACGCCAACGGGATCCTGAACGTGTCCGCGCGGGACAAGGACACCGGCAGCGAGCAGCGGATCACGATCAGCGAGACCTCCAACCTGGATCAGGCCGAGGTCGAGCGCATGGTCGAGGACGCTGAGCGGCACCGCGAGGATGATCGCCGGGTCCGTGAGCTGACCGATGCGCGCAACGCGCTGGATGCGGCCGCCTACCAGGTGCAGAACCTGCTGTCCGAGCGAGGCGACGCGGTGCCGGTGCACGAGCGTGCCCGCGCCGACAACCTGGTGACTGAGGCGCGGGAGGCCCTGAAGGCCGACACGCCGCTGGACAGGCTCAAGAACATGACCGGCGAGCTTCAGCAGGTCTACCAGAGCGTCGGCGCTGCGAGCCAGGGCCAGCCGGCCGGACAGGGCGCCGCGCCCGGCGGCGGTGAGCAGGGTCAGGGCAACGACAGCGACGACGTCATCGATGCCGAGTTCACCACCCATGAGTGAGCCGGACCAGAGCCCGCGATCCGAGCCGGACCGCACCGCCACGACCGATGGGCCCACCGTCCCGGAGCTGACGGCGCGGATCGCCGAACTGGAGGACCTGCGGCTGCGTGCGCTGGCCGATCTGGACAACCTGCGCAAGAGGTGCGCAGCCCAGGTCAGGATCGCCGAGGCCGAGGCATCGGCGCGGGTGGCCGCGCAATGGCTGCCGGTCGTCGACAACATGGAGCGAGCCCTGGCGCACGCGCAGGCCGATCCCGGCTCCATCATCGAGGGAGTCAGGGCAGTCCGGGACCAGGCCGCGGGCGTACTCGCCCAGCTCGGCTTCCCGCGCCGTGACGACCTCGGCGCGAGGTTCGATCCGGCCCGGCACGAGGCCATCGCCACCCGGCCCGACCCGGAAGCGCCCGAAGGCTCCGTGATCGAGGTCGTCAGTCCCGCCTACGGTGAGGACGACCGCCAGCTGCGGCCAGCCCGGGTAGTCGTCGCTAAGGCGGACTGATGGCAGACCGGGATTTTTACCAGATCCTCGGCGTGCCGAGGACTGCCACCCAGGAAGAAATACAGCGGGCTTACCGCAAGCTGGCCCGGCAGAGTCATCCCGATGTGAACTCCGACCCTGGCGCGGAGGATCGCTTCAAGGACGTCTCCGAGGCCTATCACGTGCTGTCCGATCCGCAGACCAGGCGGCGGTACGACGCATTCGGCCCCGACTTCCGTCAGGTGCCGGAGGACGTCGACCCGGAGACGTGGCGCCAGGCGAGGGCCGGCGCCGGGGCCCGCAGCCGGGCCGGGGCTGGCGCCCGCGCCGGCGCTGGCGCCGGCCAGGCTGGCCGCGGTGGCTTCGGGTTCGGCACGGGCGACGACATCGACCTGGATGACCTGCTCGGCGGCTTGTTCGGCGGCCGTGCTGGCTACACGGGGGCCGGCTACGGCGGGGCCGGGCGCAGCGGCTACGGGCCGATACCTGGCGCCGACCAGACGGCGGAGATCGAGCTGACGCTCGAGGAGGCCTATCACGGTGGCCGCCGGACACTGACGATCGGCAGCGGCGACACCCAGCGCACGCTGGAGGTGACGATCCCGGCCGGCGTCACCGACGGGCAGCGGATCCGGCTGGCCGGGCAAGGCGGTCGCGGCAGCGACGGGGCCCGGTCGGGTGACCTGTACCTGCTTGTCAGGATCGCGCCGCACCAGGTCTACCGCCTGGATGGCCGCGACATCTATGTCGAACTGCGGCTCGCGGCCTGGGAAGCCGCGCTCGGCACCTCCGTCGCCGTACCGACGCCCGACGGGGAAGCCAAGGTCACGGTCCCGGCCGGTACCTCAAGCGGCAAGCGGCTCCGGCTGCGCGGCCGCGGCATGCCCAGTCCCCGTGGCAAGCCCGGCGACCTGTTCGCCGAGACGCGGATCATGGTGCCGGCCCGGCTCACCGACGCCGAGCGCGAGCTGTTCGAGCAGCTCGCCGCGACCTCTCACTTCGACCCGAGGAGACGCCGGTGAGCTACGCGCTGGTCCGTGCCCCGCGGCTTGACCTGGACGAGTTCGCCGCCGCGGCGGGCCTGCATCCTGAGCTCATCCGCAGGCTCGTCGCCCTGGGCATTCTCGACGCCGCCGCCGACTCCCGCGGCCGCCTGTGGTTCGCCCGGAGCCAGCTCGCCGATATCGGCCGGATCCAGCGCCTGCGCGCCGGGTTCGCGCTCAACTATGCGGCGACCGGGCTCGTCATCGATCTGCTGGACCGGATCGCGGTGCTCGAGGCAGCCATGCGGCGCCGCCAGCGGCTAGGAGGGCAATCATGGACCCGAACCGGCTGACCCAGAAGTCGCAGGAAGCCCTGCATGACGCCCAGACCAAGGCGCTGCGTTTCGGGCATCCTGAGGTGGACGCCGAGCATCTGCTGCTCGCGCTGGTCGACCAGCCCGAAGGCATCGTGCCGCGCCTGATGACCCAGGTGGGCGCCGACCCAGACCTGCTGCACAAGGAACTGGAGGCCGAGCTTGGCCGGCGCCCGCGGGTCAGCGGGCCCGGCGTCGCTGCCGGTCAGGTCGCCGTCACGCAGCAGCTCTCCCGGCTGCTCGACGATGCGGAGCAGGAGGCCGGCCGGCTCAAGGATGACTATGTCTCCGTCGAGCACCTGATCCTGGCGACCCTCGCGCTCGGCCCGGCCACCGGCGCGGGCCGGCTGCTGCAGAACGAGGGCGTCACCAGGGCAGCATTCCTGCAAGCGCTGGCGCGAATCCGCGGCAACCAGCGGGTCACCTCCGCCATGCCAGAAGTCGCGTACGAGGCACTCGACAAGTACGGCCGGGACCTGGTGGCGGACGCCGCGGCCGGCCGGCTCGACCCCGTGATCGGCCGGGACGGTGAGATACGCCGTGTCATCCAGATCCTGTCCAGGAAGTCCAAGAACAACCCGGTGCTGGTGGGCGATCCTGGTGTCGGCAAGACCGCCATCGTCGAGGGCCTGGCACAGCGCATCACCCGCGGCGATGTCCCGGAGGGCCTGCGGGACAAGGTGATCTTCAGCCTCGACATGGGCGCCCTGCTCGCCGGTGCCAAGTACCGCGGAGAGTTCGAGGAGCGCCTCAAGGCAGTGCTGGCTGAGGTCAAGGCTGCCGCCGGGCGCATCCTGCTGTTTGTCGACGAGGTGCACACAGTGGTGGGCGCGGGCGCGGCCGAAGGCTCGATGGACGCCGGAAACATGCTGAAGCCGATGCTGGCCCGCGGCGAGCTGCACATGATCGGCGCGACCACGGTGGATGAGTATCGCAAGTACATCGAGAAGGACGCCGCCCTGGAGCGCCGGTTCCAGCCGGTCACCGTGGACGAGCCGTCGGTCGAGGACACCGTGTCGATCCTGCGCGGCCTCCGTGAGCGCCTGGAGGTGTTCCACGGCGTGCGGATCGCCGACAACGCGCTGGTGGCGGCAGCCACGCTGAGCCACCGCTACATCTCCGACCGGTTCCTGCCGGACAAGGCGATCGACCTCGTGGACGAGGCCTGCGCGGTGATCCGGACTGAGATCGACTCCATGCCGGCCGAGCTCGACGAGCTGACACGCCGCGTCATGCGCCTGGAGATCGAGGAGACGGCGCTGGCCAAGGAGGACGACCCGGCCAGCCAGGCCCGCCTGGCAGACCTGCGCAAGGAGCTTGCCGACCTACGGGCGGAGTCCGACGCTCTGCGGGCGGAGTGGGAGGGCGAGCGACAGGCGCTGCGCCGGGTGCAGGCGCTGCGCGAGGAGATGGAGCAGGTACGTCAGCAGGCCGACCAGGCCGAGCGAGACTACGACCTGACCAGGACGGCCGAGCTGCGCCTCGGCAGGCTGCCGGAGCTGGAACGGCGGCTGCGGAGCGAGGAGGAGCATCTCAGCGAGCGGCAGGGCGGACGTCGGCTGCTGCGCGAGGTCGTGACCGACGACGAGATCGCCGCCATCGTGGCCCGGTGGACGGGTATCCCGGTCAGCCGCCTCCAGGAAGGCGAGCGGGAGAAGATCCTGAACCTCGACCAGATCCTGCACGAGCACGTGGTCGGCCAGGACCAGGCAGTCCAGCTGGTGACCGACGCGATCATCCGGGCACGGTCCGGGATCAAGGATCCCGGCCGTCCGATCGGGTCATTCATCTTCCTCGGCCCGACTGGGGTCGGCAAGACAGAGCTCGCCAAGTCCCTCGCGGGCGCTCTGTTCGACAGCGTGGAGAGCATGGTCCGGATCGACATGACGGAGTACCAGGAGCGGCACACGGTCAGCCGGCTCGTCGGCGCGCCGCCCGGCTACGTCGGCTACGAGGAAGGCGGCCAGCTGACGGAGGCGATCCGGCGCAAGCCTTACTCAGTCGTGCTGTTCGACGAGGTCGAGAAAGCGCACCCGGACGTGTTCAACACGCTGCTCCAGGTCCTCGATGACGGGCGGCTGACCGACGGGCAGGGCCGCACCGTCGACTTCCGCAACACCGTCATCGTGATGACCTCCAACATCGGCTCCGAGTATCTGATGGAGGAGGGCGCGGTCGCGGGCGGCGAGATCAAGCCCGACGCACGCGACCGCGTGATGGCCACGATGCGCAGCTACTTCCGGCCCGAGTTCTTGAACCGCCTCGACGACATCGTCCTGTTCAAGCCGCTCACCGAGGCCGAGATCGAGAGCATCGTCGACCTCATGTTCGACGACCTGCGCGCCCGGCTGGCCGAGCGGCAGACGACGCTGGAGATTTCCACGGCTGCTCGCCGTTATATCGCCGAGCAGGGCTACGACCCGGTGTACGGGGCCCGGCCGCTGCGCCGCTTCATCGCCAGGGAGGTCGAGACGAAGATCGGGCGAGCGCTGCTGGCGGGCGACGCGCGCGACGGCGCCATGATCCGGGTCGACCTGGCAGACTCGGAGCTGACGGTGAGCTACCAGAACCCCACATGAGGCGGGTGCGACAATGGCCGAAGGCCCTGTGATCACATGCCCGAACTGCGGCCGAAAGAACCGCGTGCCCGTGGCTGCGTCCGGGACTCCGCGCTGCGGCAACTGCCACCGGCCGCTGCCATGGATCGTCGACGCGAGCGATGACACCTTCGCCGAGATCGCGGAGAAGGCATCGGTGCCCGTCGTGGTCGACCTGTGGGCGCCCTGGTGCGGGCCGTGCCGCATGGTGAGCCCGGTGCTGGAGCAGCTCGCGGCCGAGTTCGCCGGCCGGATGAAGCTGGTCAAGGTCAACGTGGACGAATCGCCCAGGCTGCAGGGCCGCTTCGGCGTCCAGTCCATCCCGACTCTGCTGCTGCTCGACGCTGGTCAGGTCAAGGCGACCCAGATCGGCGCGCCGCCGCCGCCAGCGCTGCGGTCCTGGCTCGAGCACGGACTCGCTAGCCCCGCCGAACGGAGCTAGCGAGTCAGGACCGCAGCGCTCGCGCTAGGCCACCCAGGTATGCTGCAGCGCCCGGTAGATGTTGCCGCCGAGGACGGCGCGTATGTCGTCGTCGGAGTACCCGTTCTGGACGAGCCAGTCGCAGATGTTGGCGAAGTTCTCCGTCGGGTTCTCCAGGCCGTCAACGTACTCCACCCGGTCGAAGCTCGGTCCGTGCAACGCGGCGAGGCTGAGCAGGTGCGCAAAGGTCGTATGCAGCGCGACATGGTCCCCGTACAGCGTGTCCGGGCCGAACGCGACGTGCTCGATGCCGACCAGTTCGGCGCAGTAGCGGAAGTGGTCCATGACCGACTCGATGGTGTGCAGCGGGTGCGATGCGGACAGCGTCGT
>DASXKI010000322.1:0-8035 GCA_036496945.1 Streptosporangiaceae bacterium | reverse complement strand
CGCGCCAGGCCGGCCGACAGTCCCGCGGCCAGCCCGGTGATCCCGGCGGTCTCGGTAGGAGCAGCGCACCCGCCTGGGACACAATCCCCGAACCGTCATCAGACACGGTGATCTTCGGGCGCCCGGCTGTATTCTGCATCTTAAAAGTGCCTTCGGCTGAGTACGGACAGGACCCTAAACAAGCCCTGTCCTCCCAGTTCAAAGGCACTTTTTACGTGAACGACGCGGGCTCCCGCCATTACCCAGGCGAAAGGCCCAGGTTAGTGTGTCGGTGGTCAGTTCGGCCGCTCGGTGCAGGTCGTCTGGGCCGAGCGGACCGAAGCCGATGAACTGCCGAGAACGCCGGCTAATCCTGATCGCTTCAACAGCGAAGTGCGGCGGCGGCATCTGACAGGTGAAGTGGTCACAGCTCAAACGGCTTCTGGAGGTCTGGGAACATGGGGAAGTGCTTTACGTTGAGGGTGGCTAGCTCCAGGCCCTCGACATCAGCGGTGGCTGCTATCAGGTAGTCGCCCAGTCCGATCCCCTGGTGAGAGCGCCGGTACATGCGCATGAACCCAGCGGCGCGCCATGCAACCGACTCGCTGAGGGGAATGCGCAGCGTCGCTGCCAGCAACCGGTTGACCTCGCGGCGTTCTCCCGATCGCATGCCGCCCGCGACTTCGGGGATGCTGATCACGCTGATGGCGAGCGGGCCGGTCTCGCGCCGCGCGGCCTCAAGCCAGTCCCGCGCCGCAGTGACGCCTCGCAGGTGAGCGATCAGAACGTCACTGTCGACAAGCTTCACTGAGTCTTGGCTAGCTTAGCGACCTGGTCGAGGTGGCGGGCGCGGTCATCAGGCCCGCGAGCGATGAAGTCCTCGGAGTCCGCAACGGTGCCGAACGACTCGGCGATAGCAGAAAGGTCGGCTTCCAAATCGGCCGATCCGGTTCCGCTCAGGCCAGAGTCGATCAGCTGGCGAATCAGCTCAGCGCGGGAGATGCCCCTGGCGCGGGCGACGTCCTCCACAGCGGCCGACTGTTCCTCGCCGAGATAGATGTTTGTGCGCCTCATACACCATATTATACATCACCGACGCTAAGCCGCCGGGCTTATCTCTGACCGAAGACGACCTGGTAATGCGGTACCGAGTCGGGGGTACCGATACCGGGCTCCCCGGCGAGGAGGGAACCTTCACCATCTGCGCGTTTTGAGCCAGTGTCCGCGCTGGCGATGATCGGCGAGGCGGAGCGAGCGCACGCGCTCTGCCAGAAGCTGCTGTCGTTCGGCGGGCCACTGCTGCTCTACGCGGAGGAGATCGACACCGCAACTGGCAAGCATCTGGGGAGATTCCCTCACGCTTCACACACCTGGCTCTGATCGAGACGGTGTCGCTGCTCATCGCGTCCGAGCCAGCGGACGACCCGCCGTCTGGCGTCTATCCGGCCGGCCGGCCGTGAGCACCCGAACTGGGCTCCGCTGCCGTGACCATGCCCTTGCTGCCTGGCCCTTCCGGGTTGCCCGTTCACGGGCAGCCCGCCGGTCGGCTAAACGTCGGTTCGTCGGAAGCTCGTCAGCTAAGGGCTGGAACGCGTGCAGCCACGGCGGGCGTTCTCCGTCTACGATCTCGTCAACCAGATCTGGCCAACAACAAGGGCGCCACTGCCTCCGGCTGGTTTGCTTTCACCCCGGCTCGCCATCAGCCCAGGCCGGCGACGATCAGCAAGCGCGAGCCATCTCGCGGAAGAAGGTGCGAGGCCAGACGGGCGACGAGCCCGATGATCAGGGCAACCGGCAGGAACTCAAGCCCGACCCGAAGCGCGGTGGCGCGTTGCACTTCCTGCAGTCACAGCGTGTTGAGGAAGAATGTCGCGACAAGGATCGCGGACTGCCGAGCAGCGCCAGCATCCCGACGACCAGCGGCCGGTTCCGCCAGATCCGGGGCAGCAGCAGCGGCGGCCAGCCCACCGGCGGGGCTAGAACCTCCGCAGCTGCGAACGCGACCAGCAGCGGGCAGCGACGCGGCACGCACGGACGTCCAGCCATATGCTGGCCAAGCCGGGCGCCGGCGCTGCCGCCAGGGTCATGACAACAACGACCGCAGCGCTGCCGTTCTCGCTACGCAAAAACGTGCGCAACGGCGCGCCGGCAGGAGCCACTGCGGCGTGCCGGCTATTGCGCCTCGTCGCACACCGCGGCCAGCAGCCCCTCGAAGTCCTCACCGCACGGGCCGCACGCTCGCAAGTGCGCCGCGATGCCGGGGTACCGCTGTTCCGCCGGGGCGCCGGAGGCGGCTAGCTCGGCATAGACATGGAGCATCTGCATCGCCTCCGCGCAGCCCACGTCGCGCGGATCAGCCCGCAAGAACCTGTCCAGAGCCGACCAGCCGTTCATGAACGCCTCGAAGAGTCAAAGGGGTAGATACCCGTTAGCGGCAAGAGCGGCCTGCAGCTTACGCCGGGCATCGAACAACATCTTGTAGATCGCGTTGCGGCTGGAAGCCAACGCAAGGACTAGCGTATCCAGTGGGACATCGTTGAGCACGATCGCGACGAATACCTCACGCTGGCGCGGGGTGAGCTCGGTATCCACGGCCCGGCGCAGCGCGGCAAACAGGTCCCGCCACTCGGCCTGGTACGCCGGGTCGAAGCCGAACCGGGCCGGCAGCCGTTCCCAGCCTTCGGCGTCTAACGGCACGGACGGGTTACGCCAGAAGTGCCGCCCGATCTTGGCCGACACCTCGAAGATGACGAATTTGTACGCCCAGGTGGTGAACCGGCTCTCGCCCCGGAACTGCCCGATCTTGGCGGTGATGGCCAGCAGCGCATCGGCTGCGGCCTGGTAGGCCACGTCATCGAGTTCCGGGCCGCTGATCGCCAGCCGCGGCCCGCGCCGGGCGGCCTCCTTGCGCGCGATCCGCAACAGCAGCTCATGCAGCCGCACCAGCGCGGCCGCCCGCCCCGGGCCCGTACCGGCCAGCACCCGCAGCCACTCCGCCGACTCAGCATCCAGCCGGTCCGTGTCGACCGGAGCCTCGCGCACCGTATGATCACCCGCCCGCCGCCGCTGTGTTCCGTCACCCTTATTCGCGGCTGCGAGGCGGCCGGCTTGGTCTTATACGCCAACAGCACACAACGCGGACACGGTAAGCCTGCTCGCTCCCGGCCGCCCAGGGCCGAGCAGATCCACGCAGGTCCTGGTAAGACCCGCGCACCTCAGAGGCGCTAACGGATCATGACAGACTCAGCGCTCCTGCGCCCCGGAGACCAGTTCCCCCCACTCACCGCGTCCCGGCCCGGCGGTGGCACACTTCGCCTGCCGGGCGACCTGGCCGGCCACTTCGGCGTGATCCTCTTCTACCGCGGGTCCTGGTGCCCGTACTGCAACGCCCAGCTCGGCGCCTTCCAGCGCTCCCTGGACCGCCTCGCCGACGTCGGCGCCCTGGTGGCCGCGCTGTCGGTGGATGACGAAGCCACCACCCTGGACCTGATCGCCAGGCACGCGCTGCGATTTCCCGTCGGCCACAGCGCCGATGCCCGCGCCGCCGCAGCCGCAACGGGTGCCTTCGTCAACGATGACCCGGTGTACCTCCAGTCGACCGGCTTCGTGCTTGACCCCGGCGGCCACGTGGTGGTCAGCGTGTACTCCAGCGGCGCCATCGGACGGCTCGTCCCAGGCGACGTCATCGGCCTGGTCCGCTACCTGCGCGAACATACCGCGGCCAGCCGTCCCTCCCCGACAGGGCCGGAGCCGCAGCATCCCCACGTCGCCGAGAGTCCGCACGCAGCGGTCCAGCGCCAGCCGTGAGGTAGCGGCGTCAGCCTGGCTCGAAGCTGGCTGCGCGACGCCACGGGGAGGGGGTGGGCGAGCCCCACGCTCTCATCTGCGGTCGGTAAGACGTAAGACCGCGGCCGCCGCCGCCGCACACAAAATGTGGGAGGGAACAGCGTGGCGACACCTCCCTCGTCGGCTGGGCCGGTCGGCAGGAGCAGGGAATAATAGCAGCGCGGGACCATCTCGCCTGGGCGGCCGACCGCCAGCACCCCTGCGACGCGTCAGCGGAAAGGGAGGGGATGTCAGTAACGCCGACTTCGCGTGAGGTTCGCCGACCTCACGGCGCCCCAAACTGCGTGAACCTGTCCATTCTGTGGGCGGATGCCCGCCGAACTGAGGAGATAGCGATGGTCACTGTGGGACTGCTGGTGACGCTCGAGGCTAAGCCAGGCAAGGAAGGAGAGCTCGCTTCGTTTCTTGCGAGCGCCTTGCCGCTTGCGCAGGCCGAGCCCGAGACGACCGCCTGGTTCGCCATCAAGGTCAATGCCTCGACATTCGGGATTGTTGACGTTTTCCCGGATGCAGCGGGACGCCAGGCTCATCTCGATGGCCCTATCGCCGCTGCGCTGATGCAGCGCGCGGATGAGCTGCTTGCCTCGCCCCCCGACATTAAGCCGATCGACGTGCTGGCGGCCAAATTGCCGACGTAACTTGACGGTCCGCGGACCGATCGGCGTCGATCAGTGCCTCGTCGCCGATCGCGGCCCGGACTTTCTGCCGCCCCCTGGTGCAGGCGGCTCTCAAGCGCGGCCCGACCGAAGCGGCCGAGCGCGACAGGTACGCAACATGATCTCCTGGCCGCGTTCCCGGTCTAGGCTCGATTGCCCAGTAGGCGCACCACCACCGGCGATGGGCATGTGCGCCGACCAGGTTGTTCGAACACGTCGCCAGCACTGAGTCCGAGCGACCAGACCGGTCTTCGTGTCCAGGACGTCCCTACCGCGCGGGCGGCGCGGCTATAGCGTCACGCGCCGGCGGCGGGTGCCGTCCCCACCGCCGGGGGCGGCGTCCCGGGAAGCCGAGCCGGAACGACCACGGCCCGAAGTGCCGGCGCCGGCGGCTAGTACGCGGGGGTCGCTGAGCTGGTGATCGGACTCGCGGCGGCTGCCGGGGCCACCGCTTCTGCGCCTGCAGTGATCGTGGCCGCGGCGTCCCCGCCACGCGGACCGTCTCACCGGCTCTGAGGCCGGCCTGGCGTGCGCACGTTAGCGCCGGGTCTCGGCGCGTCGTCTTGCCTGCCTGCAGCGGTTCGGCGGGCGTGTTCGCCTCGGGTGTGCGAGCCCACCGGGCTCATCGGTGTGCCGGGGACGCTAAGGCCCCACCGCCCGGACGCCAACTAGGTGCGAGCAAAACTGCGCGGCGGCGGTTCGCCCGACGGGCAGGCTCCGGCCTAGGACGAGCGGCGGGCGGCCGCCCCAGGCAGAACGATCGAGGTGCATCAAATGCCAGGCTGCTGGCCGCCGCCCGCGGCAGGGCGCCGTGATCCGCACGCTTCGCCCCCGCATCGCCGGCCTGCGATCACTCCGGGCCGGCAACCGGCGGTGAAGGCCGCGCCCGCCTGATCGCGCCGTCCGGCGAATTCCCGGCCAGTGCGCGCCCGGTGCCTGTCACCTTCGTCCCGGTCGTCGGCTTTCGGGGCCGCGTCTTGCCAGTCGGCCGGGCCTGCGGCCCAGCGGGGCTTCGCGCATCGCTCGGTCGCGACCTGTGGGATCCCGGCGCGTAAGCGCCGGTACCCGGTGGCCGTGCCCGCCGCACGCTCGGCGCCTATCCGTCTCGAAGGCCCACGGGCCCGCCGCACGCTCATCGACAAGGGGAGGCGAGGTAAGAACCTCTGCCGGTGCGCACGCCAACAAGGGACGACGAAACAGCCTGGCCGTGGTTCGCGGCCGGCCAGGAATCCGGCCCCGCCGGACAAGGAACAGGAGAAACCCAGATGAAGATCTTGAAACGCAGATTGAGGTTGGCGTCTGCCGCCGCCGTTGTGGTTGCCGTCTCGGCGGTGCTCGCCACCGTCGCATCCGCTGGGGCGGGCGCGACGTCCGCCAAACCCGGCGGCCTTGGCCAGTCATCGGGCCTGTTGCCCCGGAATCACCTGACCCTGGAGAGCGCGCTTCGGGTCGACCTCAGGAAGGAGACGGTGCGCCTGCCGCTGTATCCGGGTACCGCGCACGGGCACAAGGTGTGGTACGTCCTCCTGGACGCGTCCGATGCCGGGCTGGCGCACGATCTGGGCGTGAACTACGCGCCCAAGCTCGCCAACATCGCGATCAGTGACCCGGCCGCG
Organism: Streptosporangiaceae bacterium; assembly: GCA_036496945.1. GTDB lineage: Bacteria > Actinomycetota > Actinomycetes > Streptosporangiales > Streptosporangiaceae > JAJYUU01. The sequence continues at coordinate 1,938 of DASXKI010000322.1, read as the reverse complement.
GTGCAGACCGTGACGCTCGGCTCGCCGACGCCGCAGCAGAACCCGTTCGGGCCTGCGGCGGTGAATTTCGCCGGCGAGCCAGACTTCAGCCCGACCCGGATCGCGACGCCCGGGCCTGCCGGGTTCCCGCTGGCCAAGTTCGCTCCCGGTTCCGTGGCCGGCCCCGGATACAGCCCGTTCATCAAGATCGCCGGGTCGGACGTCGTCTACAACGCGCCGATCGTGGCCACCGGTAACGGGCCCTTCGACGTGGTGCACCACACCAACACCGAGGACCGCGTCCTGGGCATCCACATCGCGGGCCCGTCCAAGCCCGGCCAGTTCGCCGAGTCGTGGGTGGACATGCTGTTCGTGAAGGGCTTCGACGCCGGCCAGCCGATCCTGTACCTCAGCACTGACGCCGGCCAGCCGCTGACCGCGGTACTGGAGCGCTCCACCTACGTGCCCGCGCTGAACAACGCCTCGTTCAACGGCGGCGACGACTTCCTCGGCTCCGCCCGCGAGCGGCTGTTCGGCTTCATCAACGGCCAGACCGGCGCCGGCAACCCGCAGGCACAGGGGTTCGTGCACCTGGTCAAGGATGGGTTCGCGTCCCAGGACGCTAGTGCAGGCAACACCGCGATGATCAACGCGCTGCGCAACGGCGGAGACCTGCTAAATGTGTTCGGTGACTTCCCGACCCTGGCCGACCCGCGGCACGCCGACGCCTACAGCCCGCTGTGGGACGCCCAACTCGGCTTGTGGACCCCCAAGGCGATCAGCGAAGGACTGAACACCCGGCAGATCGACGAAAACGTCGTGTTCAACCTGGCCGCCACCCGGCCCGACCTGCTGACCGGCGTCAATCCCGCCACCGGGCAGCCCGCCCCTTACGGCTCAGTCGGAGTTGACATCAACTGCGCCGTGATCGGCTTCACTGCCCAGGCCCCAACCGCCAACCTCGCCCCTCCTGCCCCCAACTCCCAGTTCCCCCCACGCTAACCACAGCCCCACGAGCAACGGCGGGCCCCGTTTGGGGCCCGCCGTCTCCATCAATGCGGTACCAGTCACACCGTCGCGCGGCCGGCTACTCGGGCCGCGTTGCCTGCCACCCCGATGCCCTGCCCGGCCACCCGTCCTCGGACTCGTTCCGAAGGTCTCCGCGATGCCCGAGAGCTCTCAAGCCGCAGTCCCGATGGCCGCTGAGGAGGCGAGCACATGCTCCTCTCGTGGTTTCACGACCTGCCCGTGGTGAGCCGCGCGCGGCCACATCTGGATCCACGCCATCAGCCTGGAGTACACGCGTGGCCTCGCGGACGGTGCTGGGGCGCCCCCGGCTGCGCACTGCCCCGCGTTTCGGCCGCGACCACGCCGCACAGACACCATGCTGGCCGATGTCTCAGGGCCGCAGCGACAACTCCGCGCACTGGGCGCATACCAGGCAGATAGCGCAGACGGCGGTCGTCGCTGGCTGCCTATTTGATTAGGCAGGGAGTCCAGTCGACCAAGTCGGAACGTTTTCTCTCGGGCATGTCCGGTTTCAGGTTTCTGCCGTCAGAGGCACAACTCGCGTCTGAAGCTTAAGAGCGATGCGTGCCTGCACCTAACAGGCGATTCCGGTCCAGCCATTCGACAGCGAAAGCGATGACCTTCTCCCGATCACGGAAGCAGCGCTAAAAACGCGACGCTCGGTTGCCCCCCAAAGTCCCCCCGGGCGCGAGAAGGGCCGCTGGTTCTAATGGCGAAAAAGGAGCCATGACCTGGAGAGGCCTTCACATTTGGCCTTGACCTGCGTGGATGCGCGTTCCTGACGGCGGCGTGCACGGGTTAAGCGGGCCGCGTCCACCGTGTTATGCGGTGTTCTGCCGGGTTCGGCGGGCGCGGGCCTGGTGCCCGCTGCTTTCGTCGGCGACGGCGAGGGTGAGGTCTTCCAGCTCGGCGACTAGCTCGCGCAGCCGG
>DASXKI010000321.1:0-3018 GCA_036496945.1 Streptosporangiaceae bacterium | reverse complement strand
ACCGGTCGGGGTGGCGGGATTTGAACCCGCGGCCTCTTCGTCCCGAACGAAGCGCGCTGCCAAGCTGCGCCACACCCCGCTGACCGCCCGAGAAGTCTAGCTGATCCCGGCTACCAGCGTGAGCAGCGTAGCCTCCGGCCGGCAGCAGAACCGCAGCGGGGCATAGGGAGAGGTGCCGAGGCCGGCGGAAACGTGCAGCCACGGGTCGGCGTAACCCTGCCCGGCCGGGTAGCGATGCAGGCCGCTGGCCATGGAGCGTGGGATACCGCAGTTGGTGACCAGCGCTCCGGAGCCAGGCAGGCGGAGCTGGCCGCCGTGGGTGTGCCCGGCTAGCAGCAGGTTGAAACCGTCATCGGCGAAACGGTCGAGCACCGATGGCTCCGGTGAGTGCACGACCCCGAGCCGCAGGTCGGCGGCCGGGTCCGCCGGGCCGGCGATGTGGTCGTAGCGGTCGCGCGCGATGTGGGAGTCATGCACGCCGGCGACCTCGATGTCGTGCTCGCCTACCTTGATCCGGCCGCGCCAGTTGTTGGCATTGAGCCAGCCGGCGCTCTCCATGCCCTCGCCCAGCTCGGCCCACGGCAGGTCGGGAGTGTGGCGCTTGTGCTCGTCGGCGCTGGTGCGCCACAAGTACCGGGTCGGGTTCTTGACCACCGGCGAGTACAGGTCGTTGGAGCCGTAGACGAAGACGCCAGGCCGGTCCAGCAGCGGCCCCATGGCCGTCAGGAACGGCTCGACGGACTGCGGGTGGGCGATCGAGTCGCCGGTGTTGACGACGAGGTCCGGCTCGAGAGCGTCGAGCGTCCGGATCCACGACATGAGCCGGTGGCGTCCTGGTGTCAGGTGAACGTCAGAAATGTGGAGGATGCGCATCGAGGCCGACCCGGCTGGCAGGACGGGAACCTCGAGCTGGCGCAAGGCGAACCAGTTCCGCTCGATTACCGACGCATAGCCCACGCAGGCGGCGCCGGCGAGGACGGTGGCCTTCAGGAGGGTTCGCGATCGCATTCATTCATGGTGCCATGTCCGCGGCACTGGGCCGGACGCCCGCGGCCGCGCCCGGCAGGGCTAGGCGGCAGGATAGGTCGCATGCCGACACTCAAGGATCAGCTCAGGGCCGACCTCACGACCGCGATGAAGGCGCGGGATGAGACACGTACCAGGACGCTGCGCATGGCCCTGACTTCGATAAGTAACGAGGAGGTCTCCGGCTCAGCGGCGCGCGACCTTACCGACGACGAGATCATCAAGATCCTCGGCAGGGAGGCTAAGCGACGGCGCGAGGCAGCAGCGGCCTTCGCCGACGCTGGCCGCGAGGAGCAGGCCGCCGCCGAGCGCGCTGAGGAGCAGGTGCTCGCCGGCTATCTACCGGCACAGCTCGATGACGACGAGCTGGCCGGGATGGTGGCGGCCGCGATCGCGGAGACCGGCGCCTCGGGCCCGGCCGGAATCGGCCAGGTGATGAAGGTCATCACGCCGCGGGTCGCTGGCCGGGCCGAGGGCAGCCGAGTGGCGGCGCTAGTGCGCAGCCAGCTGAGTAACTAGCGATCGGCCTGACCGCTGGCGATCCGGGCCAGATCAGTGGCTCGGCGTCGGGTTCGGCGTCGGCCCGCCGCCGCCGCCGCCCTTCTTCTTCTTGCCGCCAACCGTCTTCGGCGCGCCCAGCCCGTTGCCGAGGGCGAAGAAGGAGCCCGGTGGGTTGACGAAGCTGGTGTCGGGGCCGAGAGCCGCGCGCAGGAACGTGTACTCCCAGGTCGCGCCCGGCGCATTGTCGCCGTACATCTGACCGGGGCAGGTCTCGCCGAACAGGTCGCGGAAGCACGAGTTGGAGCCAAGCATCGCGCCGGCCCCAGTCGGGTTGGTCGGGTTGAAGACGGACACGTAGCCGGCCAGCGTGGGCGTGTAGCCGGCGAAGGCGGCGTAGTAGCCGCCGTTCGCGGTACCGGTCTTGGCAGCCGCATAGTGACCGATGCTCCGGCCGGCCGCCGTCGCGCCGGGCACCGTCAGCACGCCCTGCAGGATGTAGTTAGCGGCGTCTGCCACGCCCTGGGGCATGGCGCGGTGGCACTGCGCCGGCTGGACTGGCAGCTGCTTGCCCGACGCGATCACCTGGATCTTGACGATGGCCTGCGGGCTGCAGTACCACCCGCGTGCCGCGACTGATGCGTATGCCGCGGCCATGCTCATCGGCGACACATAGACGGAACCGAGCGTGAAGCTCGGGATGTTGTCGGCCGGCAGGCCGGCGCTCCCAAGTGCATGGTCCCACTGCAGCAGCGAGGTGCCGTCTGCCCTTGTCAGGCCCATGTTGGCCGCGGTCTTGACGACGTTGCACAGACCGACTTGTTGCTCCAGGTTGGCGAAGTACAGGTTGATCGAGTCGACCGTGGCCTGGTTGAGCATCCAGATCTCGGTCCCGTTGCTCGGTCCTTCGGCGTTGTTGAACGGCGCCGGGTTCACGAACTGGCCCTTGCAGTTGGTGAACGGCCCGACGGTCGCCGGCGCCTTGACCTTGATTGTGTAGCCGAACGGCTTGCCTTGCTCCAGCGCCGTGATCAAGGTGAACAGCTTCGACGACGAGCCAGTCTGCACGCCCGCTCCGCCGCCATAGTTGGAGTTGACGGCGTAATCGAGCTCGTCAGCGTTCGCGCCGTACGGTCTGTTAACGGCGATGGCCTTCACGTAGCCGGTGCCAGGTTGGATGAGCACCTCGGTGTCGGCGTTGTGGCCAGGGTTCACCGCCGAGTTATACGGCGGCTGGACATAGCTGACAGCCTGATTGGCCGCGAGCTGATCCCTGGTGTTCAGCGTCGTGTAAATGGCGAGGCCGCCCGTGGTGTTGATCTGGTTCCAGATCGGCTTGTAGTTGAGCTCTAGGACGTGCTGCACGTAGTCACAGAAAAACGCTGACGCTGCGGCCTGCGGGCTGGCGCAGCCGGTGTTCAGCGGCGCTGGCGACATCTTCAGCCCGAGCGGTGCCTTCTCTGTGGCCAGCAGCGTCGCCTTGGAGATGTAGTG
>DASXKI010000320.1:0-5044 GCA_036496945.1 Streptosporangiaceae bacterium | reverse complement strand
ATCTGTCAATATCCGTCCGCTCGGGACTCGCCGTTACGCGAGGTAACTGACTGTAATGCCGCTGCGTGGGTACGGTTGGGGTGTGAGCGGCGGGGGCGATCACAGTGGTAATAGCACATACGCGAACGCGGCCGGGATGGCACCGCGAGTCGCGGATCTGGTGACGAATGAGGGCGTTCAGAGCGGCGTCCGGTACAGCGTCCCGTCCATTCCGGCGTCCGATTCTGGGAACGGGGAAGCCGGCCACGCGGCCGCTCCGCTGCGCGCGCCCGAGCAGCGCCAGCATGGCCAGGCTCCTGACGTCGCCGAGACGAAGCAGCGCCCGCTCGTGCCGCCGGCCAGAACCGTCGACGGTGCCGATCTCGCCGTACGGACGGCCGGGATCGATGACCCTGAGTTCCGGGACTACGTGCGGTCGCGAATGCGCGCGCTGCTGCGCACCGCCTACCTCCTGACCGGGAACGTCGCTGACGCCGAAGACCTGGTTCAGTCAGCGCTGGCCAAGACGTACCTCGCCTGGGATCGCATCGTGGACCGCGGTGCGCTGGATGGCTACGTACGGCGGGCCATTGTGAACACGCACATCTCGTGGTGGCGCCAGCGCCGGCTGGAGGAGTACCCGACCGACGAGATCCCGGACCAGGCCGTCGTCGACCACTCGGTGAGCAGCGACATGCAGGAGCCCTTGCGGCGCGCCATCGACCGGCTGCCGCAGCGGATGCGAGCCGCGGTCATGCTCCGGTACTACGACGACATGACTGAGGCCGAGGTCGCCGAGGTACTCGGGGTGAGCCTCGGCACCGTCAAGAGCACGGTTTCGCGTGCCGTGGCCAAGCTCCGTATCGACGCCGAACTCCAGCCCGAGTGAGCCGCTCCGCGCGCGATCTGCCTGCTGACACGGCCGGCAATTTGCCGCTACCGTGGGCTTAGTTACACGTCAGGGCGGTTACCGGCGCGGTCAGCACGAAGTCACTGACGGCGCAGGCACCCTTATCCCGCAGGGGGTTGCGCCGTGCGCAGCACAATGATGGACGTTCCGCTCACCGTGACGGCGATCATGCGCCATGGCACCACGGCCTATGCGAGCTCCGAGGTCGTGACGCTGACGACGACGGGCTCCCGTCGGCAGACCTTTGGAGCAACTGGGATACGAGTAGCGAAGCTCGCTCATGCCCTCAGGTCGCTCGGCGTGGGCGCAGATCAGCGCGTCGCTAGCCTGATGTGGAACAACGCTGAGCACCTCGAGGCATACCTGGCCATCCCGTCGATGGGGGCCGTGCTCCACACCCTGAACCTGCGACTGGACCCGCAGGTCATCGGTTACATCGCCGACCATGCCGGGGACGACGTCGTGATCGTCGATGCCACCCTCGTGCCGCTGCTCGCTCAGGTGCTGCCGCACGCGCCGGCCATCAGGCACGTCATCGTCACCGCAGGGGAAGACGAGACCGAGTTCGTGCCGCCCGCCGAGCTGGTCGCGCTCGGCCGCCCGGTGCATTCTTACGAGGCGCTACTGGCCGGTCAGCCGGACACCTTCGACTGGCCCGACGTGGACGAGCGGGACGCCGCGGCGATGTGCTACACGAGCGGCACCACGGGGCTCCCCAAGGGCGTCGTGTACAGCCACCGCTCGATGCACCTGCACTCGATGGCCGTCTGCATGAATGGCGTCTTCGGCTTGTCCGACGTGGACCGGGTGCTGCCGGTCGTGCCCATGTTCCACGCCAACGCCTGGGGGCTGCCTTATGCGGCGGTGCTGGCGGGCTCGTCGCTGATCATGCCGGACCGGTTCCTCCAGCCGGCGCCGCTGGTCCGGCTTATCGAGGCGGAGCGCCCGACGCTTGCCGGCGCCGTGCCGACAATCTGGAACGGGCTACTCCAGCACATCCGGGCCAACGGCGGCGATCTCTCCTCGCTCCGGCTCGTGCCGTGCGGTGGCTCTGCCGTCCCGCACTCGCTTCAGGAGGCGTACGAGAAGGAGCTGGGCGTCCGGATCGTCCAGGCCTGGGGCATGACCGAGACGTCGCCCCTCGGGAGTGTGGCCCACCCGCCGGCCAACGTCACCGAAGAGGAGGCCTGGCGTTACCGGGACACGGCGGGCCGGCTGATGTGCCAGGTCGAGCATCGGCTGATCGGCGAGGGCGGGTTCGAGCTGCCGTTCGACGGCGAGGCGGTGGGTGAGATCGAGGTGCGCGGGCCGTGGATCACCGGTGCCTACTACAAGGACGACGACCCGGCCAAGTTCCGCGACGGCTGGCTGCGGACTGGCGATGTCGGCACCATCGACCCGCTGGGCTACGTGACGCTGACCGACCGGGCCAAGGACGTCATCAAGTCGGGCGGCGAGTGGATCTCCTCGATGGAGCTGGAGAACATCCTCATGGCCCACCCGGCCGTTTCCGAGGCCGCCGTCATCGGCGTCGCTGACGAGAAATGGGGTGAGCGGCCGCTGGCGGCCGTGGTCCTGGCCGAGGGCTCGACCGCGACGGCCGCCGAACTCCGGGCGTTCCTGGCCGGGCAGATCCCGCGCTGGCAGCTGCCCGAGCGGTGGTCCTTCATCGACGAGGTGCCGAAGACCAGCGTCGGCAAGTTCGCCAAGACCAGGATGCGCGATGCGTACGCGAACGGCGACTACCAGGTCGTCGAGGTGACCTGACCGCCTGACCTGTCGGCCTGACCTGACCGCCGTGACCGCGCTTGGACCTGCCGTGCTTTGCTCAGCATCGGGCTGTACCGGTACCCTAGGCGACGGCCCAGTAGGGCTATCAGGAGGCTTCGCCTAGTCCGGTCTATGGCGCCGCACTGCTAATGCGGTTTGGGTTCGCGCCCATCCGGGGTTCAAATCCCCGAGCCTCCGCCCAGTACCAGGGACTACGCACTTCGATACGTGGCCCCTCTCGCGTATCAGTGATCATTTTCGCCCCCAGATGGCCCAATGCTGGTCCCTCCGGGAACGATCTTGCTCTTGCGGGGCACGTAGGCGGCGATCGCCGAGGCCGCGTTGTCGGCCAGCTCCTCGAGCACCTCGGTGTACACGTCCATGGTGAAACTGACCGTGCTGTGGCCGAGTACCGCACTGATGACCTTTGGCGGCTGGCCGGCCGCCAAGAGCATTGTGGCGCTGCCGTGCCTCAGCCCGTGGAGAGTGATGGGCGGCAGCTTCGCCCTGGCGACGAGGGCGTCGAATCGCTGGCTGATCCACGCCTGCCGCAGCGGCGTGCCGTCCTCGCGCGTGAACACCCGGCCGCTATCGGTCCAGACGCCAGCCCAGGCCATCCGCTCGGCCAGCTGGACCTTGCGCCAGGCCTTCAGCACGTCGGTCGTTGCCTGGTCAATCACGATGATCCGGTCGGAGTCCTCGGATTTCACGTCGCCCCGGATGTGAATGCGCCGGACGGCCAGGTCGCTGTCAGCCCAGTGCAGGCCAGCCAGCTCGTTGCGGCGGGGCCCGTCGTAGGCGGCCAGGAGGTACAGCGCGTACAGCCGCTCGGCCTGCCTGCGCAGCGCAAGCAGCTGCCGCCGCGGCCATCGAGGCTGGACCCGTTCAAGTCGGCGATCGACGAGATGCTGACGGCGGACCTGGACGCGCCGCGTAAGCAGCGGCATACCGTCACCCGGATCTGGCACCGGCTGATGGACGAGCACGGGATGACGGACATGTCCTATCCCGTGGTCCGGGCCTACGTCGCCGAGCGGAAACCGCAGATCAGCGCCGATGCCGGCCGCGGCCCGTCGGAAGTGTTCCTGCGGCAGTCCCACCGTCCCGGCGATGAAGGGAAGTCGACTTCGGCGATGCGATCCCGGAAGCGGACGCCTCGGCCCAGCGGCAAGCTGTGACTGCTAGATGTGCTCTAGCTCGCGACCGCCCCGGCCGCGATGAAGCTCACGTCGTCCGGTGGCAGGGCCGCCCCGTCGCCGTCGACGAACGCGACCTGGACGGGGCTGCCCGAGCGGGACCGGCGCAGCACTGAGGGACCCGTGCTGGGCGGGTCGTGCAGGTCGCCCCACTGCTGCAGGGCCGCAAGAGGGACCGCAAGGTCGCGGCCCGCGGGCGTGAGGTGGTAGCTGCGCCGGGTCCGCGACCCGGGCTCCTGGTAGGAGCGCTTGGTCAGCACGCCCGCCTTAACCAGGTGTTCGAGCCGGTCCGTGAGCACGTTGGGGGCGATGCCGAGCGCGCGCTGGAAGTCGGCGAACCGCTCGACGCCGGCCATCAGCGCCTCGCGGATGATGAGGAACGACCACCGATCGGCGAGGACGCCGAGGCAGCGCTCAATCGAGCACACCGGCTCAGGCCGGCGTGTCTCCGTTGCAGGCGACATCCATCACAGCATACCTGAGTTATCAATGACAAGTCAGATCCCTACCAAGAGGCCCGCATAAAAGGACATCTAAAACAAGTTGACCTGGGCCATTGCAGCCGAATGCTGACTTTCTTACAGCAATTCAGTCTGATACGATTCCCACGTGACGACCCAAGACCCGTTTACACCTTCGCGTTTTCGTCTGACCCGCCACTCGGATACGTTCTGGCGAGTCACCTTCGACAACGGCCCGCTCAACCTCATCGACGGCGTGATGAACCTCGAGCTGCATCGGCTCCTCGACCAGGTTGAGCAGGACGGACGCGTCGCCGTTGTGCTGTTCGACAGCGCGAACCCCGATTACTTCCTCGCCCACTACGCCGTCCCTACGGACATGAGCCCGCTCGAGGTGCTGCAGCCGCCCGCCGCGCAGCCGTTCCTGCACTGGGCCAGCCTGCTAATCCGGCTGAGCACGGCGCCGGCCGTCACGATCAGCGCGCTCCGCGGTCGCGCACGCGCGGCCGGCAGCGAGTTCGCACTCGCGACCGACATCCGCTTCGCCAGCCGCGAACGGGCCGTGCTCGGACAGTTCGAGGTCGCGCTCGCGGCGATCCCCGGCGGCGCCCCCTCGACCCGCCTGCCCGGCATCGTCGGCCGGGGCCGGGCGTTCGAAATCGTCCTCGGCGGCGAGGACTTCGACGGCGAACTGGCCGAACGCTACGGATACGTCAACCGGGCCGTCC
>DASXKI010000319.1:0-8998 GCA_036496945.1 Streptosporangiaceae bacterium | reverse complement strand
GAACATCGAGTATCTGTACTACGGGGCGATTGCCGTCGTGTTCCTCGGCTTGTCCTTTGCTCAGGCCGTCCTGATTGTCCTGCTCGGGAACCTCTCCTACGTGCTGGCCGGTCTGGCGAGCGTGCAGGGCCCGCGCGGGGGCACCACCACGTTCACGATCAGCAGGGCGCCGTTCGGGCCCAGGGGCAACAAGTTGCCGTCGTTCTTCAACTGGATCACCCAGGTCGGATTTGAGATCGAGGGGATCGCGTTCATCGTGTTCGCTGCGGTCGTCCTGACCGACCGGGCCGGATTCAGCGCCGGAGCGCCGGCCAAGGTGGTCTTCATCGTCATCGCGGTCGCCATCCAGGCGGTGCTGCCCACGCTCGGGCACGCGGCCATGCTCAGGGTGCTGCGCTGGCTGGCGATCCCGTTCGTGGTGCTGTTCGCCGGGATGGCCGTCCTCACCGCGGGCAAGGTCAACCTGCACGCCGCCGCCCACGGAGCTAGCTGGGGGATGCTGCTGGTATTCCTCGCGCTCGTGATCTCGGCCGGCGGCCTTGGCTGGACGGAGAACGGCAACGACTATTCGCGTTATCTGCCGGCCAGCACGCCGGCCCGGCCGATCGTGCTCGCGGTCGCGCTCGGCGCCGCAATCCCGTCGGCCCTGCTGGAGATCCTGGGCGCCGCCGTGGGCACGGCGGTGCCGGCCGCCGCGAACTCGCCGACCGGGCTGGTCTCTGGATTTCAGAGCTGGTTCGTCGTCCCGTTCCTGGTCTTCGCCATCGTCCAGCTCTTCGCGATCAACACGCTGGACCTGTACTCGTCGGGTGTCACCCTTCAGAGCCTCATTCCCCGGCTGAAGCGCCTGCACTGCGTCGCGATCGACACGGTGGTTTGTGGTGTCATCGCGGCGTACGCGGTCTTGTCGCCGAGCTTCTTCGGGCTGCTGACCGGATTCCTGCTGTACATCATCTTGTGGCTCGCGCCCTGGTGCGCGATCTACCTTGTGGACAGCTGGCTGCGGCGCGACCGTTACGAGCATAAGTCGCTGCTGAACGAGCGCGGCGGGCTCTATTTCCGGACCGGCGGCGTGCACTGGCCCGCGATCATCGCCCAGGTGGCGGGCGGCGTTGCCGCCTATCTGTGGCTCAATGCCAGCAGCGGCGGAGTCCTCGCAGCCATCGGGCCGCTGTCGAGCCGGACGGACGGCTCGGACCTGAGCGTCTTCGCCGGCCTGCTGGTTGGCGGCCTCGTCTACTACCTCATGGCTCGACGCGAGGTCAGGGCCGAAGGCGAGGCGACAGGCGCGGCTAGCTCCGCCTCGCCGTAGCCCAGGCGCGGCCAGACCAGAAATCCGATGGGCATCCTACTGGCGGCCGGCTACGGTCGGGACCCGCTCAACAGGGAGGCGGATCAGATGACTGGCGGCCACACGGCCCTGGTGACCGGCGCAAACCACGGCATCGGCGCCGCCACGGCGATCGCTCTGGCCGAGCAGGGCTGCGCGGTGCTCTGCACGTACCTGCGGGTGCACGACGAGCCGGATCCTGGCATCCCGCAGGCTTACCGCGACTACCGGGCCGGCGGCGCTGACGACGTCGTCGCTCAGATCATCGCGGCGGGTGGCCGAGCCGTGGCAGTCGAGGCAGACCTGTCCGACCCAGCCGCGCCGGTCGCGTTGTTCGACACGGCGGAGCAGCAAGTCGGCCCGGTCGACATCCTGATCAACAACGCCACTGGGTGGGTCCAGGACACGTTCGCGCCTACGGCAGCCGACAGCTTCGGCCGCGTGCTGCGCCCGCTGACCGCGGTGACGTGGCAGCAGCAGTTCGCCGTCGACGCCATGGCCGCGGCACTCCTGATCGGCGAGTTCGCTCGCCGCCACATCGACCGAAGGGCACAGTGGGGCCGCATCATCGGCCTCACCTCGAGCGGTGACCTCGGCTTTCCGCAGGAGGTCTCCTACGGTGCCGCCAAGGCGGCGCAGGTCAGCTACACGATGTCGGCGGCGGCCGAGCTGGCCGGTCACGGCATCACGGCCAACATGGTGCATCCTCCCGTCACCGACAGCGGCTGGGTCACTGACGCCGTGCGCGCAGCGGTCGACGAAAACACGGGGCTCTTCCACGTTGCGACGCCGGCGGAAGTCGCGGCGGTGATCGCCTATCTGGCCTCGGACGCGGCGGCCCTCATCTCGGGCAACACCATCAGGATGCGCTGAGTTAGGGTCTAGCAGCATGACCGAAATGCGCATAGCTGTCGGGCCCAGCCGCATCAAGTCAGTGGACGACGCCATCCGCCAGGGCGGTGGCCAGCCAGCAGATGCGGACGCGGCCGCTACCGGCTTGGTCTGGCTGTCACCGTGGGATGCCGACGGCCTCCGCGTTGCGATTGGCGCGACCGGCGCCAGGTGGGTGCAGCTTTCCGTGGCTGGAGTGGAGGTCGCCGCGGCGGCTGGCCTCCTGACACCGGCACAGACGTGGACTAGCGCCAAAGGCGCGTTCGCCGAGCCCGTGGCCGAGCACGCCCTGACGCTCGCGCTGGCCGGCCTGCGGATGCTGCCGGAGCGGATCGAGGCGCGCTCCTGGGGACAGCCAGGAGGGACGTCCCTGTACGACGAGCGCGTGACCATACTCGGGGGCGGCGGGATCGCCACGAGCCTGCTCCAACTCCTCGCGCCCTTCCGGGTGACGGCTACCGTGGTACGCCGCACCGCCGAACCCGTGCCGGGCGCGGCACGGACCGTGCCGACGAGCCGGCTCACCGAGGCGCTGGCGGACGCGCAGGTCGTCTTCCTCGCGCTCGCGCTGACACCAGAGACAGAGCGCATCATCGGGGTGCCCCAGCTCGCTGCCATGCGCCGCGACAGCTGGCTGGTGAACGTCGGGCGTGGCCGGCTCGTTGACACCGACTCGCTCGTCGCGGCGCTGGATAGCGGCACCATCGCCGGCGCGGCCCTCGACGTAACCGATCCAGAGCCGCTACCCGACGGCCATCCGCTGTGGGAGCAGCCGCGCTGCATCATCACGCCGCATACCGCCGACACGCCAGAGATGGTCGCGCGGCCACTCGCGTTTCGGATCCAGGACAACGTGGCGAGGTTTGTGGCCGGCGAGCCGCTGGTTGGCGTGATCGACACTGCGGCCGGCTATTAGCGCTGCGGCGCGTGCGGTGTGCTGGGCTGCGCAGATCAGGGCCGGCCTCATTACGGCCCGGCGCTCTCCCGCTTGTCCGCGCGCTGGCGGCCAGCAGAGCTGGCGAGGTACGCAGCGCCGCGGGGCGAGAGCTGATAACCGACATCGAGGCTGATGGTCAGCCCGAGGGCTTTGAGGCGGCGCACGTGGAGCTTGAAATCGAAGCGCTCCCAGTCGAGGGTCTCGGCGAGATGCACCGACGACACGGCTGGCCGGTCGGCGATCTGCGCTAGCACCGCGGCTGTCCAGGGGCCGCGCTTGCTGGTGGCATCCATCCGGGCCAGCCGGGACGCGATGGCCGTCGCCTCGTCGTCGGTCAGCGTCGCCGTACTGGCCAGCTCATCTCGCGGATCCGGGCCGTCGAGTGTGCGGAACCGCACGCAGTACAGCGGGAGATCGGGGTCGCCGCGCAGGTCCGCCCGCGCTGCCTGAACGTCAGGGAAGCCGGCCGCCAGAGCCAGCTCCGGCGTGATCTGATCCGGCGTGATGACGTCGACGACCTCCGCCAGCACCATGCCCTGGCCGGTGCGGTACTGGTGGCCGGCCACCACCTGGCAACGGCGCCAGCGGCGGAACGCGACTGTGATGCTGCCGTCGTGAAGGCCCTGGCGCAGGCGCGGCTCGAACTGCACGCAGCGACTGTACTGCTGCCGCTGTATTGGTGCGGCTGTACTCGTCTGGACCGACTGCCGGGTTGACGGCCGGGAGCAGCCTTGCTGTCGTGGAGGTCGCGCTATCATCGCTGACTACGAAATGGGCGGTGAACACGGCGTAATGGCGGCGAGCTACGACTTCATCATTGTCGGCGGCGGGTCGGCAGGCTGCGCCCTGGCGAACCGGCTCTCGGCCGACCCCGCGCACCGCGTGCTCGTGCTGGAAGCCGGCCGGCCTGACTACAAGTGGGACGTCTTCATCCACATGCCGGCCGCGCTGACGTTCCCGATCGGCAGCCGGTTCTACGACTGGAAGTACGAGTCGGAGCCCGAGCCGCACATGAACGGCCGCCGCATCTACCACGCCAGGGGCAAGGTGCTGGGCGGCTCGAGCAGCATCAACGGCATGATCTTCCAGCGCGGCAACCCGCTCGATTACGCCCGCTGGGCGGCCGATCCCGGCATGGCCACCTGGGACTACGCGCACTGTCTGCCGTACTTCAAGCGAATGGAAACGTGCCTGGCCGGAGCCGATGAGTTCCGCGGGGGCGACGGCCCGCTCGTGCTGGAACGCGGCCCGGTCACCAACCCGCTGTTCGCCGCGTTTTTCGAAGCCGTGCAGCAGGCCGGCTATCAGCTGACCGACGACGTCAACGGCTACCGGCAGGAAGGCTTCGCCTCGTTCGACCGGAACCTGCACCGCGGCCGCCGTCTCAGCGCCGCCCGCGCCTACCTGCACCCGGTCATGGATCGCCCGAACCTGACCGTGCTGACCCGAGCGCTGGCTACCAGGATCCGGCTCGACGGTAGCACCGCGACCGGCGTCGAGTACTCCCACGGTGGCCGGCTGCACACGGCGCTGGCGGGCGAGATCATCCTGTGCGGCGGCGCTATCAATAGCCCGCAGTTGCTCCAGGTGTCGGGCGTCGGCAGCCCCGAAGTCCTGGCGGCCGCTGGCGTCCAGGTGCGCCACGACCTGCCCGGCGTCGGCGAGAACCTCCAGGATCACCTCGAGGTCTACGTCCAGTACGGCTGCAAGCAGCCGGTGTCGGTGGCGCCCGCGCTCAAGTGGCGCAACCGGCCTCTGGTCGGTGCCCGCTGGCTGTTCCTGCGCAGCGGCCCTGGCGCGACCAACCACTTCGAGGGCGGCGGCTTCGCCCGCAGCAACGACGATGTCGCCTACCCGAACCTCATGTTTCACTTCCTGCCGATCGCCGTCCGCTATGACGGCTCCGCGCCGGCCGGCGGCCACGGTTACCAGGTGCACGTCGGCCCGATGAACTCCGACGCCCGCGGCTCGGTCCGCATCACCTCAGCCGACCCGGCCGTCAAGCCCGCGCTCCGGTTCAACTATCTGTCGACCGAGCAGGACCGGCGTGAATGGGTAGAGGCAATCGGCGTCGCCCGCACGATCCTTACCCAGCAGGCCATGGACCCGTTCAACGCTGGCGAGCTCTCGCCAGGACCAGCCGTGCAGACACCGGAGGAGATCCTCGACTGGGTCCGCCGCGACGGAGAGACCGCGCTGCATCCGTCGTGCACGTGCGCGATGGGCACCGGCCCGATGTCGGTGGTCGATCCGGACACCATGCGCGTGCACGGACTCAAGGGTCTGCGCGTCGTCGATGCCTCGGTGCTGCCGTACGTCACGAACGGCAACATCTACGCGCCGGTGATGATGATCGCGGAGAAGTCGGCCGACCTGATCCTCGGCAGCACCCCGCTGCCGCCGTCCACAGCCGAGTTTTACTCCCGTGCGGCCGCGATCGAAGACCCTGGATAATCGCTGTGTGAAACACGGAATCTACCTGCCGCCATTCGCGGACTTCGCCGATGTACGGCGGACCGCCGAACTGGCCGCCACCGCGGAGCGGGTTGGCTGGGACGGCTTCTTTATCTGGGATCACATGTATGCGGCGGCCGGCATGGCCGTGGCCGAGGCCTGGACGACCCTGGCCGCGATCGCCATGACGACAACGCGCATCCGGATCGGCGCGCTGGTCACTCCGCTCGCACGTCGGCGCCCCTGGGTCCTGGCCCGGCAGATCGCCACGCTCGATCAGCTGTCCGGCGGGCGCATGGTTGCTGGCATCGGACTCGGGGACGACGGCTGGCGTGAGTTCAGCGCGTTTGGCGAGGAGACCTCGCCGCCGGCCCGCGGCGAACTTCTCGATGAGTCGCTGAAGATCCTGGTCCAGTTCCTAGCCGGGCACGCGGTCAGCTTCCGTGGGGTGCGCTATGTCATCGATGCCGAGCCATTGCTACCACAGCCAGTCCAGGACCCCCTGCCGATCTGGGCCGCGGTTCGGTGGCCGAACAAGAGGCCCCTCGTCCGGGCCTCCCGGCTGCAGGGATGCTTCCCGATCTTTCCGGCCGGCGGCGACCTCCCGGCACCGCCCCCGGTTGCCGAAGTGACCGCCCTGCGGGCAGCGCTGACTGACTTGGGCGCTCCCCGTTCCCTTGATGTGGTTGTTCGTTGCTCGTTGCACCGGCTGGACGCGGCCGCGCGCGCCGATGTCGTGACCCAGCTAGGCGAGGCCGGCGTGACCTGGATACTCGAGGGTTTCGGGGTCGGGCAGGCGGCCGCCGAGGTGACCGAGTACGTCGCGGCCGGGCCGCCCGCCAGCTAACGACCGGGCGCAATGCCGGCATACTGGGCGAGTGACTGACCTGGCGCACGATCCCCGCGACCCGCTCGGCCTGCGCGCCGATGCCCCGATGCTGGCCGCCTGGCTGGACTTCACCCGGCAGGTGGAGGCCGGCCAGCTAATGCCGATGAGCGTGCCTGGCCATAAGCAGCGGCAGGATCTCGTCGGCGCCGTGGTCGCGGGCGACGCGCCGTTCTACGGCGGGCTCGACACCATCAAGCACGCCGACAATCTCCGAGTCGACTCCGAGCGCCGGGCGGCGCGGCTGTGGGGCGCCGACTGGTGCCGCTTTTCGGTCGCAGGCTCGACCCACGGCAACCAGGCTCTGGCACTCGCGGTCGGCCAGCCCGGCCAGGAAGTGATCATCAACCGCACGCTGCACAGGTCGCTGCTGCTCGGGCTGGTCCTGGCGGGCCTGCGGCCGGTGTGGGTGCGGCCGGAGATCGATCTGGAGTCCGGCCTGCCGGCCGGCGTAGCGGTGCAGACAGTGCGCGACGCGCTGGCGGCGCACCCGGACGCGTGCGCGGTGTTCCTCGGCGACCCCACGTATGTCGGGACCATCAGCGACCTGGCTGGGCACGCCGCGGCAGCCCACGAGGCAGGCGTGCCCCTGATCGTCGACGCGGCCTGGGCGGCGCATCTGGGTTTCCACCCAGACCTACCGCCGCATGCCATCGCGGCGGGCGCGGACGCGATGGTGACGAGCGCGCACAAGGCGCTGCCGGCGTACACCCAGGGCGCGCTGGTGCTCGCGCGGACGGAGCGGCTGGATGCGGCCCGGCTGGACAGGGCGTTCGAGGCCACGCACACGACCAGCCCGACCGGCTCGATCATGGCGAGCATCGATGCGGCGCGGGCCCTGCTAGCGGCCGAGGGGGAGCGCCTATGCGGCCGCCTCATCCGGGGCGTGGCCGCGGCCCGCAAGCGGCTGCGCGAGGTACCGGGAGTCGAGGTGCTGGACGGGCCGGGGGTGGAGCCGACGAAGCTGGTCGTCCAGCTGGCCGCGACGGGCGCGCATGGAAACAAGGTCGAGGCGGAGATCATCGCCGCCGGGATGCCAGTAGAGATGGCGGACCGGGACACCGTCGTGCCGATCCCGACGATCGCTGACGACGAGGATCAGATCGCCAGGTTCACCGAGGTCCTCATCCAGGCGATCGAGAAGCATCGCGGCACGCCGCGCCAGGTCGCGGTCGCCGCGTCGTGGACTGTCGAGCCGCAGACGGTGCTCGCGCCGCGGGAGGCGTTCTTCGCGCCGAACGAGACTGTGCCGACCGCGGCGGCCATCGGGCGGGTCAGCGCGGAGCTGATCGCGCCCTACCCGCCGGGCGTTCCCGTCCTGGCTCCCGGTGAGCTGATCACCTCGGCCGCGGTCGAGGCTCTACGTGAGGTGGCCGCCGACGGGGGCCGGATCGCTTACGCCGCCGATCCGAGCTTGCAGACGTTCCAGGTGATCATCCGCTAGGTGCCCGTCGCGGCGGACGCTGGGCGGCGGGCGCTGGGAGCTCCCGCGGCGAGGCGCGGATGTCGGTGTAGCGCGGGTGCCGGCATAGCGCGGGTACTGTCACTTACTGGTTACAAGCTGTCATGCCTTCGGCTGGAGCGGGTAGGGATCTGCTCAGGGGGGTGACTGTCTCATGGCCGGATCTCATACGAGCCTTATCGTGATGCCGATCGTTATCGCGATCTCGCTGGCGTTCTGGATCTCGCTGGTCCTCTACGCGAGCCTGCATCCTCGCTGGAAGCACCACGGCAGGCCACCTCGCACGGACGCAGCAGGCGGGGCATTCGCGGCGATTCGCGGTGGCCGGCAGTTGATGCCAATTTGGGACGGGTCGCCCATACCCGGCCCGCGGGAGGCCGCTGCTTCCGAGAGCTACCAGGCTGCCGCTGCGCAGACCTCGGAGGAAGCGCACGCCAGTACGGCAGTTGGCCCTAGCGCGTCCGCCACCGGGTCCCGCCCGCCGACGGAATCCGGACCGACCGGCAGCGGCTGGCCTCCTGAGTAGTCGCCTGCTCGGCGCTTGTCGAGTCGACGGGCGTCCGTCCGTCCGCCGCTAGCCTGGCGTAAGTGGTCGCCAGTTCGGCGCTCGCCGCGTCTAGCTTTGGAGTTCGGCGTCGGGCGTAGCCATCACCCACAGCGCGATCCGATTTGGCGGAATTGTCACTTTCGAGCGATAGCGGAGTTGAACGTTTGTCCGGTTAGTACGAAAATCCCGCACTAACCGTACAAACGTTGCCCGCGATCCGCCACATGACGAGTGCAGGCCATTCTTGTCCGAGTGCTTTGTCATTTCTGGTCCGATTAGTCGCACACGTCCCAGCGGGTCTGGTCGAGGGTTACCGGGTCGGCGGCGTTCTCCATCCCGCTTCGTCCCGACTGCGCTGTATCGTGCGGTTGACGCCCACCGTCCGAGCGCGCATCGGGAGCAGCCGTGGCAGAGCCAGGCCAGTCATCGCAAGCCGTCGCCGAGGATCCGCTGCCCGAGGCCCTCTCTCTTGCGCAGGGTGCCGAGCAAGC
>DASXKI010000318.1:0-12428 GCA_036496945.1 Streptosporangiaceae bacterium | reverse complement strand
CGCACCGGCACGGCCAGGAACGTGCTCGTGATCGGTGCCGAGAAGCTCTCCCAGTGGGTCGACTGGACCGACAGGTCGACCTGCATCATCTTCGCTGACGGCGCGGGCGCGGCCGTCGTCGGCGCGGTGGCCGACCCGGGCGACGCGCCTGGCATCGGCCCGGTGCACTGGGGCAGCGACGGCGACCTAGCAGACAAGATCTACATCAAGGACCGGGATTCGTTCATCGTCCAGGAGGGCCAGGCAGTCTTCCGCTGGGCGACCAGCGCGCTGGCGCCGATCGCCCTCAAGGCATGCGAAAAGGCGGGGGTCGACCCCACGCAGATCGCGGCGTTCATCCCGCACCAGGCCAACTTGCGCATCATCGAGGCGATCGCGCGCAAGCTCGGCGCGCCGCAGGCCATCGTGGCCAGCGACATCGTGACAGCTGGCAATACCTCGTCGGCCTCGATCCCGCTGGCGCTGTCGCGAATGATCGAGCGGGGCGAGGTCGCCTCCGGCTCGCATGCGCTGCTGATCGGATTCGGCGCGGGCATGTGCTACGCCGCGCAGGTGATCACGGTACCCTGACCCCCGCCCCGCCGGGGCGATCCACCACCCGCAAGTACAAGGAGAACAGAAGACCAATGGCCATGACGGAGCAGGAAATCCTGGCAGGGCTCGGCGAGATCATCGACGAGGTAGCTGGCGTGCCAGCCGACCAGGTGACCCCGGAGAAGACGTTCGTGGACGACCTCGACATCGACTCACTGTCGATGGTGGAGATCGCCGTGGCGGCGCAGGACAAGTTCGGTGTCGAGATCCCCGACGACCAGCTCAAGGACCTCAAGACGGTGCAGGACGTGGTCGACTACGTCCGGCGCGCCGACGTCTCTGCTTGACGCTGCGCGGCTTGAGGCTGCGCGGCCTGACTCTGCAACAAGGGACGCTGCGCCGCCAGGTCGAGACCGTCAGGATCTCGGAGGCCCACGGGGGCGATCCCCCGTGGGTGCACCGGGGTCACCTAACTTGAGGAGCGGAAGATCGTGGGAACAGACCGGACACGCGTCGTCGTAACCGGCCTTGGCGCGATTACCCCGGTAGGGGCCGACGTCGCCAGCACCTGGGAGTCGCTGCTGGCCGGGCGGAGCGGCGTGCGCCAGCTGACTGACGACTGGGCTGCCGAGCTGCCGACCAGGATCGCAGGGTGGGCGGCGGTTGATCCGGCGACCCTGATCGACCGGGTGCAATCACGCCGGATGGACCGCTTCGAGCAGCTCGCGCTGGTCGCGGCGCGTGAGGCGTGGGCGCATGCGGGTTCCCCCGACGTGGACCCGGAACGGCTCGGCGTCGTGGTGTCCAGTGGCATCGGCGGCATCGCATCGACGCTGTCGGCCTACGACACGCTGAAGGAGAAGGGCTGGTCGCGACTCTCGCCCTACACGGTGCCGATGCTGATGCCGAACGGCGCGGCCGGCTGGCTCGCGATCGAGTTGGGCGCGCAGGCGGGCGTGCACACGACCGTCAGCGCGTGTGCGTCCGGCGCCGAGGCAATCGGCTACGGGATGGAAATGATCAGGTCTGGCCGCGCCGACGTGGTGCTTGCTGGCGGCTCCGAGGCAGCGATCATGCAGCTGAACATCGCCGCTTTCGCCGCCATGCGCGCGCTGTCCACCCGCAACGACGAGCCCGAGCGCGCGTCCCGGCCTTTCGACAAGGGCCGCGACGGCTTCGTGCTGGGCGAGGGCGCCGGCATGGTGGTCCTCGAATCGGAGGCGCACGCCGCGGCGCGCGGCGCTACCGTGCACGCGGTCGCGGCCGGCGTCGGCTACTCCTCCGACGCTCACCACATCGCCCAGCCTGATCCCGAGGGCCGCGGGCTGAAGCTTGTGCTCGCCCGCGTGCTGGCCGACGCCGGCCTCAAGCCCGAGCAGGTCGTCCACGTGAACGCGCACGCGACGTCGACCCCGGCCGGTGATGTGGTCGAGGCCCAGGCGATCGCCGCGGCCCTCGGCGAGGCCGCACAAGGCGTCGCCGTGTCGGGCACCAAGTCGATGACCGGTCACCTGCTGGGGGGCGCCGGCGCCGTCGAGTCGGTCGCCGCGATTCTGGCGCTGCGCGACCGGGTAGCCCCGCCGACCATCAACCTCGAGGACCCCGACGATGACGCGGGCCTCACGATCTCGGCCCAGCCACAGCGGCTCGCGCCTCGCGCCGACGGCCCGATGGCCGTCATCAACAACTCGTTCGGTTTCGGCGGCGCCAACGTCGCCCTGGCCTTCACCGGAGCCTGAGCCGTTGCCTTCTCTGCCGAGTGTGCCGAGCGTACCCCCCGAGCAGGACGCCCCCGTTCCCCCCGAGGAGATCGACGTGACCATCGTGGACTCAAGGACTCAGGCGCACCTGCGTCCGCGTTCCGACAATGGCGGGCGGGTGGCCGTGGCCACGCCGCCGGCGGCTGCCACGCCCCCGGCCCGCACGACTGCACCACCGCAACCGGCACCGGCTGCCGCACCGACCGGCCCGCGTCGCGACCCGCAGTCGCGCCTGGAGGCCCTCTTCGATCCGGGAACGCTCCAGCTGCTGCTGCCCGCTGACGACAGCGGCATGATGGCCGGAACGGGGAGCATCGGCGGCGTCGCCACAGTGGCCTTCGCCAGCGACCCGCGCGTCCAGGGCGGTGCAATGGGCATCGCCGGCTGTAAGGCGATCGTTGCCGCCTATGACCGCGCGGTCGAAATTGGCGCGCCGATCGTCGGCCTGTGGCACTCTGGCGGCGCTCGCATCCTGGAGGGCGTCGAGAGCCTGCACGCGGTTGGCATGGTGTTCGCCGCCATGACGAGGGCATCGGGCAAGGTGCCGCAGATCTCGGTGGTGCTCGGCGCGGCCGCCGGCGGCGCGGCGTACGGGCCGGCGCTCACCGACCTGGTGATCCTGTCCGAGCAGGGCCGCATCTTCGTCACCGGCCCGGACGTTGTGCGCAGCGTCACCGGCGAGGACGTCGACATGGAGCGCCTGGGCGGCCCCGAGCCGCACAGCCGCCGGTCCGGTGTCGTGCACATCGTCACCCCAACCGACGGTGACGCATTCGACAAGGCCCGCCAGCTGGTGCTGCTGCTCGGCCACCAGGTGACGACGCCGGACGCCAGCCTGCCCGACACCGACCTCAGCAGCCTGCTGCCGGAGTCGCCGAAGCGCGCCTACGACGTGCACCCGCTGATCGGCGCCCTGCTGGACGGCCCCGGCATCGAGCTGCATCCCCGCTGGGCCCCGAACGTCGTCACGGCGCTCGGCCGGCTCGGCGGCCGCACGGTCGGCGTCATCGCCAACAACCCGCTGCGGCTCGGCGGCTGCCTGGACGCGACGTCCGCGGAGAAGGCCGCGAGGTTCGTGCGGATGTGCGACGCCTTCGGCGTGCCCCTGGTCGTGCTGGTGGACGTGCCCGGTTACCTGCCGGGCGTCGGCCAGGAATGGGACGGCGTCGTCCGCCGTGGTGCGAAGCTGCTGCACGCGTTCGCCGAGGCCGTCGTGCCGCGCGTGACGCTGGTGACCCGTAAGGCCTATGGCGGCGCGTACATCGCGATGAACTCACGCGCGCTCGGCGCGACGAAGGTCTTCGCCTGGCCGGGTGCTGAAGTCGCCGTCATGGGCTCCGTCGCCGCGGTGCGCATCCTGCACCGCCGGACGCTCGCTGCGGCCTCCGCGGAGGAACGGCACGAGGTCGAAGCGCGGCTCGCCACCGAGCACGACCAGATCGTCGGCGGGCTGCCGCGCGCGGTCGCGGTCGGCGTCATCGACGAGGTCATCGAGCCGTCTAAGACCCGGCAGGCGATCCTCGAGGCGATCGCGCAGGCGCCGTATGAGCGCGGCCAGCACGGCAACATCCCGCTGTAGCGTTGCTGGTCATGAGCACTCAGCACGAGCACCACGACGAGATCCTGTTCACTCCGGAGTTCTGGGACGACCGGTATGGCGCCAGCGACAGGCTCTGGAGCGGACAGCCCAACGCCCAGCTTGTCGCCCAGGCCTCCGACCTCCAGCCGGGCGAGGCGCTCGACGTCGGCAGCGGTGAGGGCGCGGACGCCATCTGGCTGGCCTCGCGTGGCTGGCGCGTGACCGCGGTCGACGTGTCGGCCGTGGCACTCGAACGCGGCGCGCGCCAGGCTGCCGCCGAGAGCGAGCAGCTCGCGGCCCAGATCACGTGGCGGCAGGCGGACCTGTTCACGTGGGATCCGGGACCTGCTCAGTTCGACCTGGTCTCGGCTCAGTTCATGTACCTGCCGGCTCCTGCCCTGGAGTCCCTGCACAGTCGGCTAGCGGCCGCCGTGCGGCCTGGCGGCACTCTGCTGATCGTCGGCCACCATGGCGACGAGCTGCGCGCAAAGCATGCGACGGTAGCCGACATGTCCTGGTCAGCCGAGGACATCGCGGCTGGACTGCACCCGGCAGTCTGGCAGGTCCTTGTCGCCGCGGACATCGAGCGCTCAGCGACGGACTCGGACGGGCAGCCAGTGACGCTGACCGACACGGTCCTCCGCGCCGTGCGCCGGCACTAACAGGGTCGCGGCGCCGGCTTTAGGTCGCGGCGGCGGCTTTAGGTCGCGGCGCCGGGCCGGCTACCGGTTGACTGTGCCCATGTCGGCGTAGCGGTCACCTGCGGGCCGGCCGATGTTCTCGTCCAGCCACGAAATGTCGCTCTTGCTCAGCTCAACGTCGGCGGCGGCCAGGTTCTCCTCCAGGTAGACGCGCCGCTTCGTGCCGGGGATCGGCACGACGTCCTGGCCCCGCGACAGGACCCAGGCGAGGGCCAGCTGACCCGGCGTGCAGCCCTTCTTGGTCGCGAGCTGGCCAACCATGCCCGCCAGGACGAGGTTGGCATCGAGGTTCGCGCCGGCGAACCGGGGGAACCGTGGGGACGGGCCTGAGCGCGAGTCGTTCTCCGGCAGATCCGCCGCGCTCTTAATCGAGCCGGTCAGGATGCCGCGGCCGAGCGGGCTGTAGGCGACGAAGCCGATGCCAAGCTCGCGGACGGTCGGCAGGATCTCGGCCTCGACGTCGCGGGTGAACAGGCTGTACTCCGTTTGCAGCGCGCTGATCGGGTACACCGCGCTGGCGCGCCGGATCGTGTCGACACCAGCCTCCGACAAGCCCAGGTGGCGGACCTTGCCGGCCTGCACCAGCTCGCCCATCGCGCCGACCGTGTCCTCGATCGGCACCGTCGGGTCGACGCGGTGCTGGTAGTACAGGTCGATGTGGTCGGTGCCGAGCCGCGACAGCGATGCGTCGCACGCTGCCCGGACGTACTCAGGCCGGCCGTTGATGCCGACCCAGGATCCGTCCTGGCGCCGTTCGTTCCCGAACTTGGTGGCGATCACCACGTCGCCCCGCCGCCCCTCGACAGCCTTGCCGACCAGGCGCTCGTTGGTGAACGGCCCGTACATGTCGGCGGTGTCGAGGAAGTTGCAGCCGAGCTCGAGGGCCCGGTGGATCGTCGCGATAGATTCGCCCTCGTCGCCGGTGCCGGAGAACTCCGACATTCCCATGCAGCCGAGGCCGATCGCGGATACTTCCAGTGCTCCGAGGTGTCGTGTCTCCATAAACGACATCTTACCGGAGGAGCCTCCGCATCCTGACCCGGCCTCGTTCCCGGACGGAACTGCCCGGCTCCCGCAGGGGGGTGCCCGGCTCTCACAAGGGAATGCCCGGCCCCGGCTGTGCGCTGACCTTAGCCATGGAACCCCTGAACGCCAACCCTCTCCACGAGCCCCCTGCGCCCGCTGACGCATCTCCTGCTCTGCCGCTGGCGGTGCTGGACTTCGTCGGGATCGAGCACGGCGAGAGCGCATCGTCGGCACTGGCTGGTGCTGTCGGCATCGCTCAGACGGTCGAGGCCGCGGGATACCGCCGCTACTGGGTGTCCGAGCATCACAACATGACGAGCCTGGCTTGCAGCGCACCGGAACTGCTGATTGCGCACGTCGGCGCCTTTACCTCGCGGATCAGGGTCGGCGCCGCCGGGATCATGCTGCCGAACCACTCGTCGCTCAAGGTCGCCGAGACGTTCCGCACACTGCTCGCGATGTATCCAGGCCGCATCGACCTCGCGCTCGGCCGCGCGCCGGGGACCGACCCGCTGACCGCGCATGTGCTGCGGCGCGGGATGGTCGCCGATGCGGCAGCGGAGTTCCCGGCCCAGGTCGGCGAACTGCTGGCGTTCCTCGGCGACGGGTTCCCGGACGGCCATCCGTACAAGCCGCTGGTCGCGGCTCCGGTGATCGAGGAGCGGCCAGAGCTGTTCGTGCTCGGCTCAAGCGCGTACGGGCCGCGGTTCGCCGCTGTGAACGGCTTCGCGGCGGTGTTCGCCCACCACATGAGCCCCGACCTGGCGGTCGAGGCACTCCGGGACTACCGGCGCCGGTTCCAGCCGCGACAGGACGGCGCGGAGCCCTACTCGGCGATGTCAGTGCTGGCGTTTGGCAGCGAGGACCCGGACGCGGTCATCGCCTTCGAGGCCGCCTGGACCCTGACCATCCAGAACATCAGGCGTGGCATCCGTGAGCCGCTGCCGCCGGAGAAGGTCACCGAGCTGGCCAGCTCCCCCGACTTCCGGGCCAGCCGCAACGAGGACGGCCGGATGGTGACCGGCGAGCCCAAGGCAGTAGTCGAGCGACTGCTGGAGATGAAGCAGCAGGCCCAGGTCGACGAGATCGTGATCGTGACACCCAGCCTGGATCGCGAGCGCCGCAAGGCCAGCTACGTCGCGCTGGCCGACGCGTGGCGCGAGGCTAGCTGACCTGCACTAGCCGCCCAGTTGCTCTCCGCACGTCTCCTCTGGTCATCTCGGGCCCTCTTCACCGTTCGTGGCCACGTCCTCTGAGTGGGGCCCGTGGTACCCGAAAATGTCGGTGCCTCCCGATATCATCGAACATAGATTCGATCGACATTGCTGAGATGGTTCGCGCTGGCCGGAGGAGGTGACCGCGCAGTGTGCCCAACTGACACGTGCCCGACTGACACGCACCTAGCCGACACTGCTCCTGGCACCGACACCGCCGAGTCTGGCGCGGCTCGTCCGGCTTCCGCGCCCGCGAACGCTGCTGAGGCTCTGGCGGCTGTCCGCGCCGGTCTGGAATACCTCGCGGCGACCGATCCAACCGAGCTCACCACGGCCGAGCAGGCCGACTACGTCCGTGGCCTTGCAGCTGCCGAGTCCGTCCACGTGGCAGCGTCGTCGCGCATGCTGGCCGCGTTCGATGCCTCGAATGGCTATGCAGCGTACGGGCAGATCTCGGCGCGGCAATGGCTGCGCTGGCAGACCCGAGTGACCAAGGCAGCGGCCGCCGGTACCACCTGGTGGATGCGGCGCCTGGCTGCGCACCCGACCGTAGCCGCTGGGCTCGCCGCAGCCCGGCTGTCACCCTCGTGGGCTCGAGCGATCTGTGACTGGTCAGATCTACTGCCCGAGGACGTCCGGGCCGAGGCCGACGAGATCCTCCTCGACATCGCCGCGGGCTGTGCCGAGCTCTCCGACGTGAGGCTCGCGTGGGAGCGGATCCGGGCTCTGTGCGCCCGGCCGGATGCCGACGACGGTGACGACCGGTTCGCGCAGCGCCGACTTCATCTGCAGCCGCACTTCCAGGGCAACGCTCGGCTCGACGCCGACCTGACGCCGGAGGCGGCCGCCGCCTTGCGGGCCGTGCTGGATGTGCTCGGCAAGCGCACTGGACCCGAGGACGATCGCACCCAGGCCCAGCGTGACCACGACGCGATGGAGGAAGGATGTCGCCTCTTGATCGCCTCCGGCGGCCTGCCGGATCGGGCGGGACAGCCGGTCCAGATCCAGCTCAACATGACCCTCAGCCAGCTGGCTGGCCAGCCCGAGGCCGACCGGGAGATCGCCGCCTGGATCGCCGCGCACGGCACGGCTGCGCCCCCTGGCGCTGAGTGTGACGCGAGCATCGTGCCGGTCGTCACCGCCACCATCAACGACGACGTCCTCGACATCCTCGCCGCCGGACTGCTTTCGGGCCGCGGGCTCATCCGCGAGCCCGCGTGTCCGCTCGCTGCAGCAGCCAGGCCAGGCCGTGACCTGTTCATCCCTAGCCGACCCTGGATGGACGTGGCAGGTTTGCTCGAGCTTGCCGAGCGCGCCGCCCGCCAGGTCACCATCTCCCAGGCAGTCAAGCTGCTGTCCGGCCCGTCCGGGCTGGCCGCATGGCTGCGCACCCGCCAGCTGTCCGGGCTGGCCGGCTCTGTCAGCCTCCCGCTGGACATCGGCACGGCGACGGAGACGATTCCACCGCACCTGCGACGCGCCGTCGCGCGTCGGGATCGGCACTGTCGCTTCCCGGGCTGCGAACGCCCCGTCGCCGCCTGCCACGTCCACCACCTGATCTTCAAGTCACAGGGCGGCCCGACAAGCCTGGCTAACTGCCTGTTGCTCTGCACCTTCCATCATTTGGTGGCTATCCATCGCTGGGACTGGACACTGGTGCTCAATCCCGACGGCACCACCACGGCGACCTCTCCGGATGGGCAGCGCACATTGCACAGCCATGCGCCTCCCGAAGCTGCATGATCTGAGTTAGCTCCCGCGCGCAAGACCATGGCCGCCCGCCATTCCCGGCCAGGTTAGGGTCAGGTGTGTGAGCCTTTTCGTCGAGCAGATCTGGCGCTATCCAATCAAGTCGATGGGCGGACAACGGCTCGACCAGAGCTTCGCCGACCGTCGCGGGCTGCTCGGCGACCGGGTATGGGCCGTGCAAGACGACAAGGGGAAGCTTGGCTCGGGCAAGAACAGCCAGCGGTTCACCCGGCTCATCGGCCTGCTCGACCTGACCGCGCGCTACGACGATGAGACCGAACCGCCGATCGTCACCGCGCCGGATCGCAGCGAGCATCCGGTGGCGTCAGGCGCCGCCGATGCCTATCTGCGAGCGCTCACCGGACGGTCCGTCCAGATCCGCCGGGATACCGGGATCATGCACTTCGACGAAGTGCCCTTCAGCCTGGTCGGGACGGCCACGCTGGCCTGGCTCGCCGCACAGGTCTCCGTTGCGGTCGACGCACGTCGGCTGCGCCCGAACATCGTGGTACGCACCCATGAGCCGTTCGCCGAGGAATCGTGGATCGACCGCCCGGTCCGGATCGGATCCGTCGAAGCGGTCTTCGACCGAGTGTTCACGCGGTGCGTCATGGTCGGCATGGCCCAGCCGGGACTCGGCGAATCAGGCGATGTGCTCAAGCGGATCGGCGACCGCGACGACAATCCGGTGTGCATGGCGATCGGCGGACAGATCTCCCAGCCGGGCACAGTCAAAGTCGGGGACGAGGTCATCGTTTCTGATACTGCAGCCGCACATCGTGAAGGTCGCTGACTCTAAACGTCGGCCTGTTCGCCGCCCTTAACACCGCCAGCGGCCAGGTCGCCGGTGCCCGCTACCTTTCGAGGCTGGGCATGAGTGTCCTATAGACCGGAGCCCCCGGTCTCAGGACTGTCGCTCATAACTGCCATGCCGCCGGGACATTGCAGGTCACCACGAGTCCCGTAGAGCCGTCGCATTGCCCGGCCTCCTCGTCACATCGGCGGGGTCTGGTCAGTCACATATGTAAGGACCACGACAAGGGAATGTGACTGATGGACGAAGATGCCGACCTCGCGGACCGGTTCGAGGCCCACCGAGCCCGCCTGCGGGCGGTCGCTTACCACGCGCTCGGCTCGCCCAGCGAGGCCGACGACGCCGTTCAGGAAGCGTGGCTGCGGCTGAGCCAGTCCGGCTCCAGTAACATCGAGAATCTCGGCGGGTGGCTGACGACGGTTGTCGCCCGGGTGTGCCGGACATACTCCGGTCGCGCCGCGCCGCGATCGACATCATCGACAACCCTGACTGCGTCGCTGAAGCCGACTTGACCATCCTCGACCGGTCGGCAGACTGACCGCCGCTGACGGCCGGCAACGGCAGCGATCCACACGACCAGTGCGGCCAGCTGCTTCTCGTCGTAGTGCCTGGCGGCCTCGTCCCAGATCCCGTCAGGTACGGGATCGGTCCGGTCGCTGAGCCGGATGACGGCTTCCGTGAGGGCCAGGGCGGCGCGTTCGGCGCCGCTGAAGTACCGGGCATCCCGCCAGGCGGACACGGGCGAAGAGCGCTCGAATGTCTCGCCGTCTTTCCTGGCTTTGACCGCGGCGCCAGACACTGCAGCCGTTGATCTGGCTGGTTCGCAGGTGAACCAGGTCGAGCGTTCGCTGTCGGCACGCCGCCTTGTTGCACGGCATTGTTCAGCGATCTGATCGCGGTAATCGCGTCGGGATTAACGATGCCCGGGCTCTTCATGCGAGCTTGCAGGACCGTGCTCCTCCCTGACTCATGATCATTCGCGCTAGATAATCGGGCGAGGCAGGCAGGCGGTGGGGGGTGAACGAGCTTCTAGTCGCTCTTAACCCGCGAGGCGGGGTCTAGGCCGCCGCGGTGTTCCGGCAGCTCCTCGGCCAGGAACTGGTCCCAGGTCCTGACCCCTTCGGTGTGACCCGGCGGTGGGAGCAGAGCGCCGTTGCGCACTGCCTTGCTTCCGGGCACCGGAATAGGGACCACCCACTTGCGCTGATGGGTGGTCGCTAGGTAGCTGCGGAACAGGTCCTCCCAGCTCGAAACCTCCGGTCCCGACATGTCCGGGGCCCGGCCGACTGGCGCGCCAAGCGCGAGTTCGACAAGGCGCGCCGCGACCTCGCGGGGATCGACTGCCTGGACACGAAAACCCCCAGGTACCGGCGCCACCAGCGGAAACTTCGCTAGCTTCCGGGAATTCTCGAAGCAATAGTTGTAGAACTGCGTGACCCGCAGGATCGTCCACGGCAGGCCGCTGTTCTCCACGATCCGCTCGACCTCGAGCTTGGCCTTCACATATCCCCAAGCCGTCATGGCATCGATGCCGACGATCGACGGCTGCACAAAGTGCGGGGAACCGGCTCTGACCGCCGCAGTCACCAGGTTGCTTGTCGCCTCCGCGTCGCCCTTCGTGCTGGTCGCGCAGTGGATGATCACCTCGGCGGCACGCACGGCAGGGTCGATGCCCTCGCCCCGCCGAAGATCTCCTGTGAAGAACGTGACCTGCGGCTGAGTGTCGCGCTGGCGCCGGGCGAGCACACGCACCTCCCGACCGGCATCGACCAGCCGGGCAACGACGGATCGTCCCAGGCGGCCGGTGCCGCCCGTGACGAGAACTGGCGATGTCATGGGTCTTCCCCTCAGCTTCGGGCCGGCCCGCGGCAGGAGCCGGTTCCGTCCACTCGACTTGGTCCCTCTGTTCTATGACGGCAGTCAGCGGTGGAATGTGACGGGCGCCCGGAGTCGCTGGCTGGTTGGGCGCGGCGGATGCCGATGTGGTGGAGCCGGCCGTAGTAGCGGATGGTGTTGAGCCAGAAACGGCCCCGGACACACGGGAAGCATGGAGGTCCCGGCACCTGGATTAGGACACTGCTAGCCCGGCGGATGCGGCGGATTCGGTCGCCTCTATGGTCGATGAATGAACGGGCTGGCTTCTTCTGTGCCCGCGGTGCGGGTCGAGGGCGTGGTCAAGCGCTTCGGGGCGACCGTTGCGCTGGATGGTGCCGGGCTCGAGGTCCCCGGAGGGATGGTGTTCGGCCTGCTAGGCCCGAACGGGGCGGGTAAGACCACGCTGATTCGCATTCTGGCGACGCTGCTGGGGCCGGATGCAGGGCGGGTGGAGGTCCTGGGCCACGACGTTGAGCGGGAGCCTGCCGCTGTGCGCGAGCTGCTCGGCCTGACAGGGCAATTCGCGGCGGTCGATGAGCTGTTGACCGGGCGCGAGAACCTGGAGATGTTCGGCCGCCTGTTCAAGCTGTCCCGCGACGAGGCCCGCCGCCGCGCCGGCGATCTGCTGGAGCGGTTCGACCTGGCGCAGGCGGCCGACCGGCCGGCCCGGACCTACTCCGGCGGCATGCGGCGCCGGCTCGACATCGCGTCGAGCCTGCTGACGCGGCCGCGCGTCCTGTTCCTCGACGAGCCGACTACGGGCCTGGATCCGCGCAGCCGCAACGAGATCTGGGCAATCGTGCGCGAGCTGCGGCGCGAGGGGACAACGCTCCTGCTGACCACCCAGTACCTGGAGGAAGCCGATCAGCTGGCTGACCGGATCGCCGTCATCGACCGCGGGAAGGTGATCGCGGAGGGAACCGGGAACGAGCTCAAGGACCGCGTCGGCGGCCAGATCCTAGAGGTAGAACTCTCAAGCGTGGAGCGGCTTGGCCGGGCGCAGGCGGTGCTCGCCGGGGTGGGCTGCGGCGATCCTCAGCCGGACGAGCGCCCGAACCGGCTTACCCTTCCGGCCCCGCGCAACGGCCTCCAGCTAGTAGAGGAGGCGGCCGCGGCGCTGCGCCAGGCAGAGATCGGCGTCAGCGACATCGGGCTGCGCCGGCCCACGCTGGACGA
>DASXKI010000317.1:0-6353 GCA_036496945.1 Streptosporangiaceae bacterium | reverse complement strand
ACTCGCGCTGGCATGGCTCGCCGGTGCCGCGCAAGGCCAGGCCGACGTTAGCGCGCGGCCCGGCGCGACGACCGGCCGGGTAATCGATGTGCCAGCCCCCATCGACGCGCAGGTCGCCAGGCTTACGCTGGCCTCCCTCGGCACGCGGATCGACGAGCTGACCGAGGCGCAGCAGCGTTACCTGGAGTCCTGGCGACAGGGGTCTTAGGCCGGAGGTGCGAGCCCCGTCGTCGTGGTCTCGGGCATCCCGGCCTCGGGCATCCCGGTCTCAGGCATTCCGGCCTCGGGCATCCCGGCCTCGGGCATCCCGGTCTCAGGCGACGCTGGCGTGGCCGGGACCGGCGGGGCCTGCGTTGCTGGAGCGGCCTCCGCAGCCAGACCAGGCGGGGCCGGCCACGCTGACTGGACCGCCGCGAACCTGGCTTGCTCGTGGTGGCGCCGCACGGCAAGAACGGCCGACAGGTACGCGGCGGGCGGTGTCCCGGCCGGCGGCGGCGGGCTGACTTGCGCGGCGACGGCGTTGGCCAGCTGGATGCCAAGCGAGTCCCTGGCCTGCGGGCTCAGCTCAGTGAACCGGCGCAGGTAACTGCCCGCCGCCTCCGCAGTCTGGTCCGACAGCCTGGCGACCTGAAGCACCGCGGCCCAGCCGGCCAGCGGTGGCGGCACGACGGCGAACTCGTAGGGCAGCGCCTGGCGGGCCGGGACTCGCTCCTGGATGACGTAAGTGCCGGCGAAGAGGTCGCCCACGCGCTTGCCGCGGGCCGAGATGATCGAGGTGATCAGCCCGACGGGCGCCAGCACGAAGGTCCAGATCTCGAAGACGCCAACCAATGCGCGCACCAGCGCCTGCCGGAACCGCACCGGGCTGCCATCGTCGCCGATGACGCGGATGCCGAGCGCCATCTTGCCGAGCGTCTTGCCCCTGCTCAGGGTCTCGAATGTCGTCGGGTAGGCGACGAGCACAAGGACGTAGGCCGTGAGGAACGCGGCCGTGCCATAGTCAGTGCTGACCGACCCGGACACGCCGACAAACACGACGATCAGGAGCAGCAGCAGCGCGAACTGCACGATCATGTCGATGAGCAGCGCGGCGATGCGGCTTGGGAAGGTCGCTACGGGGAGTTCGAGCGCGACAGCCTCGCCCGTGATGACGTCGGCCATAGCGCTCCTCGCTCAGCCCGCGTAGCCGCAGGTTCCCGCCCAAGATTACGCGGATCGGGC
The DNA here is from genome assembly GCA_036496945.1 of Streptosporangiaceae bacterium. Lineage (GTDB taxonomy): Bacteria > Actinomycetota > Actinomycetes > Streptosporangiales > Streptosporangiaceae > JAJYUU01. The sequence continues at coordinate 5,132 of DASXKI010000317.1, read as the reverse complement.
AGTAGTCTCCTGCCTGTGGATGTCGATGCCTTCGCGGCGGCGCACCAGGCCGACTGGGACCGGCTAGCCGTACTGGTCAGGCGTCGTCGGCGGCTGTCCGGGGACGAGGTCGACGAGCTGGTGGCGAAATACCAGCGGACGGCGACGCACCTGTCTGTGCTGCGCAGCGGCGATCACGATCCGGCCCTGACCGCGCGCTTGTCTGGCTTGCTCGGCCGCGCCCGCGCTGCCGTCACCGGCGCGCAGACGCCGGCGTGGCAAGCGATCGGCGAGTTCTTCGCTGTGGCCTTCCCTGCTATGGCCTACCGGGCGCGGTGGTGGTGGCTAGCAACAGCGGCCGGATCGATCCTGGTCGCGTTCATCGCCGGCCGGTGGATCGCCGCGTCGCCAGCTGTGCAGGCCAGCCTCGTCTCGCATTCCCAGGTGGCGAGCCTGGTCAACCACCAGTTCCGCGACTACTACTCGCAGGACACTGCCTCGGCCTTCGCGCTGAAGGTCTGGACCAACAACGTGTGGGTGGCGGCGGAGACGCTGATACTGGGCGCGTTCCTCGGGATCGGCACGATCTACTTCCTGTTCATCAACGCGCTGAACCTGGGCGTTGACGGTGGTCTGATGATTGGCCACGGCAAGGCCGTCGAGTTCTTCACGCTGATACTGCCGCACGGGATGCTGGAGCTGTCCGCCGTGTTCCTCGCGGCCGCCGCCGGACTGCGGATGGGCTGGGCCGTCATTGATCCCGGCCCGCGGCGTCGCGTTCAGGCCCTGGCCGAGGAAGGCCGCGCCACAGTGACGATCGCCCTCGGCCTGATCGTGGTGCTGGCGACGTCCGGGGCCATCGAGGCGTTCGTGACGCCGTCCTCGCTGCCGTCCTGGGCCCGCATCACCATCGGCGCCGTGGCTGAGATCGGTTTCCTGGCCTACGTCATCCTGGCCGGCCGGCGTGCGCGGCGCCTCAGCTTGTCGGCCGACATAGCGGAGGCACCCGAGCACGCGCCCGTGGTCGGCTAACACCGTGGTCGGCTAACACAATGGTCGGCTAACACTGCGGTCGGCTCGCCCCGTGGTCAACTAGCAAGCACCGTGTCGCTCAGAGCCGGCCTGCCGCCTTGAGCGCGAGATAACAATCGGCGAGCGCGGGCGCCAGCCGGCCCGGCGGCGCATCCACGACGTCGACGCCGTGCCGCGTCAGCAGCGCCGCGACCCTGGCCCGTTCCGCGCGGGCCCGCTCGGCCGCAGCTGCCTGATACACCTCCGCCGCGTCGGCCCGCGATGACGCGAGCTCGGCTAGCCGCGGATCTGCCGTCGCCGCGACCACGAGCCGGTACCGGCTGGACAGCAGCCCGATCCTCGGCAGCAGCGCGAGTTCGAGCGCCGCCGAGTTGAGGTCGGTGAGCAGCACGACCAGGCAGCGCTGGCGAGCGGTGGCGAGCAGCGTCCTGGCCATGAGTTCGCCGTCAGACTCCGCAATCTCGGGCTCGAGCAGCGCCATCGCATCGGTCATCATCGGCAGGACGTCGGTCCGGCTAGCGCCGACCACCCTGGCGCGCAGCAGCCGATCGATCGCGAGCAGGTCCACGCGATCACCCGCGCGGGACGCCAGCGCCGCCAGGAGCAGCGCCGCGTCCATCGCGGCGTCCAGGCGCGGCACGCCCGCCACCCGGCCAGCCGAGGTCCGCCCGGTGTCCAGCACCAGGATGACGCGCCGGTCCCGTTCGGGCCGCCAGGTCCGCACCACGACGTCGGAGCGCTTCGCCGACGATCGCCAGTCGATGGAACGCACGTCGTCCCCGATCACGTACTCCCGCAGCGAGTCAAACTCGCTGCCCTGCCCGCGGATCAGGCTCCGGTGCTGGCCCTCCAGTGCCCGCAGCCTGGCGAGCTTTTCCGGCAGGTGCTGACGGCTCAGGAACGGGGGCAACACCCGCACTGTCCACGGCACCACGCGGCTGGCCTGGCGCGCCGCAAGCCCGAGTGGCCCGACCGACCGCACCGTCACCTTCCCGGCGGACTTGTCACCGCGCCGGGTCGGCCGCATCGCGGTGGTCACCTCGGCGCGGCCGCCCGCCGGGATCGCGAGCTTGACCCGGCTGCTCGCACCCAGGCTGGGCTGCCAGGCATCGCGGAGCAGCCCGCGGACAGCGCGCTTGCCGGGGTTGGTGATCGTCAGCGTCGCGGCGCCGAGCTCGCCGAGCATGATGCGCGTGTCGCCGGATCTGGACATCTGCAGCCGCCCGACACTGCCGGCGAGCACAACGTCGGCGACGACGGCGAGCGCGATGAGGCCGTCAACGGTGACCAGGCCCGGCACCGTGCGCAGCAGCACGGCGGCCAGCGTGCCGATCAGCGCGAGCAGGGCCGCGCGCCCGGTGAGCGCCATCCGCGCCGCTACCGGGGCACCGGGACCGACGACAGAACGCTCTCCAGCACGCCATCGGCCGTCGCGCCCGCGAGTTCGGCCTCGGGGCGGAGCTGGATCCGGTGCCGGAGGGTGGGGCGGGCCAGCGTCTTGACGTCGTCCGGTGTCACGTAGTCGCGCCCAGACAGCCACGCCCAGGCCCGGCTCGTCGCGAGCAGTGCGGTGCCGCCACGCGGCGAGACACCGAGCTGGAGCGAAGCCGACCCGCGCGTGCCGCGGCAGATGTCGACGATGTAACCCATGACCTCGGCGGAGATCTGGACCTGGCCCACGACATGGCGCGCCGCAGCGAGGTCGCTGGCAGTGGCGACGCGCCGGATACCCGCTGCGGCCAGGTCACGCGGATCGAAGCCAGCCGCGTGCCGCGACAGGACGGCGATCTCGGCGTCGCGGTCTGGCACGCTGACGGTCAGCTTGAGCAGGAACCTGTCGAGCTGGGCTTCTGGCAGCGGGTAGGTCCCTTCGTACTCCACCGGGTTCTGCGTCGCGGCGACGAGGAATGGCACCGGCAGCGGACGCGGCACTCCCTCCACCGATACCTGGCGCTCTTCCATGGCCTCCAGCAGTGCGGCTTGCGTCTTCGGCGGCGTTCTGTTGATCTCATCGGCGAGCAGCAGGTTGGTGAACACTGGCCCTTCGCGGTACTGGAACTGAGCGGTGCGGGCGTCGTAGATGAGCGATCCCGTCACGTCACCTGGCATCAGATCCGGCGTGAACTGCACCCGCTTGGTGTCGATGGCGAGTGCTGCCGCGAGCGCCCGCACCAGCAGCGTCTTGGCCACGCCCGGCACGCCTTCGAGCAGTACGTGACCCTGACAGAGCAGCGCTACCAGAAGCCCGCTGACCACCTGGTCCTGGCCGACGACGGCCTTCCCGACCTCGTCGCGCACCGCGATGAGCGCTGCCCGTTCGGCCGACCCGGCGGCTTGCGCCGTGGACTGACCTGATGCCGCCGTCGGCCAGGCGCCGGTGTCTGCAGTGCTCACGTCGTGCCTACCTCTCGCTCCAGTTGATCAAGATCGCGCGCCAGGGTTACCAGCGTCTGATCGGTCCGTGGTGCCGGGCCGTAGAGAAGCTCGCGCACCTGCGCCGCGCTATGTGCAGAGCGCTGCGCCAGGGCCGCGACGACGGCGTCCTGACCGGCTCCGGACGGCAGCCCGACGGCTCGCTCGAGGCGGCCGCGCAGGGCGTCGCGCAGCGCCTCGGCCGCCTGCGCACGCGCGTGCCTGGACTGGTACAGGCGGCCGTGTCCCTCGGTCGTCTCCGCGGCCCGGACCACGACGGGCAGCGGCTCGGCGACGAGCTGCCCGAGCCGGCGCGCCCGCCACGCGGCGGCGAGCAATGCGACGACGGCCAGCTGGATCGTCACCAGGTATGCAGCCAGCGGCACCAGGCTGGCGAAGCTTCTCGGGCCGGTCGTGGCGCCGGCTGCGACCGCGACCGCCGCTGGCACGAGCCAGACGATCCGGTGGCTCGGAAGCAGGTTGATGGCGAGCGCGGCGTCGCCGGCGCTGGCGAGCCTGGCGTTGGTGAGCGGCGCGCCTGTGCCGAGCACCGTGACAGTGCGGCCGCGAACCCGTAGCTGTACCAGGGTCGGCCCGGACGTGGAGGCGTAGCACTGCTGGTCTGTGCTAGCCGCGGTGCCCAGCAGCAAGTTCTCGCCGCCCAGGTCGGCCGTGCCGGCCAGCGTGGCGGCGGGCAGGCTGCACGCAGGCGCGGTCACCACGACGGGCCCGCTCGAGCCGATGAGGCTGACCGGCGCGGCGATCGCGGCCAGCGACGCCGGATCCGGCTGGACGAGCAGGACGCTGGCCCGGACCCGGGCGAGCGATGACAAGTCAGCGTCCGACAGGTACCGCGGGCTGGTGATCACGAGGGTCGAGCCGGGGGTGGCAGCGCGGAGTGCCGCCGGGACAGAGGTAGCGGTGACCACCTGCTGCCCGAGACCGGTCAGGATGTCGGCGAGCGCGTGTGTCCCGTCAGCCGTGACCACGCCAGGGTTCAGGTACTGGTTCGCGGGCTGCTGATGCAGCGCGGCGATGCCAGCGCCGCCGAGCAGCACGAGGAGCCCGATGATCAGCCATGTGCGCCATCGGCGCCACAGCAGGCGCACCTGCTCGCGGCTGGTCACCGCGCCGGTCCAGCGGGACGGTCGGCGCCAGCGAGCGCCGTTCCGGCTGGCGGCAAGCTGGCGGGGATAGGCGTGGGCCGGGCCTGGTCGGCCGCGGTGGCGGTGGCGGTAGCGGTCTTGAGCCGGAGATCGAGATCGCGAATAGTGCCGTAACCGGACTCCGTGCCAGCGCGGCCGCCGTAGCGGATGTCGTCGAAGTGCCGGGCAGCGTCGGCCAGCTCGGAAGATTCGGCCCGGAACGCCGCGCCAGCCTCTGCCGCGAGCTCCCGTGCCGTGCGCGCGGGCCGGCGGAGGAGGATCTCGCGGCTCTCCAGGTCGGCCACGATGGCACGGATCCGCTCGATGATCGCCTCGCCGTAGTTCCCGCTCGCAGCGAACTGGTCAGCGGCGGCGCGATGGTCGTCGGCGGTGCGGGGCTTGCCGTCGAGGACCGCACGACCGCGGGCTTGCTTGTGCACCCTGGTCGGGCCGAGCCAGTACACGACCACAGCGACTGCGGCCGCTACGGCGACGGCCAGCAGGATCAGGCCCCACCAGCTCGGGCTTCCGGCCGCCTTCGTGTTCACGAGCGAGGACAGCCAG
>DASXKI010000316.1:0-18353 GCA_036496945.1 Streptosporangiaceae bacterium | reverse complement strand
GCCATCCCGGCCGCGTTCGCGTATGTGCTATTACCACTGTGATCGCCCCCGCCGCTCACACCCCAACCGTACCCACGCAGCGGCATTACAGTCAGTTACCTCGCGTAACGGCGAGTCCCGAGCGGACGGATATTGACAGATGGGGCAACTGGTCAATCCGGCCGACTAGTCGCATATCTGACGCTGAAGGTAAGAAAGATCACCAAACCGCTTGACGGCAGGCTCGGCAAATACGCATCGTCGTGAGGCTGGGTTCATACGGGCCCAGGAGGAGGTGCAGATGGCGAGCGCGCCAGCCGGCTTCGCTTGCTGTGACCGCTGCCCGAGTCTGGACACCGCCGCCGCCGCGGTGGCGCGTAGGCGCCTGCTGAAGGCTGCCGTCTTCCGGCCGCAGCCCGATCCTGACCCCGCGCACGGCGGCGGCTTCGCCGACACCTCCCAGCTGCCGCGCATGGTCTCGGGCACCGTGCTGGACGTGAGCCCGCATGTCCTTGTCCTCGGCGACGCTGGCAGTGAGCAGCGGTTCACCCTCAGGCCAGATGCGGTGGCCTGGCGGGGCGCCCAAACGGAGCCCGCTTCGCTGCGCCAGGGTGACCACGCGGTGGTCAGGCTGCATCCCTCCAGCCGCCATGTCGCGGACCGGATCTGGGCGAACATCGGGCGGGTGACCGGCATCATCGTCGAGCGGTTTGGCAGCACCCTGCTCGTGGACGAGGGCGCCACCAGGAAGCCCCAGGTGATCGCCATCCAGCCGCGTGCGGTCGGGCGCATCCAGGTCCGCTTCCCGACACTGGAGCCTGGCTACCTCGTCGACATCATCGGCCTGCGTCGCGATGACGAGCTCATCGGGATGACCCCGGCGACGTCGCAGCCCGCCTATCCGGCGAACCGGATGCCTGAGCCGGCCCTCATTAGCGGCCGCGTCCCCAGCTCGATCAGCGGCTCCGCGACCTGGCACGAGCCGCACGACGAGCCGCCCGGCATCCTGGGCGTCGCGTATCCGGCACTGGACCCGGAGACCGGGTGCGCCGAGGACGCAGCGAGCGGCTCGGACCGCGCATTCGCCCGGATGCCGTACCTAGCTATCGGCAGCGTGCTGCGCGTCAGCAACGACTGCACGGGCAAGGACTGTCTCCTGCCCGTGACCGGCTGCGCCCCCATCGCCCGGCTCTTCAACGACCGGTGCGTGACCTGCGGGACATCACCCCGCGGCCGGGTCGCTGACCTGACTCTCGCGAGCTTCATCGCGCTCGGCGGCGAACTCGAACGTGGCTGCTTCAACGCCACCATCTCGATAGGCGAATGACCGTGTCCGTGCTGGCGGCCATCCGCGAGGTGCAGATCCCGCTGGTGGCGGCCATGCTGGTGGGCGGCTGGCTGACCAAGCTCACTCGGACAGTGCGGACCCGCTCGGCCGACTCAGGCCTCGGCCCGACTGCCCTGTTTCCGCTGAGCCTGCGCCGGCCCGCGGCGATCACTATCTGCGTGATCGAGTGCGGTCTCGGGCTCGGCCTCATCATCACGGCCGGCGGCCTTGGCGGCCCGACGCCTGCCACCTGCATACGGCTCGGTGCTGGCCTGCTTTTCCTGGTCGCGACCAGCGCGCTGATCGAGCTGCGGACAGTGCGCCCGGATGTCGGCTGCGGGTGCTTCGGTGACTTCAGCACGGCGCCGGTCAGCGGCCGGACAATCGCCAGGTCCGCGTTCCTGGCAGTCGCCTCGCTGTCGACTATCGACCTCGGCGCGATCAGGGTGCCGAAGACCGGCAGTGCCGGCCTAGAACTCCTCGCTATCTTGTGCGCCGAGTTACTGCTGATCGGCACCCTGTCTCCCGAGGTCGGCGAGGGCCTCATCCGCCTGGGGTATTCCGAGCCGTGCGAGCTGCGCGACGTGCCGTCGTCGCGCACGCTCGCCGCATTGCGGCGCAGCAAGCAGTGGCGCCGGTACTCGCGCCTGGTCGTCTCGGACGTCCCCGCTGATGTCTGGCGCGAGCTGTGCTGGCGCTACGTGGTGTACCCGAGCAGCTACGAGGACCGGCCGGCGGATCTGGTGTTCGCCGTGTTCCTCCAGCATCGCCGCCCGACTGTTCACGCGGTGCTGGTCGACGGCGCCACTGGCCAGCCCCTGCCGTGGCCGACGGCCCCTGGCGGGAAGAAACGGCTGGCGCTGCGCGCGCCTCGGCGCGCCACGCTGCAGTTCCAGGCTGGCACGGCCGGCGCGGAAACCCAGACCAGGGCCGATATGCCGGTCTCTACTGATGTCTAGCCTGAACGCTAGAGAGCCCAATACTCCGTCATACCGGCCGGCTTTCAGGCTGGCTGGGTCCGCAGGAACCTGCCGAAGTGCGGAACTGTAAACGCGATCAGGCCGCGCTCGGAGCTGTAGATCAGGCCCTTCTTGATCAGGTTGTCCCTGGCCGGCGACACGCTCGACGGCTTGCGGCCAAGTTCTTCGGCGACCTGCGCCGTCTGCACGGGCTCGTCGCCCAGCATGGCCATGGCCCGCATGTACTCGCGCTCGGCCGGGGTCGCCCGCTCATACCTGCTGCCGAAGAACCCGATCGCCAGCTCGCCGGCCGCGACCGGCCCGGCCACGCTGACGTCGTGCGCCGTCACGGGGCTAGACGCGGCGACGTCCCAGGTCACCTTGCCGTACGCCTGCACGAAATAGGGGTAGCCGTCGGCCGCCGCGTACAGCGCCTCGAGCGCCCCCGACTCAAAGTCGGCGCCCTCGCGCCTGGCCGGGGCCAGCAGCGCGAAGTCGGCGGACTCGCGGTCTAGCCGGTCGATTGCGACATACCGGAACAGCCGCTCCGAGTAGCTCTTGCTCGCCGACAGCACCGACGGCAGGTGCGGCAGGCCGGCGCCGACGACGATCAGCGGGCCGTTGCTCTGTGACAGCTCATGGCAGGCCGCGCAGAGCGCAGAGATGTCGGGCGCCGGGATGTCCTGCATCTCATCGACGAAGAGCGCGATGCCGACGCCTAGGTCCGCGGCTACCGACGCGGCGTCGGCGAACAGCTCGGTGAGGTCGACCTCGAGATCGCCGGAGTCGGCCCGGCCGCGGACGGCGGGAGCATCGATGCCGAGCTGGGTCACAATCGAGCCCTTAGGCGCCCGGCTGTCCCGTGCGGCGAACGCCTTGAGCACGCCGAGGAAGTGATCGATCCGCTCCGGGGCCCGATGCCGCGGCGCAAGCTCGCGTACCGCCATGTGCAGGGCACTGGCAACCGGCCGCCGGATCGACTGATCAGGCCGCGCCTCCAGCTTGCCGGTGCCCCACAGCCGCTGCATCGCCATGGACCGGAACGAGTTCAGTAGCACGGTCTTGCCCACCCCACGAAGCCCGGTGAGCACCATGCTGCGCTCTGGGCGGCCGCGGGCCACTCGCTCCAACACGACCGCGAACTGGCCGATCTCCCGGTCGCGGCCAGCTAGCTCTGGCGGCCGCTGACCTGCGCCCGGTGCGTAGGGATTGCGCACAGGGTCCATGCACAGGAGAGTATGGGCGGATCTAGCGGAAACCTTAGATTGACGTAGAAACTGCTCGCCGGCGTGTCGGCGACCCTGACATCCGCGGCCCGGCATACGGTAGCCCGCCGGGCCAGCCAGTGGACGGGGCCATTAGTCCGCTACCTGTGCCCGGCGGGCGACGCCCCGCGCCAACGGGTGCGGCCACGGCACGGTGCTGCCTAGTAGCACGCACCGCGATCGGCTCAGGTTCACAGACACCAGAAAAATCTTCAGGGAACGGGGCCGACCGTCGAACTCGCCGACGCCTAGCTCGGCCCGGCTCTTGGTGGCTCATGGAGCCTGGCGAGGTACGCGTTGTATGCGGCCAGGTGGTCGTCGTCGTCGATGCCGCTCCGGCTAGCCGCGGCCACGCCATCGTCAGGTCCGGTGACCGCGGCCGGCCGCTGCGAGGCGACGAGCGTGGCGAGGTTCTCCTGCCTGGCCCGCTCGAACCAGCTGCGGGCGCTGACGGCCGAGCGCTCATCCCTGCTCCACATCAGGAACACGAGCATCATCAGGCCGAACATGATGCCGTCCCCGGCGACCCACATCAGGGCCCCGCCCAGATGCAAGTCGGAGATGGGGCTGGGCGCCCAGGCCGGCCGCGGGCCAGCCGGCACGCCGGGCGAGCTAGCGCTGCCATAGCCGAGCGCCAGGCCAGTGAAGGTGTCCACCGGCATGAGCAGGACCAGGATCACGAAGCGGACCGGGTACGACAGCCGCCAGCGGATCGGCTCGCTGCCGAGGATCGGCAGGAAGAACAGGTAGCCGATCAGCACGAACAGCGCGTGCTCAGCGTTGTGCGCTGTCTGGTTCTGCTCGACAAGGTTCGCCAGGCCGCTCAGGTGCGTGGCCGCCACGGCGAGGGCATACGCCACCGCGCCGAACAGCGGCCAGGTCAGGAAGCTCGCGACGCGCGACCTGAGAGCCTGCTTGGTCCAGGTGTGCAGCGGATTCCGGCTGGCGTGCAGGAGCAGCGTGAGCGGCTGGCCCGCGATCAGCAGGGGCGGCGCCACCATGAGCAGCATCAGGTGCTGCACCATGTGGTCATAGAACAGCAGGTCGTCGTACGCGCCGATGCCGCTCTGCGTGGCCAGCACGATGACGGCGATGCCCGCGATGAACAGGCAGGTGCGCCAGGCCGGCCAGGGCCGCGCCGGATGCCGCCTCGCCACCCGGATAACGCCCCAGCTGTAGAGGCCGACCGCAGCAATGGCGAACCCCGTCACGATCGGCGCGAACTGCCATTGCGTCAGCACGGCCGGCAAGCCGAACGGGGGTAGCATGCGGTCTCCTTCCACCGGTGAGCCTACTCATCACCTGGCACAGCCCGGCGCCTGGTCGGGCACCGCTATCGTTATCGGCGGAGGGTTCGCCTAGTGGCCGAGGGCGACGGTCTTGAAAATCGTTGTGGCGCGCGAGTGTCACCGTGGGTTCGAATCCCACACCCTCCGCCACTGGGATATCGCTGACGGAGGCCCTGTTGCGCGCGGTTGTCATCGACGAGCCAGGCGGACCAGACGTGCTCAAGGTCCGCGAAGTACCCGATCCGGTGCCGGCCGCCGGCGAGGTCGTCATCACGACCGTTGCCGCCGGCGTCAACCGCGCCGATCTCGCGCAGCGCCAGGGTTTCTACCCGCCGCCGCCAGGCGCACCGCCGTATCCGGGCCTGGAATGCTCGGGCCGGATTACCGCGGTCGGTGCCGGGGTGGCGGGCTGGCAGCTAGGCGACGAGGCATGCGCGCTGCTGGCAGGCGGCGGTTACGCCGAGCAGGTCGCCGTCCCGGTCGGCCAACTGCTACCGATCCCGGCGGGCGTTAGCCTGCGCGACGCTGCGGCGCTGCCGGAGGTGTCCTGCACCGTCCATTCCAACATCGTCGGCTATGGCCGGCTCACGCCAGGCGAGACGCTGCTCGTGCACGGCGGTGCCAGCGGCATCGGGACGATGGCCATCCAGGTCGGCCGCGCGCTCGGCGCGCGGGTTGCGTGCACGGCTGGCTCGGCCGGCAAGCTTGCCAGGTGCCGCGAACTCGGCGCCGAGCTGACCATCAACTATCGAGAGCAGGATTTCGCTGCTGCCGTGCTGGAGATCACCGACGGACAGGGCGCCGACGTCATCCTCGACATCATGGGCGGTACCTACCTTTCGCAGAACGTCACGGCGCTCGCGACTGGCGGCCGGCTGATAGTGATTGGCATGCAGGGCGGGATGAGCGGCGAGCTCGACCTGGGGCAGCTGATGCGCAAGCGTGCCACCGTGCACGGCTCGACACTTCGATCACGACCGGGTGCCGAGAAGGCGGCGGTCGTGGCAGGGGTACGCCGCGAACTGTGGCCGCTGGTTAGCTCCGGCCAGGTCAGGCCGGTCATTCAGACGGTCCTGCCGCTCGAGTACGCGGCCGAGGCGCACCGGCTGATGGACGGCAGCGCGCACGTCGGCAAGATCCTCCTGGCGACCACGGCGGCGACCACCGCAGGAACCACCACTGGCGGGTGAGCCGACCCCGATTACCAGCTTGCGCCCGGCCGCCGGCAGACTAGGCAATATGACTGAGCAGACGAACGGTGAGATTCACGACAGTCCCAGGATCGTCGTCGTCGGGCCGGACGGCGTGGCGACCGAGACGGATGTGCAGCAATCCCGCGAGCGGCCGGTGACCGAGATGATCGAGCAGCCGGCCAAGGTCATGCGAGTTGGGAACATGATCCGTCAGCTGCTCGAGGAGGTCAGGGTCGCCCCGCTGGACGAGAAGAGCCGGGTGCGGCTGAAGGAGATCCACGCCAGCTCGATCAAGGAGCTAGAGGACGGCCTGGCACCCGAGCTGATCGAGGAGCTCGAGCGGCTCTCGCTGCCATTCGCCGAGGATGCGGTGCCCAGTGAAGCCGAGCTCCGGATCGCCCAGGCTCAGCTGGTCGGCTGGCTCGAGGGGCTGTTCCACGGCATCCAGACGACCCTGTTCGCCCAGCAGATGGCGGCCAGGGCCCAGCTTGAGCAGATGCGGCGAGCGCTACCGCCGGGCATGATGCCGCAGAGCGCCGAGCCCGAGGACATGCAGCACATGCCACGGACCTCGGGACCCTACCTGTAATAACGCCGCAGCCGCCAGATAGCCGGGTCGCGCACGGCGAGAGCTCTGGTGACGTCGGCAAGCTGGCGCAGCCGGTGGACCTGAGCCCGCCAGTCGTTGCCGGTCGCCCGGTGCGACAGCGGCACCTCCACCTCGGTGATGCGCATGCCCTTGCGCAGCAGGTCGATGGTCATGCCCGTCTCGATCCCCCAGCCGGCCGCGAGCGGCAGCGCAGCGGTGAAGGCGGCCCTAGTCAGGCAGCGCTGTCCGTTGAGCGGCTGGGTGGGCCGCCAGCCGGTCGCTCGCTCGATACCCGCCCCGGACATCGTCGTGACGATGCCGAATCCGCCCTGGCGCACCCTGGTCGTGAAGACCGCGATCGTCATGTCCGCGGTACCCGCGCGCACCGGATCGGCGAGCGGCCCAGCCTGGGCCGCGCTGCCGGCCAGGTCGGCGTCGAGGAACAGCAGGTGACGAGGCCCGGACCCGGTGACAATGGGTCCCGCCGCACCCTGCTCGATGAGCCGGACGGCCTCCGCGCCAGTTTCCATGGCCGCGGCCTTGCCGCGATTGCGCGCGTGCCTGACCACATGCGCTCCGGCCGCGGCGGCCGCGCCCGCGGTCTCATCGGTCGAGCCGTCGTCGACGACCACGACGATGTCCGCGCCTGACAGCGAGGTAGCGGCCTCGACCGTCGCGGCGACACGATCGGCTTCGTTCTTAGCTGGGATGATGATCGCAAGGTCGCCTGACGGCATGCCAGCGATCCTAGTGCGGCGCGCAGCCCACCAGTCAGGACCTACTGGCCAGTCGTCTGGACGGGATCGTCGAGCACTGTGAAGACCGACTCCAGCCCGGTGACCTGCAGCACCTTCCTGGTCGCCGAGCCCGGCCCGGCGAGCTGGAGCTCACCGCCGCGCTCGCGCGCCTGCCGGTGCGCGGCCAGGAGCACGTTGATGCCAGTGGAGTCGCAGAAATCCACCTGGGACATGTCCACGATCAGGCGCGCCGGACTGCCGCTCAGGGCGGTCATCAGCTCAGACTGGAGTCTCGGCGCCGTGTACAGGTCGATCTCGCCCATCACGGAGATGACGGTGTGATCGCCTTGCGACCTGGTCGTGACCTTTAGCTCCACCTGCCGCAGACTACCGGGTCCGCGCTGATGCCGGCTAGATGGGCAGGTCCGCGCGACCGGTTACGAGCGATTTAGCACGGGAACTTTGCCAGCCGAGGACTTACCATTTCCTGCTGCTCCGGACGGTGGCTCCCGACTGCCGGCGGCCCTCCTGGCCTGGCCCCGGACGGCAGACGTAGCGTGGAAGCATGCTTCGCACGCTGGTTGTGATCGGCGCCGCGATCTTCATCGTGCTGGTGGCCTTGGAGGTCGTCAGGACCTTTATCTGGCTCGCGATGATCGCTCTGATCGTGGGTGCGGTCTGTGTGGCGTTCGGCGCCTTCCGGCTTGGCCACCGTTCGGGCCGGTCACGCCGCCGGCTCTAAACTGGCCGACGCCAGTTCGGCCTGATCGCGGTCAGCTACTCCACCGTTGCCTGCTGACGCCGGGGTCAGGACTGGCGGCATCTCGACAGGTCCTGGCTGGCTGGCCGGGCGCGAGTCCGGCACCGATATCCCGGTCAGCCCCTGCGGGCGGCCGTCGAGCCGCACCTGGGCGCGCCGGCCAGGGTCCGTGCCGATGCCGGCCGGCATCGCAGCGGGCTCTCGGCTGATCGGGCAGGTCATGCACCTCGGGCCGCCGCGCACGCTGCCGAGCTCGCTGCTGGGCACGCTGATCACCCGTACCCCGGCGGCCTCAAGCCGGGCATTGGTCTCGGAGTTGCGCTCGTGGCTCACGGCTACTCGGCGGCCGATGGCGAGCACATTGCTCCCGTCATCGCGCTGGCCGGGCTGGCCCCAGAGCGGGTCGATGCCGGAATCGATCACGTGCAGCCTCTCGATGCACATCGCCTGCGCAGCCGCCTCCAGGAACGGCCGCGGCCTGGACATGCGCATCCCGTCGGCCCGCGGGTAAATGGTGTGGGCGGTCAGCGCATACGCCACAGCCGGGTGCATGCAGACGGCATCGACGTCCAGCACCGCGCAGACGGTGTCCAGATACCCGGCACCACTGTGCTGGCTGATCGGTACCGCGAGCACCGTATGGGCGAGGCCGGTATCGAAGAGCCGCCTGGCCAGGCGCTCCGCTCCAGCCGGAGCCGTGCGCTGGCCAACCCCGATCGCCACGACTCCGGGCGCTAGCAGGAGCACGTCACCCCCGTCGATGCGCTCCAGGTCGGCCTCGTAGAGCCACTTGGTCCCGGCGAATCTCGGATGGTGCCGGTAAATAATGGTCGCCAGGTCGGTTTCCCGCCGCCTGCGGCTCGATATGAGGCTGGCCACAGCCACCTGATCGCCGACCCAGAAGCTCGAATCCCTGGCAAAGACGAGGTTCGGCAGCGGGTCGAGCACGAAATCGTGCCGGTCCAGCAGTTCGAAGACCACGCCGTGGCCGATTTTCAGCTCCTCCGGAGTGAGCCCGGCGATCAGGACTTGCGCCAGCTGCTCCGGCTCGAGATCCTCCAGGTGCGCCCGCAGCTGACCGCGCAGCTCGTCGCCCAGACTTGCGTCGGCGACCGCCAGGCGGACCGCCTCATCCCTGGCGACCTGGTACTCCAGACAATCCTGCAAGAGCTCGGTGAGATACAGCACGTGCACGCCCTGGTCGCGCAGGGCCTGGCAGAGCATGTCGTGTTCCTGCCTGGCCTTGCTGACCCACGGCAGCGAGCCGAACAGCAGGCGGTCGGAGTGCCGCGGCGTGATCCGCTGGAGTTCCAGGCCGGGTCTATGCACGAGTACGGTCCTGAGCTGGCCGATCTCGCTATCCACGCCCTGGAGCTGGCTCACGATTTCCCCCCGCAGTCACCGCCGTGCCGCGGGTACCGACTCCTCGCCCGATGCCGCCCCCCGGCGACCCCGGGACTGCACCCGCTGGATGAGGTATTACCAGTTCGGCCGGTGGTTACGCCTGGCCGTGTGAACAGCAGCCGGCGGCTCCTCGCTCGGCACGGTGGCGCGGTACCTAGCGGGTGGGGCGGCTAGCACTGCCCAGACTGTCAGTCCGCCGTCATCGGATCTGACGCCCCACGACCTGGCCAGGTTCTCGACCACGCCGAGACCGCGACCACCGAGTGAGGACAGCGTCGGCTGGGCCGGAGCGGGCCTTGTTGGTGCGCCGCCGTCACTCACCGCGACCTCGACCGCATCGTCATCGAGAGCCCACGCGACCTGGACGCTCGAGCCCGGCAGCGGCCTGGCATGCCGGATCGCGTTACTCAGCAGTTCGCTGACGACAAGTACTGCATCGCCGACCGCCCCGGCGAAGATTCCCGCTGCAACCAGGTCGGCGGCCAGTCGCTGCCGTGCCACCGCAACGCTCGCGGGAGTGTAAGGCAGCAGTACCGTGCCCACTGTCCCCACCTCCCTGCGTAACTCGCCAAATGCGCGACGCCATGTGGAGAACCGCTGCGACCGGAATGCCCCGCCCCGCCGGACGGGAAACCGCCCGCAATGCCTTCCGCGGGCATGGGCGACGAGAACCTGGCTGCCGCTCGCTGTGCCGCTCAGCGGCAGCGTCCTACGTGCCGTTCCCGGTTGGCTCGCTGAGCAGGCCTTCGGCGGCAAGTCCGCGCACCAGCCCGCCGAGGCCCGCGCTCAGGCCAGCGCGCTCGTCGGCGGAGAGCGCGGCCAGTATGCGGGCTTGCCGGGACTGCCACGCCTGCCAGACTCTGGCCGCGACGTCGCCGCCCTGCGGCGTCAGGTACAGCCTGACGTAACGCTGGTTGCCCTCGTCCCGGCCACGCCGGATCCAGCCCTTGCGCTCCAGCCCGGCCGCCAGCCTGCTGACAGTGCTCTTGTCCAGGCCCAGCAGCGAGGCCAGCTCACCCTGGGCGATGCCACGGGCAGAGACGAGCTCGATCAGCGCGCGCGCCTCAGACGCCGACAGGGCGGGCAATGGCTTGTCCGCCGACACGCGCTCGGCGGCCGGCCCGAGCTCGCGAGCAGACACAGTCTCGGCGGCGGGCCCGAGCTCGCCAGCAGAGACGGGCTCGCCGGCGGGCTTAGCCTGGGCTGATGGCGTCGCCAGATCTGGCACGTGCGGTTCGTCGCCCCCGCCGACGGCCGGCCGGGTCAGGCCGGACGTATCATCGGCGGTCAAGGCAGGCGATACCATCCGCAGCAGCTGGGTCAGCAGGTGCTCCAGTTCACCTTCATCCGGAGACTGGTTGGCCATGACAACAGTTGTATCGTACAACGACAGCGATGGTACAGTCGCGCCGTGATAGTTGCCCTCCACAACTCACCGGCCGGCAGGAGCGGAACGTGACCGACCAGGAGACACCAAAGCGTGCCAAGCTGGCAGGCCGTTCCGCTAACCGCGACCCCAACGCAGGCCGGCTGTCGGCGCCCGGCCAGCTTCAGACGGGGGATGTGGCGGTTCTGTCGGCGGAGGTCGACGGTGAGCCGCTCGCCGAGCTGGCCCGCCGGTACGGCCTGCGGCCGAGCGCACAGCGCCCCTCCGTGTCGGAGTACCTGTACCAGCTGTGGCGCCGGCGGCACTTCATCTTCGCGTTCGCGACGGCGCGCAACATCGCCATGTACACCGAGGCCAAGCTCGGACAGCTCTGGCAGGTGCTGACCCCGCTGCTGAACGCGGGTGTCTACTTCCTCATCTTCGGGCTGCTGCTGCACATCAACCGCGGCATCCCGAACTACCTCGCGTTCCTGGTGACCGGGGTGTTCGTCTTCAACTTCACCCAGCGGGCCTTCATCTCGGCGTCCAGCGTTATCACCGACAGCCTGCCGCTGATCCGCGCCCTCCAGTTCCCGCGCGCATCGCTGCCGCTCGCGTACGTGATGATCGAGCTTCAGCAGATGTTCCTGTCGATGGTCGTGCTGGTCGCCATCGTGCTGGCAACGGGCGAGCCGCTCACCTGGTACTGGCTGCTTGTGATCCCCGCGCTGCTGCTCCAGACAATCTTTAACGTCGGCGTCGGCTTGCTGGTGGCGCGGCTCGGCTCGCAGGTCAACGACTTCAGCCAGCTGCTGCCGTTCCTGATGCGGACTTGGCTGTATGTATCCGGCGTACTGTTCAACATCCAGACGCTGGACCTTAAGCAGTACCCCTGGGCTGTGTCTTTGCTTGAACTCAACCCAGCTGCGCTGTACATCACGCTGATGCGC
This sequence comes from Streptosporangiaceae bacterium, assembly GCA_036496945.1. Classification (GTDB taxonomy): domain Bacteria; phylum Actinomycetota; class Actinomycetes; order Streptosporangiales; family Streptosporangiaceae; genus JAJYUU01. The sequence continues at coordinate 6,535 of DASXKI010000316.1, read as the reverse complement.
AATGCCCTGCTCCAGAGTCAGCGGCTCAGCGCCCCGGGCAGCAAGCCCTTCAACAGCGCGCTGTGCCATACCTGGGCCACGCTGGGCCACAAGCTGAACGCGCCCGCGAAATATCAGTACGACAGCGCCTACTGTCACCCCTACGCCAACCCTGCCCACTTCTGGTATTACGCAATTGGGTGGGCGGTTGTCGCCGCAGTAGTCGGCTTCTTCTTCTTCTGGCGCGCGGAGGCGAGGTACGGCCGTGGCTGACCCGATGGTGATCGTTGACGACCTGCACATCGTGTACAAGGTCTACGGAGCAGGCGGCGATCGCGGCACGGCCGCGACGGCGCTCCTGCGGATGGTCGGCCGCAATACTCGCGGTTCCATCCGCGAGGTGCACGCCATCCGCGGCATCTCGTTCGTGGCCAACCGGGGCGACGCTGTCGGCGTCATCGGCCGCAATGGGTCCGGCAAGTCCACGCTGCTGCGGGCCATCGCCGGCCTGCTGCCGCCCGAGCAGGGCAACGTCTATACCACTGGCGAGGCATCTCTGCTCGGCGTCAACGCCGCGCTGCTCGACGACCTTACTGGCGAGCGCAACGTAATACTCGGCTGCCTGGCCATGGGCATGACCAAGCAAGAGGCCAAGGACAAGTACCAGAGCATCGTGGATTTCTCCGGCGTCGGCGACTTCATCGACTTGCCGATGAAGACCTACTCCTCCGGCATGGGCTCCCGGCTGCGTTTCGCCATTGCGGCCTCCAAGAGCCACGATGTGATGCTAGTCGACGAGGCGCTGGCGACCGGCGACGCCGAGTTCCGGGTCAAGAGCCACGCCCGGATCGAGGAGCTCCGCCAGGAGGCCGGAACCGTCTTCCTCGTCGCGCACAACCTGGAGGAGGTCGAGCTGACCTGCAACCGGGTGATCTGGATGGAGCGCGGCCAGATAGTGATGGAAGGCGAGGATGTCATCGGCATCATCGACCGGTACATCGCCGCATCCGGCGGCACTGCGGTGGTGCGCGATCCCGCAACCGGGCAGCGTCTCAAGGCCGAGGCTGCGACTCCCGTCAAGGCCTGACCGGAGTCGCGCCAGCGCCCTAGCGAATAACCTGGGCAGGCTCGGCGTCAGCAGGCGCCCCATCTGCACCGGCGTGCTCGGTGCTGGCCTGCTCGGTATTGGCCTGCTCCGTGCTGGCCTGCTCCGTGCTGGCCTGCTCCGTGCTGGCGGCGCGGAGCCGCAGGCGCATTGTCGTGCCAGGGCCGTCGCACCCTTCGGCGGCGATCTCGCCGTCCTGTGCCTCGGCAAGCTGCCTGACGATGTACAGGCCGAGGCCGATACCGCCGAATCTGCGGCGATCGCCAGCCTCGCCTTGCACGAACCGCTCGAACACTCGCTCCCGGTCCTCAGGCCTGATGCCGATGCCCTGGTCCTGAACGATCACCTCGATGGTGTCGCCGTCCGCCCATGCCCTGACCGTGACAGCGCCGCCCTCTGGCGAGTACTTGAAGGCGTTCTCCAGCAGCTGCCCGATGATGATGTCGGTCGCCATCGGGTCCCCGTTGGCCTGCGGCAGCCTGTCGGGGATGTCGAGCTCGAGCATGTGCCGGTCCGACAACGGCCGGAACGCCACGACCGAGCCGCGCAGCAGACCCGCTAGGTCGAACGGGCCGTTACTGACCTGCAGCTGATCAGCACCGGCCCTCGAGCCGAGCAGCAGTTGCTCGACGAGCCTGGCCAGTGACCCCGCCCGGTCGGCGATGGTCTGCACGGCGGACCTGCGGTCGGCGTCGGCCAGCTGTTCCCACCGGTTCGCCAGCGTGCTGGCGAAGCCCTGCACCACCGTGATGGGCGTCCGCAGCTCGTGACTGGTCGTCGCCAGGAACAGGTCCTTAGCCTCCTCCAGCTCTTTCGCTGCGGTGATATCGCGGAAGTCGAGCACCTTCTCGCCGCGGCCGCTCAGGCCGGTGCAGAGCAGGTCGATCCAGCGGCCATTGGCGAGCTTGTACGTCAGCTTCGCGCCGGGCTCGGGCAGCGGGAACGGCGGGTGCCTGCCGGCGGCCAGCTCAGGGGACAGCCCGGTCAGCTGGTGCGCGGCCGGATTCCACTGGCGCACCAGGCCCTCGGAGTCCAGTACCGCGATGCCGTCCGCGCTCGCGTCGATCACCGCTCGCTCGTGGGCGCGCTGCCGGACCACTTCCTCGAACGCGGTGACGTTGGAGAGCGCGACGCTGGCGTGCCCGGCCAGCAGCTCCAGCAGTTCCAGCTCCACGTGGCCGACCTTGCGCCCGCTGTACAGCGCGTAGAGGGCGCCGTAGGGCCGCCCGGCCACATGCGACAGGCTCAGCGTGATCGTGTGCAGGCCCGGCAGCGCGGCCCAGATCAGGTCGTCGAAGCCGCCCGAGTCGCTAGTGGCCATCAGCACGGTCTTGCCGGACCGCATGAGCTGGCCCACCATGCTGCTTTGCAGATCGGCTGTCCGGCCGCGCAGCTCAGCTGGCAGGCCGTCCAGGCTCACCAGCCGGAGCCTGTCCTTCTCTATCAGCACGAAGCCGCCTGCATCGGCTCTGGTCAGCTCCCGCAGGCTGGCGGCGATCCGGTCCAGCACTGATTCCAGGTCGAGCTGTGCATTCATGTCGGCGACGACATCGCCGAGGCGCCGCACGACCCTGGCTCGCTCGGCCATGTAGTGCCGGACGGCCTCGTCGTCGCCACTGCGATGGCAGACCCAGACCCAGCCGGTTACCTCTCCGGCGCTGTCGACCATCTGGCTCGCGTCGATCCGCACGTCAACCATCGAGCCGTCCTTGCGGGCGCGGCGCGTGGCGAACGAGACGTGGCCGCCGCTGGCGACCCGCTCGAGTACCGCGTTGTGCTCGGCCCGCAGTTCCTCCGGCACGAACGGCGGCTCCAGGCCGACGACCTCGACGGCACTCCAGCCGAACAGCTGCTCCGCCGCCGGATTCCAGACCGTCACCCGGCGGTCCGAGCCGACCGCGATGATAGCGTCGGCGGCGCATTCGATCACGGAGCGGGCCGTCCCGTCGATCCGATCGCGGTCGCGCTGCGCCACCGATAGCTTCTTCCACCGCACGGCCTCATGGTCCCACCTGGTCCCGGCTAACGGTCGGTGAACTGCGCAAACATTCAGCAGTCGAACACCGACCAGCAGATCTTGTTTCGCAACAGCTGATCTTCCAGGACGAGTTCGCGAATCGCATCCGGAAGCTGTTCGCGCTGCCAACGGCACTCGATCCGGCCGACGCTCTCACCCTCGCCGCCGGCGGCCGCCGCACGCGCGGCCTTGATCGCGTAGGCCGCAGCACCGAGCTCGTGTGCGGCGACATGCGCCACCACCGCAGCCTGGCCGGCAGCATATGCGGCGTGCCGAGCGGCTCCGCTCAGCTCTCTTGCCGCAGCCATGGCATGGCCGCCCGCCGCGCGGGACTGAGACATCCTGATTTCGCCTCGCGCCCAGGCGCGAATCTGCTCGATTGCCAGACGGGGCCGCGGGTCCGAGGGCTGCACCGACTCGAAGAGGTGCAGGACATGCTCGGCGCACGCGGCAGCCCACAAAGCCAGCAGCCGGTGGTCGGAGTCCGTGAGCGTCCCGCCGCGGCGGATCGTGATGAAGCGGGGGTCGCGGTCTTTTGGCAGGATCACGGTTCCACCGTTCCTGAGTGCACCTGGCAAACTTAGCCAACGGCCATGTTTGTCGCCAGACCGTGCGATGCGACGCCGATAGCTCGCGCCTCTCGGTGAACGGAACCTGCAAGGGAGAGCGCACGTCCAATGGCCATGACGCCACTACCTGACGAGGTACGGTCACAGCCCCTGTACCGAATGTCGCTGGCGCGCGGCGTGGCCGTCGCCGCGTGTGCGCTGCTCGCCGCCGCCTGCGGCAGCACTGCTGCACCAACCACGGGCGCACCAACTGCCGGAGCGCCGGGCGCGAGCGGAGCAAGCTCGAATTCCGCGGCGTCGGGGTCGGCCAGCACCGCCTCGGCCGCCAGGGTGTCGCTGGACGTGACGTTCGCAGCGTCCGCCAGCGGTCCGGCGACCCACTACACGCTGCGCTGCGAGCCGGCTGGCGGCACTACCCCCGATCCCGCCGCCGCGTGCTCCAGGCTGCTGGCGGGCGCCAGTCTGTTCGCTTCGCGCCGCGGGCATGTCATGTGCCCGATGATCATGGCCAGTGCCGGCCGCGCCAGGGTGTCTGGCACCTATCTGGGCAAGACCGTGCGCGAGACGATCGTCGATGGCGGCTGCGACCTGGCCCGCTGGGCTGAGCTCACGGCTGTCTTCAAGTAGCTAGCTACTTCAGCAGGCGGGACAGGCGCCGATCGGCGAGCGGCTTGCCGCCGGTCTGGCATGTCGGGCAGTACTGGAGCGCTGAGTCGGCGAACGACACCTCACGCACCGTGTCGCCGCACACCTGGCAGGCCTCGCCTGCCTTGCCGTGGACGCGCAGGCCCGCCTTCTTTTCCTTCTTCAGGTCACTGGCCGCCAGCCCGTCCGACCGGCCGATTGCCTCGGTGAGGGTACCGACGATGACGGAGTGCAGGTCGGCGACGTCCTGCGGCGTCAGGCTGGAGGCGAGCCGGAACGGCGACATCTTCGCCGCGTGCAGTACCTCGTCGGAGTAGGCATTGCCGATCCCGGCGATGAGCTTCTGGTCCCTTAGCACGCCCTTGATCTGCGTGCGCCGGCCGGCCAGGATCCCGGCCAGTACCTCCGGCGTGAAGCTTGGGTCGAGCGGCTCGGGCCCGAGCGAGGCGACACCGGGAATCTGCTCGATATCGGTCACCAGGTAGACCGCCAGCCGCTTGCGCGTGCCAGCCTCGGTCAGGTCGAACCCCGATCCGTCGGTGAACCTGACCCGGAACGCCAGCGGGCCCTTGCCCGGCTTGGGCGGAGTTTCTGGCAGCGCGTCCCGCCAGCGCAGCCACCCGGCCCTGGCCAGATGCGTGACCAGGTGCAGCTCGGTGCCGCCGCCAGCTGGCTCGGCGACCAGGTCAAGGAACTTGCCGCGCCGCGACGTCCCGGTGATCCGCGCGCCTCGCAGTGCAGTCAGTGGCGGGTCGTAGGTCTTGAGCACGGAGAACTCGGCGACATCGGCCCGGTCGATCTCGCGGCCGACTGCGCGCTCGCGCAGATCGGCAGCGAGGGCCGCCACCTCAGGTAGTTCAGGCACACATCGATTGTGCCTGATCTGGTCAATTGGCGGTGTCGCACACGTCAGTGCCGCAAACGTCAGTGCCGCGAACGTCAGTGCCGCGAACGTCAGCGCCGCGCGCAGTCAGCAGCGCGACAAGGTGATCCTTGATGGCCGGACGGGAGCCGAACACGAGCAGGAACAGCGCCTCCCTGGCCAGCCGCTGCGGATGCGCGCCGGTCAGGATCGAATGGCTGCCCGCCGCCGCCACGAGCAGGCCGGCCGCCTGGAAGGCGAACGCGCTCGCGGCAGCCCGGGCCGCGGGCATCGACGCCGCGCCTGACTCCGGCGCCCCGTCGCCTTCCAGCACCGGGGTATCGAGCGCGATACGGCGCGCCTCAAGCTCGGCCGCCAGCGGCCCGGAACCGCCTGGAGACTGATCAGCCTGCCCGGCGACCTGGCCGAGTAGCCGGCAGCAGCGACCGGCGACCCCGAGTGACAGGGAGCCGTTGGTCCGCAGGCTGCCTGCGTCCCTGGCCAGCCACTGCGCGTGCGGCGTGACGCCGGTGATGAGGTCGGCCGGCACGAAGTGGTCAGCGAACGTGAGCTCGACCGTGCGGCTGGCATTCACCGCCACCAGCTCGAGCCGGCTCGCCGAGAGCGTGGCGCTGACCTCCGCCGTCAGCAGGGCCGCGACGAGGTTGCCGGATTCGTCTCGCGCCAGGGTGTGCACCACGTCGATCATGTCCCAGCCCGTCACCCACGGCGCTGACCCGTCAAGGACGTAGCCGCCGGGGACCGCGCGTGCCCGCAGCAGCGGCGGGCCGGGCCGGACACCGCCGAGTGCGATTCCGGCTCGCTTTGCGCCGCGGCAGAGTGGCTCCAGCCAGCGGTGACGCAGGACCGAGTTCTGCGATGCCGCAAGCGCCCGCACCGCCCCGTGGTGCTGAAGCCAGACGAAGGTCGTCGCCAGGCAGCCGCCCGACATGATCTCGATCACACCGCACAACGTGGCCAGATCGGCGTCGAGGCCGCCAGCGGACACCGGGCCGGCCAGTCCGTACAACCCGGCCTCGGCAAGCGCGTCGAGGTGCCCGGCAGGGATCCGGTCCGCGGCATCGACATTCAGCGCAGACGGGAACAAAATTTTCTCGGCGACCTGGCTGGCACGGCTGAGGGCCTCCGCTGCGGTCATGTCGCTCATGGTGTCAGAGGAGGTGACAGCAGGGCCGATCCCGGTGACAAGGACCGCATCCTGCGCCTAAGCTGCGGCCAGGCTAGCCAGAGTGTCGCCAGGGGAGGGCCGCCAGGGCACGCACGCGGACGAAGGGTGGGCGAGGAGGGATTTGAACCCTCACGTCCTTTCGGACACACGGACCTGAACCGTGCGCGTC
>DASXKI010000315.1:0-3077 GCA_036496945.1 Streptosporangiaceae bacterium | reverse complement strand
GGTCCCTGCCGCCGGCAGTCCGGTCGCTGGGCGGCTTGACCCATGCCGACGACAGATCAGTCCCGGCTCAATAGCGGGCCGAGCGGCCCGAGGTCGAGGTTCAGCTCCTCTCTGGTTACCTCGAAGTAGTCGCAAAGGTCGGACATGCGGCTGTCGAGCGCCATCAGCGTTGACCCGATCTGCTCGATCTGCTCATCCGTCAGATCTCCCTGGTCGACCCGCCGGATGGCCTGGCGCTCCATGAGTTGCCGGAGCATCTCGACGATCGTCAGCACCAGGCTGGCCAGGCCGCGCTCGACAGTGTCGTGGTCCATGGCGATATGGCTTGATATACGGGGAACGGGCAAGACGGGGTTGGTCAGCCCAACCTGCTGCTCTGATCCCCGGCGCCGGACGCTATGCCCGCTGGTCACTCGCGACCTCGCCGAAGCCTTGGTCGCGCGCCGCCAGGTCTGCCCGGACGGAGGTCACGAGTGCGCGCAGCGAGATGCTGACGAGCTCGACGTCGGCGATCGAGAGCGTAACGTCGCCGACGATCACGACACCGCCAGCGAGAACACGATCAAGCAGGTCGACGAACGCTACGTGCGGATGGGGTGTACGGGCAGCCAGCTCCCCGGTGGTGAGCGCCGACATGGTCAGTCGCTCGGTCCGTCGGCGAACGAGTAAGGTGGCCACGGTCCGGTCACAGCGACCCGCAGTGCTCCTGTCTGTGCCGTGATCGCCCTGGCGAATTCGGCGAACTCTGGCAGGGACGCCGACTCGACGAGGTAAGCCGCATTGAGCACCTGAAGGCCGGCGTCAGCGGTTGCGCCCGTGTCGTGGAGCGAGTGCAGGTGCGAGGCAACGGCCAGCGGCCCGAGCGCCGCGTGTATCTCCTCTCCGCATCGGGCCGCGAGGAGCCGGCCCTCGGCTTGCGCGGCCAGTTCCGCACGTCGTCGCGATAGGTATGCGGCACCGGACTGTTCAGCAGCACCCGATGGCTTGGCACCGCCCGGCCGCCCGTCAGGGCCGCCAGCTGACTTCCCGGATGTCCCGCGATCGTGACGCAGCATGTCTGGATCGGCCCAGACCTTGACACCGCACTCGGTGCGATGGGCCAGCCAGCCGAGCGTCTGGCAGAACTCCTCGTCGCGCTCAGACAGCAGGCTGCGCACGCGGTCGTCGCTCAGGTACACGGTAGCCAAGCGCAACGGCAGCGCCGAACCCAACGCGGCGACAGCGACGACCACGTCGTGGTGACGTCGGGCGACTGTTTCAAGCTCCGCCGGGTCCGACAACCGGGCCTGCAGTCTTTCGGCGCTGAATTCACCGGGATCTACCGACTCCACGACGGCCGTCAGCGGGCCGCTCCCGAGCAGGCGGATCTGCCCTCCGCCGACGCCCTGCAGGCTAGCGAGTTCAACTCGATCGAGGTTGCGGGCGATCGCATAGAGCCAGTTAGCTCGGTCCGCGCGGGATCCAGCGTTGGCGTCGATCCGGCAGCGGCTGCGCACTTCGGCTGACGTACTCACTGTGATGGCTTCCTACGGCGCGGGGCCGGCCCGTGAGTCGTGCCAGCGTGCCCGTTTCCGGAAGTTGCCGAATTGGAGCGGTCGGCCTCAAGAGCGCCGATGCGCTCTCGCAGTAGCCGGTTCTCGGCAGCCAGGTCCCTGGCCCCGGACGAGAGCGTCGGATCGTGCTCCCACCAGTCGATTCCCATTTCCTTTGCCCGATCAACCGACGCGATGAGCAGGCGCAGGCGGATAGTGAGCAACTCGATGTCGAGCAGGTCCACGCGAATGTCGCCCGCGACGACGATGCCCTTGTCCAGCACGCGTTCCAGAACATCGACGAGGTTGGCGGGCTCGCGATGGGTCGGGAGCCGCGAGGCACTAGCGGACGCCGGACTCCATGGGTGGGTCATACGCCCCCTTAGGCCCGGTCACAGATCTTCCTCGGCGCGTCCGCGGTGGTAGCGCCGCCCGCGCTCGCACCGGACCAGGTCACCGTTGGCGTCGAGGATGACCTCGTAGATGGCCAGGATGTCGGTGGTCTCAGGGATGCGGCGCAGCTCCAGAACCTCCACTCCCACCTGCCAGCCGTCCTCATCGCGCGCCACCGAGACCACGTTCTCCGGGCAACGCCCGGTCAGCGCAAGGACGTGTTCCGCGGCCAGGCGCGCAGCCCGCATTCCGTCCGATTGCAGCCGGCGGGGCCGCCGGGGCGCGATGCCGTCATCGGCATCACGGCGCCCGTTCCGTCCCTGGCGCTCTGCATCGTCCCTCGCGCGGCGCTCCCGGCTCGGGGCCCGCGCCGGAGCACGGTCAGTCACCGTCCGCCTCCGCGAGCCCGTTTCTCTCACCTCGTGCTCGCAACAGCCGGGCGACGAGAGCGTCTTCGGCCGCTGCGCACTCCTCCGCCGAGATCTCGCCTTCCTGCCGGGCCTCGTCGAGTTCCGCCAGCTGCTGGTAGACATCCGCCGGGTCGTACTGCTCCTGCGTCACCTGATCGAGCACCTGCTCGGCCAGCCAGGCAACGCCGCGAACGGGCGCGAGCGGAAGCGTTATCAGTCCAGTCAGCAAGCCCACGGTTCCATCTCCGGTGTCTGGGTGAAGTCGTAGGCCGGGAGCGGCCCGACGAGGCGCAGCCGGATGCGGCTATACCAGCGCCGGCCCAGCTCTTCTGCTGCGTGCTCGAAGGCGGATCGGCCCGGCCGGCGCACCAGGAACGCTGCGTCGACCGCCGTCTCCGGCGATGCCGGGACGCGTTCGGCGATGCCAGTGACTAGTGGTTCGAGGAGTTCCCTCATGACCTCCAGGTCGGCTTGCTGCTTTCGCTCCACGGCGCGTGCGACCAGCGCGCCAAGCTGGATTGCCTCAAGTCGATGCGCGTCCGCGTCGCGTTCCCGCAGCCAGGCGCTCATCCGTGCGATCTGAGGCTGCTCGGCGAGCACCTCGGCGAGGGCGGCCCCGTCGTTGTACCTGCCCTTGAGAATGAACTGCTCATGGTCGTCGACGCGCTCCAGCGCGGCGGCGAATATGCCGCTATTGGGCTTAAGCAGCGCCGCGACCACGGCGTCGGCGTCCGCCAGCGCG
>DASXKI010000314.1:0-45813 GCA_036496945.1 Streptosporangiaceae bacterium | reverse complement strand
CGGCTATCGTCATGCGCAGACACTTATGGATGCGGCGTTGCGCCTCGCGCTCGTCGGCCGGCGCACCGGATGAGGGAGCTATCCCACGCTTCGATGTCCCGGTCTTCCTGCGGATCGGCGACCACGTCATCGTCGAACCAGGTCACCGTGGACTCGTCAACGTAGTGAACTAGCGAGTACTTCATCGGATCTCCCTCAAGGGTTGTTGCCACCTTCACGACGAAGCTAGACCGTCTGGAAGGACACCTCAGGCCAAGCTTGTGCCTGACCAATGAGATGAGCCATTAGCACTAGCTAGAGCAACGGCCCGTAGTACTAAGGCCGGTGTTTCTTGCCGGCAGTACGGTGGCGCCATGCAACGACTCGCAGGGCAGATCGCTGTCGTCACCGGGGCCACTCGGGGTGCTGGGCTCGGGATCGCTCGCGTGCTGGGCGAGGAAGGCTCCACCGTGTACGTGACGGGCCGCAGCGTGCGGGGCGCGCCTGCGGTGCCGGAGTACCCAGCCGGCATTGAGGACGCCGCCGATGAAGTCACTGCGCGGGGCGGGCACGGGATACCCGTCCGCTGCGATCACACCGACGAACAATCCGTGCAAGACCTATTCAGCCATGTCGCGGCGGAGCAGGGGCGGCTGGATGTGCTCGTCTGCAATGCGTGGGCTGGGTACATGCCCTACCCGGAGCACAACGACTGGTTCGGGCAGCCCTTCTGGGAGCAGTCGATGGAGCGCTGGGACGGCATGTTCACGGGCGGCCTGCGCGCCCACCTGCTGACGGCCCGGTATGGCCTGCCGCTCATGCTTCCGGCGCAGCGTGGCCTGGTGATCTTCACGACGTTCACGATGGGTCGCAAGTACCTGGGCAACGTGTTCTACGACGTGGCCAAGAACGGGGCCTGCCGGGCCGCGGAGGTCCTGGCCGGCGAGCTCGAAGACCACGACGTAGCCGTAGTCGCGCTGACGCCCGGCTGGGTGCTGGCGGAGCGGATGACGGAGCTCACGCCAGGCCAGCGTGCCCAGACCGAATCACCCGAGTACATCGGCAGAGCGATCGCGGCGCTAGCCAGCGATCCCGGTGTCATGCGCCGGACCGGCCAGGCCCTGGCCGTCGGGAATCTCGCGCGCGAGTACGGGTTCACCGACATCGACGGCCGTCAGCCGACTGCTTACCCCATCGTCCGGTAGTCCCAGTGGCGGCGAACGTCAGCTGTCCCGGTCAGCGCGGGCTCAGCTCTCCGGCGGCTGGAGGTCCGGCCGCTTTGGCCCCATGCCATCGCCGCTTGAGATGCCGCGCAGCCGCCGCTTGAGCCACGGCGCCGCGTAATTTCTCGCCCACTGCACGTCCTGGCGCCGCGCGCGGAGCCAGCGCGGCGCCCCGGCCGGGTCGGCGGGCAGCGGCTCGCGCCAGTCCTCGGTGACCGGGAGGCCCGCGACCTCGGACGTGCGCAGCGCGACGCGGCGGTGCCCGTCTGGCGCTAGGTGCAGCCTGTCGTCGCACCACTCGCGCGGATCGGCGAGCACGTGCATCGACCACAGGTCCACGTGCAGGCAGTCGTACTTAGCGGCGATGGTGCGGAGCTGCGCATTGAACGCGGCAGCCTTGCCGCGAATGAGCCGGAGCAGCGGGAAGCCGCCCGGGTCGAAGCCGGTGAACAGCAGCACCTGGCTGCCGGCCTCGCGCAGTGAGGAGACTGCCTGTTCGAAGGTCGCGGCGAGCGCGTCGGGGTCTGCCTTGGGCCGGAGCAGGTCGTTCCCGCCGGCGGCGATGCTGACCAGGTCGGGCGCGAGCGACACGGCGATGGGGACCTGCTCGTCCATCACCTGGCCGAGTACCTTGCCGCGGATCGCGAGGTTCGCATACCGCAGGCCGGGCGCGGACGTCGCCAGCTGGCCAGCGAACCTGTCCGCCCAGCCGCGGCAGCTCCCGTCCGGATACGGATCACCGACTCCCTCGGTGAAGCTGTCGCCCAGCGCAACGAAGGATCCGACTGACGGCGTTGATCCGGGTGAAAGCATCGATCCGACTGGCAGCACCGTGACCCGCGCCTCTCCTGACCGCGCCCCGACTGGCGGGCCGCGTCGCTTGCTTCCGGGCCACCATGCCGCAGACCCGCAGGTCAGGCTAGCAGCCGCCGTGACCTGGGCACGCTGGCCGCCGCCCTGGACACTAGATGACACCAGCATGGACAACGACGAAACCAGCATGGACAACGACGACACCTGGAGCTCGGTCATGACGGATGTGGGAGTGCGGCCAGCGGCCATCTCGGATCTCGCGGCCATCGCCGCGGTCACCGCCGCCACCGGCCAGCACGACCTGTGGGGCGGCAGTAACCCGGCCTATATCCAGCACCTCCTGGACGTCGGCCGGGTGGTTGTGGCCGAGCTGGCGGGCGCGGTCGCCGGGTTCGGCGCAGTCCAGCAGATCGGCACCGGGCCGGACGCCATCAGCATGCTGTGCGACCTCTTCGTACGTCCTGACGCGCACGGACGCGGCTGCGGCCGGGCCATGCTCGCCGACCTGTGGTCGACGGCGCCCCGGCGGATGACATTCAGCAGCCTGCACAGCCACGCAGCCCCGCTCTACACCAGTTTCGGGCTGGACGCCTGGTGGCCCCTGCTGTACCTGCATGGCGATCCGGCCCGGCTGCCGGTCATCAACGAGTGGGCGATCGAGCCGGCCTCCGCCCACCAGGTGGCCCGCTACGAGCTCGAGTGGACCAGGACCGACAGGGCAGCCGACCACCGAGCCTGGGCGGCCCGCCCAGCCGGCGAGTCCATCCTGGTCAGCGACGACGATGAGGTCATCGCCGCCGGCACGGTCATCAGCCGCGGCCCGGACCGCGGCATCGTCCATCTGGCCGTGTCGCCCGCCGCCGACGACGGCGTCGCTGCTGGCGTGGTGCTTCAGACGCTCGCCCAGCTCCAGGGGCCGGCCGAACAGAGGGCGCACGTGTGCTTGCCGGCACCGCACCCCGCGGTCCGCGCCCTGCTCGCGGCAGGCTGGCAGTTCGATGAGTTCGACCTGTTCATGGCCTCCGAGCCCGGCCTGCTGGATCCGCGCCGGGCGGTACCCTCCCCCGGCCAGGCATGACTGGGGTTCTGTGAGCGCTGGCAGCCGGGCGTCGCCGGCGCGGCGAGCTGGACCGAGCGGATGACGACGATCAGGACATGGACGCAGTAGGCAGTCCCGGCAGGAATCGTGAGTCAGGCTGCCGCCGACAGCAGGCTCAGCAGTTGCTGGCGATCGGGCCCTGGCGGTGGCGGCACCGGCTCGCGCGACCACCGGTCGAGTTTGTCCTGCAGATCTGGCCGCTCCAGCACCTCGTGTGCTGGCGCGAGGCAGACGACGGTCTCGATCATGGCCCGGAACAAGTCCGCGTCGTACGAGGAGCCGTTGACCAGGCCGGTCATCGGCGACGCTGGCGGCGACCAGGGCCGGTTCTCCCGAAGCGCGGTCATCTCCTCCTTGCGCTCCCGATCTGCCGTGAGCTGGCTCCAGTAAAACGGTGCCACTTCACGCTGAGTGCGCTCGTCGAAAGCCCGCGCAAACGCGGCCGGGTCGCCCAGGTGATCCCGCGCCGTGTGGCGCAGCACCTGTGAGTGCAGCAGGCCAACGCTGACCCCGCGGCCCGCCGACGGGTTCGTGCATGCCCACGCGTCGCCGACGGCGGCAAACCCGGTCACCACCGGAACGCCATTAACGGCGAATCTGCGGTAGCGGTCCATGATGCCCGCTATCGGGAGCACGCCCGTGATCGGCTGCCCGTCGAGCCAGTGCGCGTGCAGGCGGCACGCGCGCACGACGCGGGTGAAGCACTGAACATCGCGCAGCTGCTTCAAGAGTGCATCACCGCTGGCACCGGAGAGGGTCACCGACCAGGTGCCATTGTCTCCGGCCATCGTCAGCACCGAAATCGTGCCGATCGGCATCAGTGGCGGCCCCTTGACGGGGGGAAGGGAAGGGCCGCTGAAATACCGTGTGTAGTAGGCGAACCCGCTGTCTTCCGATTGCTCGTGCGGCGCGGCGCCGACTGCGGCCAGCAGCTCGGATGCCCGCGACCGCCGGCCCATCGCGTCCACGACCAGATCGCCGCGCAGCTCCGCGCCGTCCCGCGTGCGCACCCCCGCTACGTGCGGCACGCCGGGAATCGCCGCGGCGCCGGTGATCAGCTCGGTCACCTGCACGCCGCGGCGCACCGTCACGCCCGGCTGCTCCTGCGCGGCGGCAGCAATCACGGACTCAGCGACCGGGCGCCGGCCCGTGACGAACCGAAAGGCCTCGTCGCCAGCGCGCGGGTCCCGATCGGTGATACCGCGCGGCAGCACCGCGAGCGGATCTGTCCAGACCAGTCCGGCGGCCTGCAGCCGGTTTGTCATGCCAGGCAGCTCCTCGTCGCACACCCGCCGGAACCGGGCGAATAAGTTGTGCGGCTGGCGGAACTGGGCGACGCCCTTGCGCTCCCAGGATTGCCACGCCTCCGCTGCCGTCGCCGGCGGCTGGTCCGGATCAGCTTCCAGCACCATGACCTCATGGCCGTCCCGAGCCAGCATCATGGCCGCTGACAGGCCGATAACGCCGCCTCCGCAGACGATGACCGACGGCATGGACCCCGTTCCCTTCTGGATTGTGACCTGCGTCACGCGCGCGTCCACGATACGCGGCCGCCGGCCTTCGCCTGGCGGATGGCAGGCTGGTGCCTTCGAGGCAGCCGGACCGGAGGTAGAGCGCACATGTCGGACGATGCTGACGCGATCGTCGTCGGTGCTGGCCTGGCCGGGCTGGTAGCGACCGCCGAGCTCGCCGCGGCCGGGCGCCGGGTCATCGTGGTCGAGCAGGAGCCGGACGTCAGCTTGGGTGGCCAGGCGTTCTGGTCATTTGGCGGCCTGTTCCTCGTCAACTCGCCCGAGCAGCGGCGGATGGGCGTGCGCGACAGCCACGACCTTGCGCTCCAGGACTGGCTCGGCAGTGCGGGGTTCGACCGGCCAGAAGACGAGTGGCCCCGCCGCTGGGCGAAGGCTTACGTCGCCTTCGCCGCCGGCGAGAAGCGGCCCTGGCTGCACGCCAAGGGCGTGCGATTCTTTCCCGTGGTGGGCTGGGCCGAGCGTGGCGGCTACGGCGCCACCGGGCACGGGAACTCGGTCCCGCGTTTCCACATCACGTGGGGAACGGGGCCCGGCGTCCTAGCGCCGTTCGAGCGCGAGGTGCGTGCCGCCGTCGAGTCCGGCCAGGTCCGGCTACTGTTCCGGCACCAGGTCGATGAGCTCACCCGCACGGGCGGCGTCGTCGATGGCGTCCGCGGCAGCATCCTGGCGCCAGCCACGATCAGGCGGGGCGAGCCGAGCTCACGCGAGGTGACCGGCGACTTCGAACTGCACGCGCAGGCCGTTCTCGTAACATCCGGCGGGATCGGCGGCAACCACGACCTGGTCCGCGCGCACTGGCCGGCCCGGATGGGCGTCGCGCCGCAACACCTGCTGTCCGGCGTGCCCGCGCATGTGGACGGCCGGATGCTGGGCATCAGCCAGGCCGCTGGCGCCGCGGTGATCAACCCGGACCGGATGTGGCACTACACCGAGGGCATCACCAATTGGGACCCGATCTGGCCGCTGCACGGCATCCGGATCCTGCCAGGCCCGTCGTCGCTGTGGCTGGACGCCCGCGGCCGGCTGCTGCCTGGGCCGCTGTACCCGGGGTTCGACACCCTCGGGACGCTCGAGCACATCATGACGACCGGGCATCAGTACACCTGGTTCGTGCTGACGCAGAAGATCATCGAGCGCGAGTTCGCGCTGTCGGGGTCGGAGCAGAACCCCGACCTGACAGGGAAGAGCATCGCCAAGCTGCTGGACCGTGTGAAGCCGGGACCGCCGGGGCCAGTCGCTGCGTTCATGCAGCGGGGCGCCGATTTCGTCGTCGAGGACAGCCTGCCCGCACTCGTCGCCGGCATGAACAAGCTGACCGGCGCCGACCTGATCGACCTTGCCGGGCTGACTGAGCTGGTCGAAGCCCGCGACCGGGAGGTGGCCAACCCGTTCACCAAGGACATGCAGCTCACCGCCGTTCGGGGCGCCCGTCGCTACCGCGGGGACCGACTGATCAGGGTGGCAAAGCCACACCGGTTCCTGGACCCGGCAGCCGGCCCGCTCATCGCGGTCCGGCTGCACATCCTGACTCGCAAGAGCCTCGGCGGCCTGCACACGAACCTCGACGCGCAAGTACTGGACGCGGCCGGCCAGCCCATTCCGGGCCTGTACGCGGCCGGCGAGGTAGCTGGCTTTGGCGGCGGCGGCATGCACGGCTACCGCGCGCTGGAGGGCACGTTCCTGGGTGGCTGCCTGTTCTCCGGCCGGACCGCCGGCCGCAGCGTTGCAACCGCGATCTGAGCAGCGACTCAGCTGGCCAGGAGGTTCGCGGCATCAAGCGCATCCGGTGGTCAGACCAGGCGGTCCCGGTAGCGTTGCGGGATGGCATCATCTGACAAGATCGAGGCGTTCCTCGCCGAGCCGCGTAACGTCGTCGTCGCCGGGATCCGCCGCGACGGGCGCCCGCACCTCAGCCCCAACTGGTTCTACTGGGACGGTCAGCGCTTCTACGTCTCGACCACGCGAGACCGGGTGAAGTACGCGATCTTCGGCCGGGATCCGCGGGCGCAGCTCCTGATCGACGATCCGGCCGCCTTCCGCGCCGTGCTGGTCTCGGCCGCCGTCGAGATCCGCGAGGATCTCGCCGAAGAGCTGCCCCGCTTCCGTGCCATCCGGCAGAAGCACGGGATGGCTGTGCCGGACGACGATGAGCATCTGCGGGCACTGGCGGCGGAAGGGCGGGTCCTGCTGGCCATCACACCGGACGGGCCGCCCGCAAGCTGGACGAACTGGGGCCTGGACTGATCGCATGGACTGATTGCCCTGGCCCTTGCACCAGCAGTGCACCTGAACCTCCCTGGACGTAGTTTGTGGTGCGTGCCATGCTCGCGCTGTGACCGCGAATTACCTGATCGCGCGCAAGTGGGCAGTCACCGACCGGTTCGCGATCACCGACGAGTCGGGGATGCCGCAGTTTGACGTCCAGGGCCGGCTGGCGCTGTCCCGGCAGCTGTCCATTCGCGACGTAGCCGGAGCCGAAGTCGCCGCGATATCCCGCCGCGGCTGGTCGACGCGGTACGAGATCGTCGCGGGCGGCGTGACGACCGAGGTGCGCCCGCGCGGGTTCCTCGGCAATCGCTTCGAGATCCTCTCGCCCGGCACCGTCATCGAGGCTCGCGGCAACTTTTCCGGCCGCCAGTACTCCATCACCAAAAGCGGCGTGCAGGTTGCCGCGGTGACGCAGCTGCGGACGTTCCGGGAGAGGTTCGCCGTCGAGGTGGCCGAGGGACAGGACGCCGTCCTCATGCTCGCCATCGTCCTCGTCATCGAGACCATCAGGGATGACCGCCGCCGCCAAGCCGGGGCTGCTGGGGCTGCCGGGGGCGCCGCCGCCGCAGCGGGCGGCTGACGCGGTCTACAGTCTGACCGTGGCCACTGTCGATTATGTGCGCCGGATCGCGCTGAGCCTGCCGGAGACCGCCGAGCGCGAGTCGCGCGGGAACCTGGAGTGGCGGGTCGCGGACAAGGGATTCGTCTGGGAACGCCCGCTGCGCAAGGGCGACATCGAGGCCCTCGGCGACCGGGTGCCGGACGGCCCGGTCTACGGAGCCCGGACCGCCGACGAGGGCGTGAAGCATGCGCTGATCGCCGATGACCCAGCGGTCTACTTCACAACCCCGCACTTCAACGGGTACCCGGCGATCCTGTTCGAGCTCGACCGCATCAGCGTCGACGACCTGACCGAGCTGATCACCGACGCGTGGCTAGCCAGGGCCCCGAAGAAGCTCGCTGCTGCTTTCCTGCAGCGGTGAAATGCCCGCCCTCGCAGTCAGTCGATAACGGGGATTGACGGCCTAAATCGACCGGCACATACTCATCAGTAACCTCGAGGCAACGGTCGCCAGCACGCCATCAGACGTGCCGTCGGCCCGTGCTTGTCACCTGCCGTAATGACGCGGCACCGACCCATCCTGCCTGGCTGAGCTCGCCTGCCGAGCCGGCCACCGGAAGCATGTGCGAGGCAAGAATGAAACTTTCACAAGCCCGCGGGCTCCTGCACAGGTCCGCGCTGATCGCGGCCACGGTGGCGGTCAGCACGGTCTTAGCGCTGGTCGCAAGCTCGATGCCAGCGCAGGCCGCGTCCTTGCCGCTCCAGGGCGAGGCATCGGCCTTCCTGAACTCGACGCTGATCTGGAATTACGGGGCTGCCCCGGCAGGCGCGAACGCGCGCTGCACGCCGTCCGCCGCCCATCCGTATCCGGTAATCCTCACCGAGGGCACGTTTGCCAGCATGTACAACAGCTTCGGCGCGATCTCGCCGGACCTGGTAGACAACGGCTACTGCGTCTACGCCTTTAACTACGGCCAGACGATCCCGCTGACCGGCTTCTACGCGATGGGCGACATCCCCGCATCAGCGACCCAGCTGTCCACCGAGGTCAACAAGGTGCTCAGCGAGACCGGCGCCAGCAGGGTCGACATCGTCGGCTGGTCGCAGGGCGGCATGATGCCGCGCTACTACATCAACAACCTCGGCGGCGCCTCGAAGGTCAACATGCTCGTCGGCTTCGCGCCGTCGAACTACGGCACGAACCTGGACGGGGTCGTCAACCTGGTGTCCGACTTCGGCGCGCTTGGCGTCGCAACCGCGCTGCTGTCGGTGACGTGCACGGCCTGTGCCGAGCAGATCCAGGGCTCGTCGTTCCTGGCCAGCCTGAATCGGGCACCGACCGTTGCCAGCGTGAAGTACGTCGTCATCGAGACCGCCGACGACGACGTGGTCACCCCGTACACCAACGCGTTCCTGCCGTCCGCTGCCAATGTGCAGGACGTGACGCTGCAAAGCCAGTGCCCGCAGGACCACAGCGATCACATCTCGATCCCCTACGATTCCAACGCGCTCCAGGACATGATCAACGCGCTCGGGCCGGACAGCCCCGGCTTCCAGCCGTCGTGCGCATCCGTCGGGCCGATCATCGGCAACGTCTAACCGCACTAGACAGGAACGGGGTGCGTCCGGCCGGTCCCCTGTCCGGACGTACGCCGTGCCGTCGGCTGGCCGGTATCGTCGGGTGGCACGTCGCCTAGAGGCAGATCTGCGGAGGGCACAGCGATGGCGCGACGCGGTGCGCAACCCCGATCGCAGGCCCGCCGGACTCGGCTGTTCGCCGCCAGCACGCCAGGCCTCAGCCGGATGCTGCGCCATCAGCTGGACGCGATCGACGGGATCGACGTCACGGGAACGGGGTTTGACGGGCGCGCGGACATCGTGTTCTTCGACGCCGACCGTGCCGGTCGCGGCGACGCACTCCGGTCGAGGCTGGCCGAGGATGTCTTCGCCGAGATCGGCCGTGCCAGTCGAGCTGGCGGCTCGGGTGCTGCCGCGGTGGCGAGCATGGCCTGGCAGCCCGACGCGGTGCAGCGCGCGCTGTCGGTCTGGGCCGACGAAGTCCGGCCGCTCACCGGATCGATGACGTACCGGGTCATCGTGCGGGTCGTCAGTGAGGCCAGGTTCCTGCGGACCGACCTGCGGCGAGCCCTGGCTGACCTCATCGCGCGGGACAAGCCACGGTGGCGATTCGCCGACTCGGCGCAGCTCGAGGTATGGATCAGCGAATACCACGACGGGCAGTACGTGGCTGGCCTGCGTCTCGGCGGCGAGCATCCGACCGGGCACACTGGCCGCGAGGCCGAGCGCCAGGGCGCGCTGCCGCCGACAGTGGCGGCCGCGATGGTCGAGCTGGCCGGACTGACTGCCGCGGCCGGGCAGACAGGCGGGACGCTCCTCGACCCGTGCTGTGGCTCCGGCGCCATTCTGGCCGAGGCGCTGGCGGCAGGCTGGGCAGCCGAGGGCACCGATATCGACGCCGCTGCCCTCGAGGCTGCGACACGCAACGCGCCAGGCGCGACTGTGCAGCTTGGTGATGCGCGCGAGCTGCTGCTGCCCGATGACACCGTCACTGCCTGCGTCTCGCGTCTGCCGTCCGGACAGCAGTTCGGCGAGCCAGACGGATGGCAGGATTCGGTGGCCACCGTGCTGGCCGAGATGAGCCGCGTGACGCGCAGCGGAGGGTCAGTAGTGCTGCTGGCGCCAGAGCTGCCACGACCTGTGATACCCGGCACGCTCCGGCTGCGCAAGCAGGTGCCAGTCCGCCTGCCGCGCGGGCCTGCGTCGATCTGGGCACTTCGCCGAACCTGAGGCAGCGCGACTCTGCCCCCGCGCCGAACTGCGATACGCCCCTGGGCTAGCCGCGCTTGCGGCCGACGGCGAAGTACGACACCGGGCCGAGCAGGTTGACGGCCATGGCGGCGCGCCACAGTGCCTTGGGCCCGCGGATCTGGTCAGCCGGCCGGCGCTGGATGTCGATCAGCGCCGTGATCTTGAGTGCGGCCTCGGCCGTCGCGGCGGCCACCAGCAGCTTGCGCTGCCCGTCGCTGAGGTCGGCCCACCGCTTGCCCGCGTGTGCGGCCATATCGCACGCCTCTCCGGTCGAGTATCGCCGTCGACTACGGAGGCGATTCTGCCGCACCGCCTCTGCGTCCGCATCCGCTGCTGTCCGGAATAGCACGATGTGATCCTGCATGAGGCGGCTGTGCCTGAAGAGAAATTATGAGTCTGGCGGGACTGCTGGGGAGTGCCTGACTGTTTACAGACATAGCCAGATATAGCGCTCGAGTTATGGGTGCGAAGGCCCAAATTGCGAGAGGCAAGCGCTAGTGGGTACCCCCGACCTGGGCCTATGACCGATAGTAACGACCTAATCGCTCTTGTAGGATCTGGCCGATGGAGTCGATGCTGTGTCCGGTGCTCATCGGCCGGAGCGCTGAAATGCGCGCTCTGACCGAGCAACTGGACGCGGCAGGCCAGGGCAAGGGTGGCGCCGTGTTTGTCACCGGCGACCCGGGGGTCGGCAAATCGCGCCTGGCGCGAGAAGCCATCGCGCTGGCGGCCTCGCGCGGCTACTTCGTACTGACGGGGCGGGCAACCGAATCGGCTGTGCCCGTACCCTTCCGTCCCCTCACCGAGGCGCTGATGGGCGCTGCGCGCTCGGGCGTCGTGCCGGACGTGCCCGGCCTCTCCGACTACCGTGCCGCGCTCGGCACGCTGGTTCCGGAGTGGAGCCGGCCCGGCGACGGTGATGCCGAAGTATCCCCCGTCATCTTCGGTGAGGCGCTGCTGCGGATGCTGTCCATGCCGGGCTGGCCGGGCGGGCTGCTGGTGCTGGAGGACCTGCACTGGGCCGACCCGGAGACGCTGGCGATCGTCGAGTACCTGATCGACAACATCGCCAGCGCCAACGTCCTATGCCTGGTCACGCTGCGCGACACCGCGCCGTCGGCGGGCCTGGACCTCTTGCACTCCGTCAGCGCCCGGCGCGCGGGGACGCGGATCCGGGTACAGAGGCTGACGCCGCGCGCCGTCACCCAGATGGCCGCAGCGTGCCTGGAAATCGCGGACGTGCCGCGGTCGGTCAGCAGGCTGCTCGCCGATTGCGATGGGCTGCCGTTCGCTGTCGAGGAGATCCTGGCCGCCGCGGTCTCCTCCGGCGAGCTGATGCACGGGGCTACCGGCTGGCAGGTCAACGATGACGTCGTCACCGGCGTGCCGTCCTCCATCGTCGGGTCAGTGCGCAACCGTATCGCCGCACTCGGCCGGCAGGCGCGAAATGTCATCGTGTCCGCGGCGGTGCTCGGCCGGCAGTTCGACTGGACACTGCTGCCGAGCGTGGCTGACGTGGGCGAGTCCGAGGCGCTGGACGCCCTGCACGAAGCACACGACGTTCAGCTGATCGAGCCGGTCAGCGCCGACGGCGGCACGTTCCGGTTCCGCCATAGCCTGACGCGCGACGCCATCGTCTCCGACCTGCTGCCGCCCGAGGTCGCCAGCCGGTCGGCGCGCGCCGCCGCCGCGATCGAGGAGGCGCATCCGGGTCTGCCGGGCGTCTGGTGCGAGCTCGTCGCCGAGTTGCGGGCAGCATCAGGACAACCGGTGGGTGCCGCCCGCCTGCTGCTCACCGCCGGCCGTCGTGCGCTGCTCCAGGGAGCGCTGACCAGCGCCATCACGGTCCTGCGTGACGCACGCAAGCTGCTGGCCGAGGCCGGGGACGCCGACTCCATGCTGGACATCGAGGTCGACGAGGCTCTCGCCGAGGCTCTGGCACTGTCAGGCGACTACCAGCAGCTCGGCCTGCTAGCCGAGGACCTGATCGCGCGGCTGGACGCGGCCGGCCTCGCCCCGAGGCGGCAGGCGCTGGTCCGGATCAGGGCGGCCAGCACCAGGCCGGAAGACAACCCTGACGGAGCCGCCGCGCACCTGCTGGCGGCCAGCACTATCGCCAGGCGGCTCGACGACCCTGAGCTCGCGAGCCGGGTCGACGCGGTTGGCGCGCGGTCCGCGCTCGTGGCTGGCGAGCTGGATGAGGCCGAGGACCTCGCGCACCGGTCGCTCGCGTCGGCTGAGGCTGCCGGGCTCATCGGCTGGGCGGCCGAGGTCGCGGTCGAGTCACTGGACGTCATCGGCCGCCGGGAGCGCGTGCGGGATCTCGGCGCGGCGCGGGCTGCCTTCGAGCGGGCGCACAAGATCGCCGACAAGCAGGCGCTTGGCGTCTGGCGGATCCGGACGCTGCATGAGCTGGCCACCATCGACATGCTGACCGACGGAGCGACGAGCACGCTGCTTGAGACGCGCGAGCTCGCCCAGGAGGCGGGTGTCCTGTCGATCGCGACGATGATCGACCTTCAGCTGGCCAACCTGTGGAGCCTCGGCACCGATCTCGACCGGGCGCTCGCCGCGGCCCGCCAGTGCGAGCGCGGCGCGACGCAGATCGGTGCGCACCGGATCGAGGCCATGGCGATCTGCATCCAAGCTCTCGTCGCCGCCATCCAGGGCGATGGCCGCGAGGCGGAAAGAGAGGCCGAGCGGGCTGAGTCGATCATGCCTGGCGACCCTGAGATCCTGGCGACGACCGTGGGGCAAGTGCGGGTGATCTCGGCGCTCTTCCGGGATGACGTCGACCGGGCCGTCCGCTACAGCACGGCCGCGCAGGCCCACGTGCAGAAATACCTGCGCGCGCCGCGCCGGGCGCGCGGGTTTTACTCGCCGTCCCAAGCCCCGCTGGCTGGCCGCGGCAGGGCGTTTGGCTTGTACGCGCTCATGCAGGCCGTCAGCGGCGGTGACATCCGCGGTGCGATCACGGCGGCCGAGACTGCCCGGGCGGCCGTGAGCTGGAACCGGGGCTGCCTGGCCTATGCAGAGGCAGTCCTGGAAAGCCAGGCAGGTCACCTTGAGCGTGCCACCGCACTCGCCGAGGAGGGCAGCGCCTGGTTCGCTCCGTTCGCGCCCTGGTGGAATCATCTGGCGCGCAGGCTGATAGCCCCGGCCGCGCTCGAGGACGGCTGGGGCGAGCCGGTCACCTGGCTGCGGGACGCTGCCGCCGGGTTCGAATCGACCGGCCACGACCGGCTCGCCTCGGCGTGCCGGGGCATCCTGCGGAAGGCTGGCGAACGAGTGCCGCGATCCGGCCGCGGCAAGGCCCAGGTGCCGGCGCAGATGCGCAGGCTCGGCGTGACCAGCCGGGAGATGGACGTCTACCTGCTCGTGGCCCAGGGCTACTCGAATGCGGAGATAGCTGCCCGGCTGTTCATCTCGCCGAAGACGGTGGAGACGCACGTGGCCAACCTCGTGGCCAAGACCGGTCAGGCCGGCCGACGCGAGCTTGTGGCGCATGCTGCCCGATTCGCCCCTTCGTGATCGGTTTGCGCCTCGTACTGTCATGTGGCGCGGGTGTCCGGTAAGAGGTGGGACCGCTTAACTCAGGCGTGTGACTGGCGTTACCTCAGGTTGCGCCTGATGTGCCCGTTAGCCCGGATGCGCGATCCTGTGTGATTAGTTGCACAACCCCCGGCACCACCGCATTGGCTCCCCCCGCCAGTCCTGCCGCCCCCGAGCCTTGACCCCTGCCTGGCCGCGGCCCTGACGCCCCCCGAGGAGCCCGGCAAGGAGGACTCGTGACTTCCCACGCCCCCGTGGAAGCGTCTACCTGCGATGACACCGCCGCCACCGAGCGCCCGAGCACTCAGGACGAGGCCCGGTTCGAAACAGACGCAATCCCCTATATGCGTCAAATGTTGCCCGCCGCGTACCGGCTCACGCGCGACCGGTGCGATGCCGAGGATCTGATCCAGGAAACCTTCGCCAGGGCCTACGTCAAGTTCCATCAGTTCAAGCCAGGAACGAACCTGCGGGCGTGGCTCTACTGCATCATGTTCCGTACCTTCTACACCACCTGCCGCAAGCGCAGCCGTCAGCCTGCGGAGGTGCTCGCCGCCGATCTGCAGCAGAACGCCAGCGGCCAGGCCGCCGACAGCCAGGCCGGGCTCGTGCCCCCATCCCGGTCGGCCGAGGCCGAGGCGCTCGACAACCTCGGCGACTCCCCCGTCATGCGCGCCCTAGCTGACCTGCCACCGCAATTCAGGACAGCGCTCTACCTAGCCGACATCCAGGGCTATCAGCAAAGCGACATCGCCGACATCATGGGCACGCCGGTCGGCACGGTCATGTCACGCATTCACCGCGGGCGCGCGATGCTCCGCGCGAAACTGCGCCCGGCGGCGACGACAGCGCCCGTCAGACCGGCCGGACAGCCGCAGGTGGCCGTGCCGCTCGACAGGCCAGCGCCTGCGCCGCTGCCTGACGTCCAGCCGATCGCGGCGTGACCCCCGGGGGGACGGGGCCCGTTCGGGCGCGGAATCCGCTCAGCCGCGCCCGCACGGGCCCTCCCCGGTTGTCATGGTCCGCTCTGGTGCGGGCGTGGCGTAAGAATGACTCATGAGTAAAACTCCGCTTGCGCCACCGCCTGGCGACAAGCCTGTTCGGACCGCGCCCCCGCCGCCGCCGGCCTGGCGGCACTGGCTCTGGCTGCTGGCCGTGGTCGTCGCGCTGCTCTACATCGTGCCGAGCTTCGTGCACACGACCCGGCCGACCCAGCTCACCTACTCGCAGTTCCAGGGCGATGTAGCAGCTCACAAGGTCAAGACGGTCGACATCCCGAGCCCGGCCTCCACCGGCGCCAACATCACGGTGACCGGGACCCTCACCAATGGCAAGGACTTCTCGGCCGTGACGCCGCCGATCACGAACGGGTCGCAGCTGGCGAACAGCCTGAGCGCCGCGCACGTCAACGTCAGCTATGAGTCACCGGGCAGCTCCGTCGGTGGACTGCTGCTCAACATCGTGATCTTCGTGGTGCTGCCGTTTGCCATCATCTTCTTCGTCTTCCGGCGCATGGCGCGCACCACCGGCAGCTCGCTGCAAGGCGTGATGGGTGTCGGCCGGTCACGCGCGAAGGTATTCGACGCCGAGCGGCCGAGTACGCGGTTCACCGACGTCGCCGGCTACGAAGGCGTCAAGTCGGAGATCAGTGAGGTCGTCGACTTCCTGCGCAGTCCTGGCCGCTACCAGCGGGCCGGCGCGATGGCACCGCGCGGCGTGCTCATGGTTGGCCCGCCGGGCACCGGCAAGACGCTGATCGCTCGTGCCGTCGCCGGCGAGGCATCGGTGCCGTTCTTCTCGGTCACTGGCTCCAGCTTTGTCGAGATGTTCGTGGGCGTCGGCGCCGCCCGGGTGCGTGACCTCTTCAACGAGGCCCGCAAGGCGGCGCCGGCCATCATCTTCATCGACGAGATCGATGCGATCGGCCAGCGCAGGGCAGGCTCCGGCGCCGTCGTCTCCAACGACGAGCGCGAGCAGACGCTGAACCAGCTGCTCTCGGAGATGGACGGCTTCGACGTCGGCACGGGGATCGTCGTGCTCGGCGCGACCAACCGGCCCGAGGTGCTCGATGCCGCGCTACTGCGACCTGGCCGGTTCGACCGGCAGGTTGTCATCCCGCTGCCGACGCTGGCTGAACGCAAAGCGATCCTGCAGGTGCACTGCCGCGACAAGAAGCTTGGCCCTGACGTCGACCTCGTGGTCGTGGCCCGCGGTACGCCCGGTTTCTCCGGCGCCGACCTGGCCAACCTCGCGAACGAGGCGGCCATCTTCGCCGTGCGCGCCGGGCGCGACGTGCTCACGGCCGCCGACTTCGACGACGCCAGGGACCGCATCCTGCTGGGCCGCAGGGAAGGCTCGAACGTCCTGCTGCCCGAGGAGAAGCACGCGGTCGCTATCCACGAGGCAGGGCACGCGATCGTCGCCGCCCTGTCCGATCACGCCGACCCGGTCGCGAAGGTGACGATCCTGCCAGCCGGGCAGGCGCTCGGGGTGACGCAGCAGCTGCCGCTGATCGAGCGGCACCTGTACGGCGAGGACTATCTCCACGAATCCCTGGCCGTGCGGCTGGGCGGCCGGGCGGCGGAGCTGGTCGAGCTCGGCCAGGGCTCCACTGGTGCCGCGAACGACCTGGCGTCGGCAACGGACCTGGCAACCAAGATGGTGCGGGAGTTCGGGCTCTCGCCTGCTCTCGGACCGGTCGGCTATCCGGAGGGTGGCTCGGTGTTCCTCGGCGGCGGCGGGTCGGGACTATCCAGCAGGCCGTTTGCGGAGGCAACCCAGGCGACGATCGACTCCGAGGTCGCCCGGCTGCTGCGCGAAGCCGAGGAGTCGGCTGTCGCGACGATCCGTGCGCACCACTACGAGCTGGGCCAGCTAGTTGCCCTGCTGCTGGAGACCGAGACCGTCGATGGTTCGGACGTCTACCGGATCGTCGGCAGGCCAGTGCCTGAACGGCGACCGGATGAGCTCACGATTGTCCCGCACGCGGCGACCGCCACAACTGGGCCGCCGGACCGCGGCGTGGGGGCACCGCGCGCCGTCGCGGCGGACGCCGATCCAGGACCGCCAGGCTAACGCCACCACGGCCGGCGGCGCAGGCTGGCTAGCTGCGCTGCCGGCCCGGTGAGGCCGGTCGCGTGCGCCTCCAGGTGGTCAAGATGCAAGCCGACCCACAACGCGTCCGACCGGTATGCCGTCCCGTGCCCGCAGGTCGCCAGCGCCGCGGCGCTGATGCGGCTGGGCGGCAGCGAAATAGCGGCCGCCCCGGCCACTGGCCCGGCCCGGCTGGGCCGGGCGACCTCAGCCGCCAGCAAGTCGTAGAAAGCGCCAAGCTCGGCTGCCTGGCGTGCGAGCGACGCGTGCAGGCCGTCGACGCCGGTGTGCGTCTCCGACCGGCTCGGCAGACTGGCCATCGAGTATGCGGTGAGCCGCAGCCGCAGCGTTGCCATGACCAGCGCCCACAGGTCGGCCTTGCTCAGGCGCTTGGACCCCTGCTCGGTCAGGTAGCCGCGTACTGCGTCGTCGAGCCTGTTGCCGGCCGCGAGCGCCATGGTGGCGCGCTCGGGCCGGTGCTCGGCGCCGCCGAGCGCCCAGGTCGCGGCGTCGACCAGGCAGCTGGCACCGGAGCGGAAAGCGTCAGCGAGATTGTCTCCGACGACGGACGACATGCCTCGCGGCCAGAACAGGAAGCCCACGACGAGGCTCACGGCAATACCGATCGCGACGTCTTCGACACGCAGCAGCCCCACCTGCCAGCCCGCGGGGACCAGCAGGTTGAACAGCACGACGATCGTGACCGTGAAGGCCGCCTGGCCGACCAGGAACGGAGCGGTCCCCGGCGTGTAGGCGGCGACGAGCACAGCGAGCGGGAACGCGATCCACAATGCGGTCGGGCTAGTGCCGAGGCCAACCAGCAGGGCTGCGCCGACGGCGAAGCCCGTGATCGTGCCGGCCAGGCCGCGCAGCGCGGTCGAGCCTGTCGCCGTTGCGCTGGTCCGCAGCACCGACAAGGTGCCGAGAACGATCCAGAATGCGTGCTGCACGTCAATTGCTTTGGCCACGGCTACTGCCGCCGCCAGGGCGATGGCGCCCCTGGCGCTGTTGCGGAACCAGACCGACCGCAGGCTAGCGTTGCCAGCGATGACGCTGGCCGTGCGCAGGAGTCTTTGCGCCGCCTTCCCAGGTTCGCTGTCCTGCAGCCCGGCTATCCAGTGGCGGTGCTGGCTGGCGACCTGCGCGGGAGTGGCCTGGCGGGCGGCAATCATCGCCTGGCTCGTCGCTTCTGAGGTCGCGATGCCGAGAGCCTGGGCGTGGTAAGCGTCATCCGCGCGCCGGAGGGCGGTCGCCGGATCGGCGGCGGGCTCGTGCAAGTGCCGGGCGCTTGCCAGGCGCGCCTGGTACGCACGCTCGAGGTTCATGCTCACCTGGTGGCCCGACATGACGGCCGCGATCTGACGCAGCGCCTGCGCAGAGTCGGTCATCAGGTCGCGGTCGGCTGGTGCCGCCGCAGGCAGGTCGAGGTGACCATCAGCGGCATCGCCGATAAGCGACGTGCACCACTCCAGCAGGTGAATCAGGCTCGCCAGGCCCTGGTCCGCTGCGGCTAGCCCGATCGGCCGGTATGGCGTGGCGACGAATGCGTTCATCAGCTCGTCCTTCGCCGCCATGGCCGCCTCGCCGTCAGCAGCGGTTTGCCTGCCCGCGATGGTGGCATCCAGCTGATCAGCGAGCGCGGCGGCGAGTTTCGCCGCTTGCGCGCGCAGGCGGTCGCCTGGCGGTCGCGGGGACAACAGCAGCACCGCGAGCGTGCTCGCCGCCGAGGCGAGCAACCAGCCTTCGATCCGCGACGGGAGCACACTGACCGTCCCGGTGGAAGCGATGGGCAGGATGAACCCGAACAGGCACGGCGTGACACCTGCGGCGGCGTTCGGCCCGGCCGACCCGCTGAAGTAAATGGCGAATGCGACCGGGATGGTAACGAGCACGGCGAGCCACACCGACCCGCTTGCCAGGGTCCCAATGATCACTGCCAGCGTGCCCGCCACCGCGAGCCCGAGGTGGGCCACGGCCTTATCACGCCGGCTGCCGCCGAACGTGACGGTCACGAGCTGGGCGAAGCTCCCGAAGACGGCAAACAGGGCCATCTGCGCGTCGCCGACGACCTTGAACGTCAGCGCGAATATGCACGGAATGACGATTGTCGCTCGCACGGCACGCATTGCGGCCGGCACCGACCACGAGACCCGCCACCACGGGCTGGCCGGCCGGCCAGGCGCACCGCCGGAACCGCCGCGGCTCAGGACCCCGCCGGACTGGGCCACAGTGCTCTGAGTCATGTGCGTCCTACTCTGTCACCGTCGCCGCGCGCTATCCATGTGGGTCTCGCCTACGCTGGCGCCGTGGCCACCAATCCTCACAGCAGGCACGCTGACTCCCGGAGCGTTCCCACATCCATGCGCCGCGATGTCCGGCTGCTGGGCGAGATACTCGGCCAGGTCATCAGCGAGTCCGGCGGAAAAGATCTGCTGGATGACGTGGAGGACCTGCGCCATCGCGTGATCGCCGCCCGCCGGCTGGACTTCGGCGACGGACGCGGCATGGCTGCAGACGAGGACATCGCCGCTCTGGTGGCCAGCTGGCCACTGGCGCGCGCCGAGGCCGTCGCACGTGCCTTCACGGTGTACTTCCACCTGGCCAACCTCGCCGAGGAGCATCAGCGGATCCGCACGCTGCGGGAGCGTGACACTGGGGCTGAGCCCGTGCGCGAGTCGCTGGCGGATGCGATGGCGCGCCTGGGCGAGTCGCTCGGGGCTGGCCAGCTCCGTGAGCTGCTCGGACGGCTCGAGGTGCACCCGGTGCTCACAGCCCACCCGACCGAGGCCAGGCGGCGCGCCGTCACCGAGTCGCTGCGGCGAATCGGTGCCCAGCTCGGCTCCCTCGACGACCCTCGCGGCGGCGCCGCCGCGCGCGCCGGGGCGCTGCGGCGGCTCCGCGAGGAGATCGACCTGCTGTGGCGCACCTCCCCGCTGCGCAGCCAGGCCATGCAGCCGCTGGACGAAGTACGGTCGGGCGCCGCGGTGTTCGACGAGACCCTGTTCCGGCTCGCGCCTAGCGTGTACCGGGCACTCGACATGGCGCTGCAAGGTGAGTCCTCCGGATCGGCGGCTCCGCAGGCTCCCGCGTTTCTGCGGTTCGGCAGTTGGATCGGCGCTGACCGGGACGGCAATCCGTTCGTGACGGCCGCCGTCACCGAGCAGACCGCCCGCATCCAGGCCGATCACGCGCTGCGCGCGCTGGAGAACGCGACGAACCGGATCGGGCGGTCGCTGACCATCGACGCCGCCCTGCTCGATGATCCCGACTCCGGCGCACCGAGGCTCGAGACAGTGCCGGCCGTTGCCGAACTGCTGGCGGCGCTCGGCTCGGCGGCGCGGGCCTACCCGGCGATCGTGAGCGAGGTCACCTCGCGCTCGCCGGGCGAGCCGTTCCGCGCGTACCTGCTGCTGGCTGCGCAGCGGCTACAAGCGACACGGCTGGTGCGCGGCGGCGACGCTGCTGACACCACCGCTGCAGACGACGCCGCTGGCGACCGCACCACTGGCGACGGCACCGCTAGTGGCCTTGCCTACGCGTCAGCTGCCGACTTCATCGCCGACCTGCGGCTAGCCCAGCGCGCGCTGGCAGCGGCTGGCGTCTCGCGGCAGGCCTACGGCGAGCTTCAGCACCTCATCTGGCAAGCCGAGACGTTCGGGTTTCACCTGGCCGAGCTCGAGATACGCCAGCACAGCGCCGTGCACGCAGCAGCATTGCGAGAGCTGCGCGCGCGGCGCGATGGCACCGGACTGGCTGGCACCGGACTGGCTGGCACCGGACTAGCTGGCACCGGACTGGCTGGCACCGGACTGGCTGGCACCGAGCTCTCGCCGCAGACCCGCGAGGTGCTCGACACGCTTGCGGCGATGGCGGTGATCCAGCGGCGGCACGGCGTCGACGCATGCCACCGGTACGTGATCAGCTTCACCACCTCGGCGGCCGATGTCGCGGCGGTGCACGAGCTGGCCGGGTACGCCTGTCCAGGCCAGGCGCCCGTGCTCGACGTCGTCCCGCTGTTCGAAAGCGGGGATGACCTGGCCCGCGCCGTCGAGATCCTCGACGAAATGATCGCGCTCGAGCCCATCGCGCGGCGCCTGGCGGAGACCGGCCGGCGGCTCGAGGTCATGCTGGGCTACTCAGACTCCGCCAAGGAACTCGGGATGGTCAGTGCGACGCTGCGGCTATTCGACGTTCAGCTGCAGCTCGCACGGTGGGCCGCGGACCGCGACATCAGGCTCGTGCTGTTTCATGGCCGCGGCGGCGCGCTCGGCCGGGGCGGCGGCCCGGCGGGCCGGGCCGTGCTGGCGCAGGCGCCGGGCTCGGTCGACGGCAGGTTCAAGGTCACTGAGCAGGGCGAGGTGATCTTCGCCCGGTACGGTCACCCGGTGATAGGCCAGCGGCACCTCGAGCAGGTCACGTCGTCGGTCCTGCTGGCGACTGTCACAGCGCCTGTGCCACCCGATGACAGTGACCCGGCGGCGGCGTTCGGCCCTGTCGCACGTGCCCTGGAGGCGGGGGCGCTGGCCGCGTATCGCTCGCTCGTGACGGCCGACGGCTTCGCCGAGTGGTTTGCCCGGGTCAGTCCGCTCGCCGAGATCGGCGGCATGCGTCTTGGTTCCCGTCCGGCCCGCCGCGGCTTGGCGGCTCCGGTCGGCCTCGCCGACCTGCGCGCTATCCCCTGGGTGTTTGCCTGGGCTCAGACCAGGGTCAACCTGCCAGGCTGGTACGGCCTGGGCAGCGGGCTGGCGGCAGCCATCGAGGGCCCTGGCGGGCTGGCCGCGGTGCAGGCCGCTTATCGGGACTGGCCGCTGCTGGCTGTCTTGCTCGACAACGCTGAGATGAGCCTGGCCAAGACGAACCGGCGCATCGCCGCTCGCTACCTCGCGCTTGGGGGCAGCGACCAGGTGGGCGAGCAGGTGCTGGCCGAGTACGACCTGACGAGGCGGCTCGTGCTGGCGGTCACCGAGCACGACCGCCTGCTGGCAGGCCGGTCCGTGCTCTCGCGGGCCGTCGCGCTGCGCGATCCGTACGTCGACGCGCTGTCACACTTGCAGCTTCGCGCCCTCGCGGAGGTGCGAGCCAGCGAGGATCCGGACGAGCGCGCGGCGCTGGAGCGATTCCTGTTGCTGACCGTCAACGGCGTCGCCGCGGGCCTGCAGAACACTGGCTGAGGGCGTGTGCTGGCTATCGGCCGGGCGGGGCATCTGCCCGCCGCCGCACGGTCTGGCGAAGCCGATCGCACGTAAAATGTAATCAACTTGGCATTCTGATGTACTTATATAAATCATTATTCTATGGTATTGTAGAACTAATAGGGATTTAATTGGTGGTATCGTCGGCGCATGACCTCAGGCGATTCCGCGACGAATATCACCACTGTCGACTGGCCATACCGCGACGAGGACACCGCGCTGACAGGCGTGCTGTGCCGGGACGAGGCACTCGCCGGGACGAGGCCCGGCGTCTTGCTTGTCCACGGAGGTGCCGGCCTTGATCAGCACGCCCGCGGGCAGGCCCGGCGATACGCGGCACTCGGTTACGTAGTCTTCGCCTGCGACATGCTCGGCGACGGCGTGGCAGGCGACAGAGACCGTGTCATCGGCTGCCTGCGGACGTTGCGGGATGACCCGTCATTCATGGTCCGCCGGGCGCGGGCGGGCCTGACCGCGCTGTTGCGCTGCCCGGGCGCGGGCGGGCCGGTTGCCGCGATTGGCTTCTGCTTTGGGGGCATGGTCGCCCTCACTCTCGCCCGGTCCGGCGAGCCCATGGCTGCCGCGGTCAGCATCCATGGCAGCCTGGCCACCACTCAGCAGGCGAAGCCCGGCACGGTGCGCGCCAGGCTGCTGGTGTGCCACGGCGCCCTGGACCCGCACGTACCGCTCAGCGACGTGACGGCGTTCGCCGAGGAGATGAACGCAGCTGACGCGGACTGGCAGCTCATCATGTACGGCGGCGCGCTCCACGGCTTCACCCACTCTGACGCGAGGCAGGGGGAAGCCCCCGGAGTCGCTTACCACCCGCTCGCCGACAGCCGCTCGTTCGCGGCCACCCGCGACTTCCTCGCCGGCGTGTTCGCCCCTGCGCGAGCGACGCCGGAGCGGTGACAAGCCTGAGGTTTGACGATCTCGTTCGGGGTGATGGGCGATCTATCGCTGCGGGCGGTTGGGCAACTCAAGTAGCGCCGCTGCAGTAATCGTGCGGGCGGTGCGCACGGCGCTGGCTATCGCTTCGTCCGGCGATAGGCCGCACAAGTCGGTCAGCGTAAACAGCGCCTCGGCGCTCATGACGACGGCGAGGTCCCGCTTGAGCTGTGCGAGAGTCTCGGGTCGCAACTGGCCAGGCCCTGCCTCAAGCGGTCCCAGTGCGTGATCGATGAGACCGAAGCGAAGTCCGGGCCGAATCGTCGCCGAGGCAGGCTTGACGATCGACGCGGAGATCATCGCCCGGACCGCACCCTGGTAGCGCTGCACGTGACGGAGCAGGTGCTCGGTGGCGAATGCGATCCGCTCGACCGGATCCTCGCACTGCTCGACCGGGGCGAGTGCCTCGACCGGACTCTGCCACGTCCGCTCCATGGCCTCGCGCAGGAGTGAGACGAGATCCGGGAAGTACCGGTACGCGGTGGCCTCGGACACCAGCGCCGCCCTGGCCACGGCGGGCATCGTGACCTCGGCGCTGCCGTCGATGAGCTCACGCGCAGCGTCGACGATGGCCGTCCTGGTGCGCTGCTTCTGGTTCACCCGCCCAGCCTGGACCTCAATGGTCATCTTCGCATTCTGAAGTGTCTGGACTCATTAGTCAAGTTGACTCTCGTTATGAGAGTTGACTTGCATCATGGACGACAGTCCCCTAGAGTCATCTTCGTGAGAGTTAACTCTTACGAACACGAGCTCGCTGAGGAGACCTTCATGACCACGACTACCCAGACCCTGACCGTCGCCGGTATCGGCACGGTGCCGGTCACCTTCACCGAGCGCGGCGCTGGCCGTCCGGTGCTGCTCCTGCATGGCGGGGCCGGCCCGATGTCTGTGGCGGGCTTCGGCGAGTTGCTGTCCTCCGCTGAGCCCGCTCACGTGATCATCCCGGTTCATCCAGGCTTCGACGGCACTCCGCGTCCGGAACAGCTCACCAGCATCGCGTCGATCGCTGCCGTCTACTCGCAGCTGATTCGCGACCTCGGCCTCAGTGACGTGTGCGTGATCGGCAACTCCATCGGCGGCTGGATCGCCGCGGAGCTCGCTGTAGCCGAGAGCGCCGCGCCGGACTGCCGCGTTAGCTCGCTCGTGATCCTCGACGCCGCCGGGCTGCAGATCGACGCCGCGCCGATACCTGACTTCTTCTCGCTGACCTTGGACCAGGTATTCGATCTCAGCTATTTCGATCCGGACGCGTTCCGGATCGACCCCGCAACATTGCCGGACGAGCGCAAGGCGGCGCAGGCGGCGAACAGGGCAACGCTCCTGGTGTACGCGGGTTCGGCGATGGGAGACCCAACGCTGGCCGGCCGGCTCCCGGCCGTCACCATCCCGACCCTGGTCGTCTGGGGCGCCGCGGACCGCATGATCCCGATCGAGCACGGCCATGCCTACGTCGATGCCATCCCCGGCGCGCAGTTCCTCCTGATTGCCAAGGCAGGCCATCTCCCCCAGATGGAAGCGCCCGCGGAGTTGCTGCCGGCGGTCTGGGAGTTCGCCAGCAGCCACGGCGGTGCTGCAAACGGCGGTGCTGCAAACGGCGGTGCTGCAAACGTCGAGACCGGAAAGGCGACGGCATGAGCGACGTCTCGATCGTCGGACCCGGCGAGGGCGAGCTTGCGCTCGCCGGACCGACGCAGCTGCGCATCCTGGAGGACGGGAGCACGACATCGCATCGCCTGGGCATCGCCGAGATCACGATCGCCCCGCACACGTCCGGACCGCCGCAGCACCGGCATGCACGGCACGACGAGGGCTTCTACGTCGTGTCCGGCACCGCCCAGTTCACCGTGGGTGAGCAGACCTACGAGGCCGGACCGCGGACGCTGGTGATGATCCCGCCGGGCGCACCGCACACGTTCGCGAACGCGAGCGAGGAACCGGTGGTCCTGCTCAACACCTTCACCCCCGACGAGTACGTGCAGTACTTCCGCGATCTGCGCGACATGATCGCGGCGGACCAGCCGCTGACCGCGGGCGCCATCGAGGCCGCCATGGCGCGCTACGGCACCGAGCCGGCGACCACGTACTTGACCTAGACGCGGACAGGGGCCGGAGCGGTTAGCCTTATCCCTACCAGCGCCCGCAGACAGCGAGCTCGCAGGAGGATCGTGATGGCGCGAGAGGTACCGTACGTCGGCTATCTCAGCCTGGGCAGCAACCCGCACCTGGTCGCCAACGAGTGCAGCTCCTGCGGTGCGCTGTTCTTCGACCGCCGCAACGCGTGCGCGAACTGCGGGGGCCGCGACTTCGGCACCCGGCGGCTGGCCAACGAGGGCGTCCTGCGCGCATTCACGATCGTGCACAGGGCCACGCCGGATGTCACGGTGCCGTATGTGTCGGGCATCGTCGACCTCGATGGCGGGGGCGTGGTGAAGGCCAACATCGTCGGCATTGAGCCAGAGCCAGGCAACCTGTCTGCAGGCATGAAGCTGACACTCACCACGTTCCCCATCGGTACCGACTCTGAGGGGACGGAAGCGGTCAGCTTCGGATACCAGCCGGCCTAAGCCGGCGCTGCCCTAGATTCGGGGCTGCCCGAGGTCGAACGGCACGTCCGCCAGGCGGGCGGCCTGCGTCGCGAGTTCCTCGACGGTCCACGTGCCGTCCTTGGTGATGCTGTCGATGATCGCGAACGGCTGGAACAGGTGAATGCTGCCCCCGGCCACGAAGAAGACCCGACCCTGAATCGGGCAGTCCGCGGTGGCCAGGTAGGCGACGAAAGGCGAGACGTTCGCCGGGTCCATCGGGTCGAAGCCCTCCTCTGGCGTCGTCAGTATCGAGTCGGCGATGCCGGGCGTCGCCAGCGTCAGCCGGGTCCTGGCCGCCGGAGCGATCGCATTGACCTTCACCCCGTACCGCTGGAGCTCCCGCTGGGCAATGATGGTCAGCGTCGCGATGCCGGTCTTGGCCGAGCCGTAGTTTGCCTGGCCCGGGTTGTTGTACAGGCCCGACGTCGACGTGGTGTTGATCACTGACGGCTGGAGCGCGTGGCCGGCCTTGGACTGCTCCCGCCAGTACCGGGCGGCGGCGCGCAGCGGCATGAAATGGCCACGCAGGTGCACCCGGATGACGTCGTCCCACTCGCCGTCGGTCATGTTGATGATCGTCCGGTCCCGCAGGATGCCAGCATTGTTCACGAGCACGTGCAGCGCGCCGAACTCCTCGATGGCCTGCTGGACCAGCCGGTCCGCGCCCTCGGCGGAGGTGATGTCGTCGCCGTTCGCGACAGCCCGACCACCCGCCGCGCGGATCTCCTCGACGACCTGCTGGGCTGGCGTGGCATCACTGCCCGAGCCATCGGGCCCGCCGCCCAGGTCGTTGACGACTACCTTGGCGCCCTCGGCGGCGAACAGCAGCGCGTGCTCGCGGCCAAGACCGCGGCCAGCCCCGGTGATCACCGCAACGCGGTCGTTAAGCGCGCCCATCAGCGGTCCCTTCGTCGCGGATTGTGAGCGCAGCTTACCGACAAATCAGGCTCTCATCGGGCTGCTGACCCCTGTGATATCAATGGGCCATGGCGAGTCTGGCTGACCCCGTTCTCGGCTCGGCAGACACCGGGCTGCCCGAGTTGCTGTCGCTCGAGCGGATCGAGGACAACCTGTTCCGCACGGTGGTGGTGACCGCCGAGCCGGCCGGGCTGTTTGGCGGGCAGGTGGCGGCGCAGGCGCTGCGGGCAGCGGCCGAGACGGTGCCGGACGACCGGCATCCGCACTCCCTCCACGGCTACTTCCTGAGCCGCGGTGACGCATCGCGCCGCGTGCTGCTGACCGTGCACAGGGACCGTGACGGCGGCTCGTACTCGAACCGCCGGGTGATCGCGGTGCAGAACGGCAAGGTCATCTTCAACATGGCGGCGTCGTTCCACGTGACCGAGGATGGCTCCGACTATCAGGCCCACGCCGCGCCGGACGTCGAGGCGCCGGAGGACCTGCCCGACGACGTGCGCTGGCACCGCATGCACGGCGTGGAGATCCGGCTCCCCCGCCAGCCCCAGCCGGGCCAGCACTGGCCCTCCCGCCTGTGGATCAGGTCGCGGCACAAGCTCGACGGCGACATGACGCACGCGTGCGCGCTGGCCTACGTCTCCGACATGTTCACCGGGCTCGCGGCGGCGCCCGGTATCGCCATCTCCGGCCCGCTGACCAGCATCGATCACTCCGTCTGGTTCTTCCGCAAGGTCGCGCTCGACGACTGGGTCCTGATGGACCTCCAGCCGGAATCCACCTCGGGCGGCCGGGGCATGTACACCGGGCGGATCTTCAGCCGGGACGGCACCCTGGCCGCCGGCATCGCGCAGGAGACCCTGTTCCGCCCCGCCGTCGCGCGGACCGGACCGCTCGCCCAGGCATAGACAGCACAGGGACAGACAGCACAGGGACGGACAGCACAGGGACCGCGTTTGTGCCAGGTCGGACCGGGGTCACGCACTAGCAGTCGGACGTTTGACCTCAGTACGCTGAATTCACATGTAGACGGCGAGGCAGGAGGCCCGGCATGTCCGACTCGCTCTGGATCATCGGCGTGGCGATGACGAAGTTCATGCGCTACAAGGACAAGGACCTCATCGACCTCGGCAGTGAGGCGGCGACGGCGGCGCTGGCGGACGCCGGGCTGACGATCTTCGACGCGGACATCCTGGCGGCGGGCTGCCTGTATGACACCAATGGGGTCGGTCAGCGGATCCAGAAGCAGATCGGCCAGACCGGGATCCCGGTGTACAACGTGACGAACGCCTGCGCGACGGGGGCGACGGCGTTCCGGGTCGCGGCGATGGCGATCAAGGCGGGCGAGGCGAGCATCGGCCTGGCGGTCGGGCTGGAGCAGATGGGCAAGCTCGGGCTGCTGGGCGCGCAGCCGGGCAAGAAAGACAAGCCGTATCAGCCGGCCGGGCGATACGGCGCTGTCGGGCCGGTGGAGGGGATCCTCGGCACGAGCCTGATGCCGGGCACGTTCGCGCAGTCGGGGATGGAGTACGCCTACCAGCACGACGGCGTGGGGTTCGAGCAGTTCGCGAAGGTGGCGGAGAAGAACCACGCCCACTCGACGCTGAACCCGCTCGCGCAGTACCAGAAGGCGTTCTCCCTCGAAGAGGTGATGAACGCGGAGATGATCGCCTACCCCAACACGCTGCTGATGTGCTGTCCGACCGGCGACGGCGCGGCGGCGGCGGTGCTGTGCTCCGGCGAGCGGCTGGCCTCGCTGCCGGGAGAGGTGCGCCGCCGGGCGGTGAAAGTGTCGGCGTCGGTGATGACCAGTGATCCGTACGTGGATGGCGGGTCGGTGCAGTTCGACGTGAATACCCTGACGCGGCAGGCCGCGGACAAGGCATATGAGCAGGCCGGCGTCGCCCCGCAGGACCTGGACCTGGTCGAGCTGCATGACTGCTTCGCCACCGCCGAGCTGCGGCACTACGACAACCTGCGGCTGTGCCCGGAGGGCGGGGCCGGCGAGTGGATCGACAAGCGCGGGCCGTGGCGAGACGGGCAGATCCCGGTGAACGTGTCTGGCGGGCTACTGTCCAAGGGGCATCCGCTCGGCGCGACTGGCATCGCCAACATCTACGAGGTGTCCACTCACCTGCGCGGCGAGGCAGGCGACCGGCAGATCGAGGGCGCCAAGGTGGGCATGACGCATGTCATCGGCCTCGGCAGCGCCTGCGCGATCCACATCCTGGAGAAGTCTGCCGCATGAGCGCCGATCCGGCCGGCACGCGTCCGGTCAGCACGGGGCCAACCGGCGCCCGGCTGACCGCGATTCCCGGCCGCATACCCGACCCTGCTGGCGCCTACGACCTCGCGGCCCTCGGCTACACGGAGCAGGAGTTCCTACTGGAGGGGACAGCACACAGCTACCGCATGAGCGGCGAGCGCACAGCCGACGGTCGCTGGTCAGTGGAGCCCGCCGACCAGGCGCCGTACACGACGCGAGTCCTGCTGCGCCGCCCGGCTGACGACGAGCGCTTCAGCGGCACCGTCGTGGTCGAGTGGCTGAACGTCTCCGGCGGCCTGGATGCCGCACCCGACTGGATGCTCGCGCACACCCAGATGCTGCGCCGCGGGCACGCGTGGGCCGGCGTGTCGGCGCAGCGGGCCGGGATCGAGGGCGGCGGCCTGGTCGAGGGCATGCACCTGAAGGCAGCCCACCCGCACCGGTACGCGGCGCTGTCGCATCCGGGCGATGCCTGGTCGTTCGACATCTTCAGCCAGGCGGGCCGCGCGCTGCTAGCCGAGCCGGGTCTGCTGCCGGGCGCTGGCACGCAGGCCGCGCGCCTGCTGGGCTCAGGCCATTCGCAATCGGCCGCGTTCCTGGTCACTTATGTCAATGCGATCGATCCGCATGCTGCTGTCTTCGACGGATTCCTCGTGCACGGCCGCACCGGCGCAGGCGCGGCGCTCGACACCGGCTTCCGGCCCGCTGCCAGCACGCGGGGTGCCGGTGAGCGGATCCGCGACGACCTGCGCGTCCCGGTGATCGTGCTCCAGACCGAGACGGACGTGACGCTGCTCGGCAGCGGGCTCGCACAGCAGCCTGACAGCGACCTGCTGCGCAACTGGGAGATCGCGGGCGCTGCGCACGCCGACACCTACCTGCTGTTCGCCAGTGGCCAGGACGACGGCGCGCTGCCGCCGGGGCGGCTCGCGGAGCTGATGCGGCCGACGACCGACATCCTGATGGGCCGCACCGCGTTGCCGGTCAACAGCGGCCCGCAGCATCACTACGTGGAGTGCGCCGCCCT
This sequence comes from Streptosporangiaceae bacterium, assembly GCA_036496945.1. Classification (GTDB taxonomy): domain Bacteria; phylum Actinomycetota; class Actinomycetes; order Streptosporangiales; family Streptosporangiaceae; genus JAJYUU01. The sequence goes on along the minus strand of DASXKI010000314.1, from coordinate 15,930 downwards.
CGATCTGCTCGACTCCTGGGTCGCGGGCCGCGCGAAGCCGCCCTCGGCCTCGCGCCTGGACGTCACGGCCGATGGCCGTGACCTTCGCCGGGACAACCTAGGCATCGCTACTGGCGGCATTCGCACACCGTGGACGGACGTGCCAGTGGCGGTTTTGTCAGGAACGGGGCAGCGCGGCGAGATGTTCGCTTTCCTGTTCGGCACGACGACCGGGCTCAGCGACGCCGACCTAGCGCGCCTGTATCCCGGCGGGAAGGCCGATTACCTGGTGAAGTTCGAGGTGTCGCTCGACTCGGCCATCGAGGCCGGCTTCCTGCTGCCCGACGACAGAGCCGAAATCCTCGCCGTCGCCGACGCCTCCTGGCCCGGCTGACGCTTCCTGGCCCGGCTGACGCTTCCTGGCCCGGCTACAAGTCGAGCACCGACGACCACTCGGCCGCCTGCGAACCGATCCAGCACATCGCGCAGCGCGAAGGCCCCGGCGACAGCCTCGAGATTCGCTCACCCTGGGCACTCAGGCGGGAGATCTTGCGGCAGCGGGCTGTGTCGTAGTCTGCTGACTCGCTCATCTGCCTCGCACCTTCGCCCGTGCCTCCTGGCTGTCTGCTCCGGCCGTTAGCTCAGCCAACCGGCGACGGTCTCGATGTCCTTGGTGCCGTTCGGGCCTACAGGCTGCACGTTGAGAATGGTGACGCCCGACTCGCGGTAGGCGGCGATCCGGTCTCGCACGAATCCTTCATCCCCTATTAGCGAGATCCCGTCGACCAGTTCGGCCGGCACCATCGCGGCGGCGCCGATCTTGTCGCCGCTGAGGTAGGCATCCTGGATCTGCTCGGCCTCCTGCTCGAAGCCGTAGCGCTTCAGAACGTCGTTGTAGAAGTTCTGGCCGCGCGCGCCCATCCCGCCGAAGTACAGCGCAAGATGCGGCCTGGCTGCCTCGCGCAGGTGCGCGACGTCCTTGCCGATGGCCAGCGAACCGCCCGCGACGATCTCCAGCGGCGGCAGGCCGTCCTCGCGCCTGGCCTGCCCGGCGCGCAGCGAGTCCGCCCACACCCGGTGCGCGCCGTCGGGCCAGTAGTGCAGGGGCAGCCAGCCCTCGGCGATCGCGGCCGTCATCTCGACGTTCTTCGGGCCGAGCGAGGCGATGTAGACCGGGATCCGCTCTCGCAGCGGATGGGTGATCAGCTTCAGCGGCTTGCCCAGGCCGGTGCCGAGGCCCTCGGCCAGCGGGATCTGGTACTTCGGGCCGGAATGCTCGAGCCGGTCACGCCGCCAGACCGACCGGCAGATATCGATGATCTCCTTGGTGCGGGCGAGCGGCGCGTCATACGGGACGCCATGGAAGCCCTCGATGACCTGCGGCCCGGACGCGCCGATCCCGAGGTTGAATCGGCCGCCCGACAGCAGGTCGAGGCCGACGGCGGTCATGGCGAGCACCGACGGCGTCCGCGTGTAGATGGGCAAGATCGATGAGCCGATCTGCGCCCTGCTCGTGGCGGCCGCGACGAAGCCCATCGTTGAGACGGCGTCGGCCGTGTAGGCCTCGCCGCACCATAGGTACTCCACGCCGGCGTCCTCCAGGCTCCTGAGATGCCGGGCAAAGGAATCTGGGTTGTCCCGCATGCCGACTGCCGACCCGAGCTTCATGGCTACATCCCTAGGGTTGTCGCTCCTGCCAGCAAGGGACGTTACCGATTGCCCGCCTTGTGCGCGAGGCTGAGGCGCAGTTGCCAGCCGCACCGGTGGATGACGGTCTCGTGGTGGAAGATGGCAGAGGAGGCAGCAGTTGACATGGCTTCTAGATGGCTGGAAGGTCGGCGCACTTAGATCGATCCCGCCGTGAGGTAGAGACTTCGGCGACGGGACCTGATCGGAAGGAAGGTTCCGGCTGTGTCCACGATCCCACCCGACGAGGCGCGCAGCTACGCGGCCGAGGCTGCCGCCCAGGACCGATTCCTCGATGAGAAACTCGCCGCCATCCGCGCCCGCGAGGCAGCAGGCACCATCACCACGCGAGAGGCGGCCGACCAGCGCGTCGCCGCGCTTGAGCATCACCTTGAGGCAGTCCGGGCGCTGCGCGCCGAGCATTTCGGAGATCCAGCATCATGACGATGCCGAGCAAGGTCAGCCAGCGCGCCAGGCTGCGAGCGGTCGACACCGGACGGGAATGACCGCTTCGGGTCGGCTGCGGCGCGTTCAAGAGGTAGCGGCTTGCCGCTAGCTCGGCGACCACGTCGGTCAGCCGGGCCGTTGCGCAGGAGGCCGCTCCCGACGCACGCAGATCCGGCCCGGCACTAGGCCGGCCCCGACCGGCAGCTGCAACGCGCCGTGCTGGCTAGCCAGCCCAACTCGCCGGTTCCCCGGCTCTGTCAGCGCGTCCTGAGCGGTCGGGCTCCGCCAGCTAAGCAAACTCTGAAGTTCTGCCCTACCAACCATTCAGCTTTGCGTCGTACTCTGGTCTTCAGATCGTAAAGAGCCCAGGTCAAGGCAGGTCCTAGCACCCAGGCGACGTGAGGTTGAGCGGGAGGACCGGATGAGCCTGGGCTGGTTCAGGCCTGTTGCGCTCACTGTGGCCAGTATCACCGCAATTGGCGCAGCCGTAGCCCTCAGCCCGTCGGTCGGTACGGCCGCCAGCGCGCAGGTCACCAGCCTCGCCGATGGCCAGCCCTCGACAGTCGGAGCACTGTTCACCCTGACGGCCTCAGGTCAGCTCTCGACCCACTTCTGCACGGCAAGCGTCGTCGACAGCCCGGCCGGGGACCTGGTCATGACGGCGGCCCACTGCATGGGCGGGCGGACAGCGAGCCAGGTGGCCTTCGTCCCTGACTACGCCAACGGTCAGGCTCCCTTTGGCGTATGGACGGTCAGCCAGGTCATCGACGACCTCGGGTGGCAGTCGTCAGCGAACCCGGATGACGACTTCGCGTTCCTGATCGTGCATCAGCAGGGCTCGACGGGCTCCGTCGAGGCGCTCACTGGTGGCGAGGTCCTCGGCATGGGCGTGCCTGCCGGGCAGGCAGTCACGGTGGCCGGTTATCCCGACGGCCAAGATGCTCCCATCAGCTGCGAGAACACGGTGCTGGACTTCAGCTCGACCCAGTTCCAGTTCGACTGCGATGGCTACACCGATGGCACCAGCGGTAGCCCGCTGCTCGTCAAGGCGGGTCCCTTCGGCGTCGAAACGGTCATTGGCGTCATCGGCGGCTACCAGCAGGGCGGCGACACAGCGTCGGTGTCATATGCCGCCAAGCTCAGTACCCAGATGAACGCGCTGTACCAGACCGCGCTAGCGGCAGCCAGCAGCTAGCGCCGCCGCCAGCCGAGCCCGACCAGTCCGGCCTCAGCCGTAGGGGTGATCGGCCGTCAGCCTCGCCGCGGCGTAATGTCGGCCCCGGTGCCGGGGGCGGCACAGAGCTAGCGGGCCGCTGGCGTGCACGGTGAGTGACCTGGGGGCATGCGCACGTGACCGGAGTGGACGACATTCGCGCCCAGGCGGTCCAGGTCGCGGCCGGCTGGTCGCCACCCGACCAGCCCGCATCCTGGCGGCTGACCGCCGCGTTGTTCACCATGATCGCCGGGCACGACGAGCTGCTCATCGCGCTGTCGGAGCTGCCACCAGACCGGCTACCCGCGCTACTCGCGAGCGCCGCGATCACCTACCTGGTGGGGCGCGATGAGCCCGAACCACTGGCTCGCTACTTCCCCGTGCCCGGCCGTCCGCAGCCGCCCTTCGATGACGGCTTCGCCGCGGTGGCCGCTGACTTCGTGTCGGCCCGGCTGCCCGACATCACCGGCATCTGTGCCCGCCACCGATACCAGATGAACGAGGTCGCCCGCTGCACGCAGATCGCCCTCGGCGTCGCCGCTGTCCACAGCCCGGCCCGCGGGCCGATAACGCTGATCGATCTGGGTACCGGGGCGGGCCTTGGCCTCCAGCTCGACCGGTACCGGTACGAGATCAACGGAACCGGAACGGGGCCGACAGCAGTTGGTCCCGTGCTGACCTGCGAGGTGCGTGGCCAGCGCCAGCCGCCCCAGCCGGCGCTGCCGCCGATCATCACCCGGACTGGCATCGAGCTCAAGCCCGTCGACCTCGACGATTCCGCGGCGCGCGCGTGGCTGCGGGCTTGCGCTCCGCCGGAAGCGTCGGCACTGACCAGGCTGGACTCCGCTATCGAGTGAGCCGGCGATGCCCGGCGACGATCGTCGCAGGTGACGCCGTCGAGGCGCTGCCCGGTGTCCTGGACAGCATGCCGCCGGATGTGCCCGTCATCGCGAACTGGGCCGTCGGTGCGAAGCTGGCACCGGGTGCCCGGACTCACACAGCAGGCTCGCGTTTTATTCGGTGAATGGCGGTTCGGGTCGCCACGGGAACCAGTCCGGCAGGTCCTTGCTGGGTGCCAGGGTCCAGTTCGCCGGGCGCTTCTCCAGAAACGCCGCGATACCCTCGGCCGCATCGGCCATCCGGCCGGTGTCGTAGATGGCCCGCGAGTCGATCCGGTGGGTCACCATCGGATGGTCGGCGCCGAGCATCTGCCACAGCAGGTGCCGCGTGATAACCGCGGACACCGGCGCGGTATTAGTGGCGATCTCCCGCGCCAGCTTTGTGGCCAGCGGCAGGACCTCGTCAACCGGGCAGACGGTGCGCACCAGCCCGCCGGCCAGCGCCTCCGCCGCCGGGAACACCCGGCCAGACAAGCACCACTCCAGTGCCTGGCTGATGCCGACAATGCGCGGCAGGAACCAGGACGCCGCGCCGTCCGGGACGATGCCGCGGGCGGCGAACACGAATCCCGCGCGGGCGGTGTCGGCCATGATCCTGATGTCCATCGGCAGCGTCATCGAGATGCCCACGCCCACGGCCGGGCCGTTGATCGCCGCGATGACTGGCTTAAGCGACCGGTAGATCCGCAGCACCAGCATCCCGCCGCGGTCGCGGTGCGCTTCCGGGTCGGCGGCGTCCTTGCCGTAGTCGAACGTCCGAGCCCCGCCGCTGAGGTCCGCGCCCGCACAGAACGCCCGGCCGGCACCGGTCACGATGACCGCGCGCACGTTGTCGTCGCTGTCTGTCCGGTCCAGCGCCGCCAGGATCCCCGCGTACATCTCGCCGTTCAGCGCGTTCAGCTTCTCCGGCCGGTTCAGCGTGATCGTCGCCACGCCGTCGGCGACGGAGTACTCCACTACCTCGCTCACATGCACTCCTTCGTCAAGACGGGCCGGGGCGCTGCCAGCCGGCATCGGGCAGTGCCGGCGCGACAAGCCAGAGCACCTGGGTTCGGCCGGAGGCTTCGACCGAGCGGAACATATGCGGCGCATCGGCCGGGAACGTGTAGGCGTCACCCTGGTCCAGCGTCACGTCTTCGCCGGCGACCGTGATATGCAGCCGCCCGGCCAGCACGAACGCGAACTCCACGTCGGCGGGCAGCGAGTAGGGTTCGTCGCCGCTCCCGCCGCCCGGCTGGATATCACTCAGGATGGCCTGGACGCGCTTCTCCCCCGAAGGCGTCAGCAGGTACTCCCGCATGCCGGTGCCGCCGAAGTCGATCGGCGGGTACTCCCCCTGACGCACGATCTCGCCCTTGGACGCCTGGAACATCGAGCCGATCGACACGCCAAGCGCCTCGCACAGCCGCATCAGGGAGGCGACCGACACGTTCGCCAGGTTGCGCTCGAGCTTGGACACGAATCCTTTCGTCAGCCCGGCCTCGTCGGCGACCTCGGCTATGGTCTTGCGCGCGGCGAGTCGTGCGGCTCGCAACTGGGCGCCGATGCGCACGTCGTCGGGCCGGTCAGCCCCGCCGTTGTCGGTGGCGCCTGGCACTAGTTCCCCTCTCCCCGCGCGGGCGGATCGGCGGGCCGCGAAAACTCGGTGCGAGATTTCTATGAAACATGGGTTGACTAGCAGGAAACTCACCATGATTCTAACTGGTGACACACGTCACAGCTACCGAGGAGGACAGCATGGCTGCTGAGTCCCCGAGCCAGACTGCGGTCGAGGAGCTCGAGCGCGGCCTGCTGGGCCAGATCGAGGTGCACTCAATCGACTGGATCCCCGACAGCGAGCGGCACGGCAAGACGTGGCAGCAGACCATGCTGTGGTTCCTCGGGAACTTCCAGTACTTCACGATCCCCATTGGCTTCGTCGGCCCGTCGCTCGGCCTGTCGCTTGGCTGGTCGATCCTCGCGGGGACACTCGGCATCTGTGTCGGCACGCTCTTCATGGCCTTCCACGCCACTCAGGGTCCAATCTTCGGCCTGCCGCAGATGATCCAGACTCGGGCTCAGCTCGGCTATCGCGGCGTCGTCGTCGCGCTGTTTGCTGTGCTGTTCACCTACATGGCCTTCAACGTGGCTGACCAGGTACTGATGGCCAGCGGTTTGCACGACGCATTCGGCTGGAGCGCGGGCGCCGTCGCCGGGTCCACCGCGGTCCTTGCGGCCGCGCTGGCGATCTTTGGCTACGACTGGGTGCACCGCGTCTTCCGGTTCCTGCTGGTGATCTCGCTCCCGTGTTACGCGATTATCTCGGTCGCCATCCTGATCGGACACGCGGGCGGCACGACGCCACACCACGCCGGCGGCTTCGTCTTCGCAGCTTTCATGGCGCAATTCTCGGTCGCCGCGGCGTACAACATCACCTACGCTCCCTACGTCTCGGACTACTCCCGCTACATGCCGCGCAACACGTCGGCGCGCGGGATCATCGGCGCCGTGTTCTTCGGTGCGTCCGGCTCGGCGGTCTGGCTGATCGCGCTCGGCGCGTGGCTTGCGACCCGGCTCGGCGTGTCCGACGGATTGGTCGGCCTCCAGGAGGTCGGGGACAAGGTGGCGGCCCCGCTGGGCTCGATCACCGCGTTCCTGTCCGCGGTGGCGCTGCTGGCCACGATGGGCATGAACGCGTACGGCGGCATGCTGACGGTGCTGACGGGCATTGATTCGTTCAAGAAGATCAAGACCAGCAGGCTCTGGCGGGCCGTGACCGTCGTTGTCCTCGCAGTCATCTGGTACGCAATCGGCGCCGGCATTTCGACGAGCGGTTCCAACACGGCGGTCAGCGCCGTACTCAACTCGCTGACGCTGATGCTCTACCTGCTCGTGCCGTGGACCGCACTCAACCTGGTTGACTTCTTCTTCGTCCGGCGCGGTCACTACGCGATCACCGATATCTTCCGGCCCAACGGCGTCTACGGCGCCTGGGGCTGGCGCGGGCTGACCGCCTACGCGGTGGGCTTCATATGCGAGATCCCGTTCATGGTGCTGCCGCCGATAGCAGGCTTCTCTTACACTGGTTACTTCCCGGGCCACCTGACCAACGGCGTGGACTACTCCTGGCTTGTGGGGCTGGTCGTGTCGGGCGTGGTGTACCTGCTGTGCGCGCAGTCTCTTGACCTGAAATCCGAGCGGGCCGCGGTCGAGGCAAGCGAGGCTCAGCTTCGGGTGATCGACGCGGAGGCGGCGAGCAGCTGAGATGACGGAGCCTTCAGCGGGGATGACGGAGCCTTCAGCGGGGATGGCGGGGCCTTACCCGCGCGTGATGTCAGGCCCCATCGTCGGCCAGGTGGACGCCACGGTCGTGCCGCGGTACGCGGGCCCAGCCACGTTCGCACGGCTCCCCCGCCTCGACGAGGTGGCACGGGCGAGTGTGGCCGTGCTCGGCGTGCCGTTCGATAGCGGCGTGAGCTACCGGCCGGGAGCCCGGTTCGGGCCCGGCCATATCCGCGAGTCATCGCGGTTGCTACGGCCGTACAACCCGGCGCTCGATACCGAGCCGTTCGCCCGTCAGCAGGTTGCCGACGCCGGTGACCTGGCCGTCAACCCGTTCAGCATCGAGGAGGCGATCGCGACCGTCGAGGACGGCGCGCGGCGCCTGCTCGAGCAGACCGACCGCGTCCTGACGCTGGGCGGTGATCACACGATCGCGCTGCCACTGCTGCGCGCCGTCGTGGCGCGACACGGACCCGTGGCCGTCGTGCATTTCGACGCGCACCTGGACACCTGGGATACCTACTTCGGTGCCGCGTACACGCACGGCACGCCGTTCCGCCGGGCAGCCGAGGAGGGCCTGCTGGACCCCTCGGGTTGCCTGCACGTCGGCACCCGCGGCTCGCTGTACTCTGGCGATGACCTTCGCCAGGACGGCCGGCTCGGCTTCGAGGTGGTCGCCGCGCCCGACGTCGAGTACCTCGGCGTGCGCGGCATCATCGAGCGTATCGCCGACCGAGTCGAGGACCGGCCCGTGTACGTCTCAGTCGACATCGACGTGCTGGATCCGGCGCACGCACCGGGCACGGGCACTCCTGAGGCTGGCGGCCTGACAAGCCGGGAGTTGCTGAGCGCGCTGCGTTCCTTCTCGACTCTGAATCTCGTCGGTGCCGACATCGTCGAGGTCGCCCCCGCCTACGACTACGCGCAGATCACCGGGATCGCGGCCGCGCACGTCGGCTATGAGCTGCTGTCGGCGCTCGCGTTCCGGGCGGCGGCGGGGGCGGGATCGTGAGCAGTATGGACGAGGTACTCGCGACAGCCGCGCACCTCGTCGAGGCGTTCGGCCGGCACGATACCGCGGCCTTCTTCGAGTGCTTCGCTCCGGAGGCGACGTTTATCTTCTACACGACGCCGGCCAGGCTGGCGTCCAGGGCGGAATACGAGCGACTGTGGGACGGCTGGGAGCGCGAGGACGGCTTCCGGGTGCTGTCATGTGTGTCTGCTGGGCAAGTCGTCCAGATCCTCGGTGACGCGGCGATCTTCAGCCACGACGTGACCACGGTCGTGCACACCAGGGCTGGCGACGACACAGTCCGGGAGCGCGAGTCCATCATCTTCCGGCGGCGGCGCGATGGCAGCTGGGCTGCCGTGCACGAGCATCTGTCGCCGCGGCCTGATCCGGCCACCCAGGCTGATCCGGCCACCCGGGCTGATCCGGCCACCCGGGCTGAGCCGGCTACCCAGGCTTATCCGGACGAGCAGTGAGCACCGTCGTCGCGTGCTGTCAGCTCGCTCCGCAGCTCGGCAATCCGGCGGCGAACCGCGAGCTAGCCGCCGCCGCGGTCGAGGAGGCGGCCAGCCGGGGCGCCTCGGTCGTCGTGCTGCCCGAGCTGATGTCCAGCGGCTACGTGTTCGAGAGTCAGGCCGAGGCGCGGGCGCTGGCCGAGCCGCAGGACGGCCCGACTGTCTCGTCGTGGGCACGACTGGCTGCCGAGCACGACCTCGTCATCGTCGGCGGCTTCTGCGAAGCCGCGAGCGCAGAAGTGTTCAACAGCGCTGCGCTCGTCGACACGAGCGGGCTGCGCTGCATCTACCGCAAGGCGCACCTGTGGGATGCCGAGCCTCGGTGGTTCGCTGCGGGTGCGGCGCCGCCGCCCGTCGTGGCGACCCGGCACGGCCGGATCGGCGTGATGATCTGCTACGACCTGGAATTCCCCGAGTGGGTCCGGCTGCCCGCACTTGACGGCGCCCAGCTGCTCTGCGCTCCTGTCAACTGGCCTGCCTACCCTCGGCCCGATGGCGAGCGGCCGTCTGAGGTCGTCCGGGTTCAGGCCGGCGCGGCCGTCAACCGGATGTTCATCGCGGCCTGCGACCGGGTCGGCCCGGAGCGCGGCGTGGCATGGGTCGGCGGCTCGGTCATCGTCGACGCGGACGGCTGGCCGCTCGCCGGCGGGTCGGCGTCCGTGCACTCGGACTTGCTCCTGGCCGACTGCGAGCTTGCCGCGGCCCTGGACAAGTCCGTCAGCCCCAACAACGACGTGTTCGGCGATCGGCGGCCTGAGCTGTACGGGCGGGTGGCGTCCGGCTGAGCCGGGCGGTCACACTCCCGATTGAGCCGCGAGATCCTCGTCGACGATCAGCAGCAGCTTGCCGCGTGTGTGACCCAGTTCGACCTCGCGGTGCGCGGCGGCCGCATCGGCCAGGTAATGCCGGCGCGCGATGTGGACCGACAAGGACCCGTCGTCAAACCAGGGAGCCATCCGGATCAGGCGGCTGCCACTCGGCTGTCCGTTGTACTTCTGCCAGTGCACCCGGTCGCCGTCTGGGTAGTCATCGGCGACGACTGGCGTCGCGATGATCGCGCCGTCCCGTGCTGCCCTGGCGGCACCAGGCAAGGTCGGCCTGGCGCACGCGAGCACTCGGGTGGCTCCGCCGCCAGTCTCGGTGCGGACCTGGTCAGGCCAGTCGGGCTGCGTATGGTCCACGACCACGGACGCGCCCAGCTTGTGCGCGAACTCATGATGCTGCGGGCTCGCGGTCCCGATCACCTGGGCGCCCAGCGCCCGCGCGATCTGCACGGCGAAGTGACCGACGCCGCCCGCTACGGCGGTGATCAGCACGACATCGCCGCTGCCGACGTCGAGGACATCGGTGAGGCCCTGGTCGGCTGCGATGGCGGCGATTGGTACCGCGGCCGCCTCGGTGACGTCCAGTCCCGCCGGGACCGGGGCGAGCTGCTCGATCGGGCACGTTACATACTCGGCGTAACAGCCTGTCAGGCCGGGATAGCCATAAACCGGCTCACCGTCCTCAAAGGCCGCATCCGCGCCAGTGTCGCCAACTATCAGTCCGGCGAATTCCCCGCCGGGGATGTAGGGCCACTGCGGGGCGGGCATCCTGCCGCTGCGCAGCGAGGCGTCCCAGGGCCCCACGCCCGCCGCGAGCACCCGGATGAGGGCTTCCTCCGGGCCTGGCTCCGGGATCTCCGTCTCGCCGAGCCGCAGCACCTCGGGTCCGCCTGGCTCGCTGACCATGATCGCCTTCATCATCGCTCCTGCTAGTTAGCCGGGTAGGGCAGGCCTCGTTGCAAGCTTGCCCAGGGCGGCCGCCGATGAACGCGTCCGAGCGGTCTACCGTGGCGTCCATGACGAGCAGGGCCGAGTACGCACAGCCGCCCGTTCCCGCGTTCTTGTTCGACCTGGACGGGACGCTGATCGACAGCGTCTACCAGAACGTCATCGCCTGGCGGCATGCCTTGGCCAGGCTCGACATCGACTTGTCGGTCTGGCGGATTCACCGTCGGATCGGGATGAGCGGCGGTCTGTTCGTGTCGGCCCTGCTGCGCGAGACCGGACGCACGCTGTCCGAGGATGACATCGAGGCGCTCCAGCAGGACCATGCTGTCCAGTATCTCGCGCAGGTGGACTCTGTCCGCGCCCTTCCCGGCGCGAGCGAGCTGCTCGCGGCGCTCACCGCGCAGGGCGTGCCGTGGGCGATCGCCACCAGTGGCCGTCGGGTGATGGCGGAGAAGGCCCTGACGATGCTCGGCCTCACCGAGGACGCGCCGATGGTGACCCGCGACATGGTCCGGCACGCCAAGCCCGACCCCGACCTGTTCCTCGCCGCCGCCGCGTTGATCGGCGTAGATCCGCGGCAAGCCTGGGTCGTCGGCGACAGCGTCTGGGACCTGCTGGCAGCGCGGCGTGCGGGAGCGCTAGGCATCGGGCTGCTGTCGGGCGGCTACGGACGAGAGGAACTGGAGCGGGCGGGCGCTTACCGCGTGTACGCCGATCCCGGTGAGCTGCTCGCCCGGGCCGACGAGGTCGGCGTGCGCGACCTGCTGTCCGGGCCGCGCGACTAGCAGTCCGCCAGGCCCGCCTCACTCCTGGTGCCGCTCACTCCTAGTGCCGCTCACTCCTAGTGCCGCTCACTCCTGGTGCGGCTCACTCGCAGCGCCTCACTCCCAGAATTGGCGCAGCTCGAACGTCCCAGACCGTGCGGTCGGGTGCCGCGCAGCAACCTCGATCGCCTCGGCCAGGCTGCCGCATTCCAGGACGTCGAACCCGGCGATCTGCTCCTTCGTCTCGGCGAACGGGCCGTCGGTGAGGAGCCGCTCGCCCGCCCGGATCCGCAGTACCACCGCCTCGCTCGATGGCTGCAGGCGGCCGCCGTCGAGCTTGACGCCCGTCGCCTCCATCTCAGTAACCCAGGCGGTTTCTTCCGGGGCGGCGTCGTCGGGCTCGGCGGCGAAGTCAAGCTCGCTCTCGTCGAAGTAGTGAAGCAGCAGGAATCTCATCGGACACCTATCCTCTCGGTCATCCTGTCGCTACCACATGACGAGTGCGGCTGCGGGGCTATCTCGCGGCGCCGCGCCGGCTGCCGGCGCCGTGCAGGCCGCGTCAGCTGCCGGAACACGTCGACCGCAGCTGCGGCCAGCCGTCCCGCACGCTCGTCGGCGAGCCGGATCTCCGCGGCGCTCTTCGGGCGCTCTATCTGGTAGAGCCTGTAGACCTCGTAGGGCCCCATCGCTGCCTCCTCTAGCTCCCTGCGACGGGCGGCGGCAAGTTGCTCAGCTATCGTCGGAAGCATCGTTACCTCCGCGCTGTAAGCCGCCCGCTCGCTCGCGTGCTGGCCACCTCCTGGCCAGCCACCCACACGACGAAGACGGACGCCGATGATGGACACTGGGGGCCGGTCGGCCGCTTGACCTGGCGGGCGCGGTCTGCCTAGGTGAATTGCAAGACAGACAGGTCTGGATGAGATGCGGAGGCTGGCATGGCAGCTCGGGACAACGGCAGCCGACGGCGGGCGCTCGTGACCGGGGCTACTTCCGGACTGGGCCGCGCCATCGCCCAGCAGCTTGGCCGCGACGGGCTGGACGTGATCGTGCACGGCCGCGATGCCGGTCGCGGCCGCCAGGTCGCCGACAGCATCGAGCAGGCAGGTGGCTCGGCCAGCTTCGCGGTCGCCGACATCAGCGAGCCCGCTGCGATCGAGCGGCTCGCCGCCGAGGCGGGCGAGATCGACGTGCTGGTGAACAACGCCGGGATGTCCTGGTTCGGCGCGACCGCGGATCTGAAGGCGGACACCTTCGACGCGCTGTTCGCCAGCAACGTCCGGGCACCGTACTTCCTTGTGGCGGCGTTCGCGCCGGGCATGGCGGCGCGCGGCAGCGGCGACATCATCAACGTGAGCAGCATGTCGGGACGCGTCGGGCTGGCTGCGGCGGCCGCGTACGGTGCGACCAAAGGCGCGCTGGAGTCACTGACCAGGGCGTGGGCGGCCGAGTTCAGTCCGCATGGCGTGCGGGTCAACGCGGTCGCGCCGGGGCCGGTGTATACAGATGGCGCGGTTCCCGAGCGGACCACCGCCCTCGGCGCGACCACCCCGATGGGCCGGGCCGCCGACACCGCGGAGATCGCCGGCGTCGTCAGCTTTCTTGCCTCTGCGCAGGCCAGCTACATCACAGGCGCTGTGCTGGCGGCGGACGGCGGGCGCAGCGCGATCTGATCAACCCCGTTCCCATACCGAAGGAGATAACGATGATTGCCAGCTTGCTCGCCATCAGCTTCGACTGCACCGATGCGGTGAAGCTCGCGGACTTCTGGGCGGCTGCGTTCGGGCGATCCGTCGTCCCCGGAGGAAGCCCGGAGTCGGCCAGAGTCGCGGTCGTGGACCCCGCCGCGACGGGTCCGCTGCTGCTGTTCCACCAGGTTCCGGAGTCCAAGGTCGTCAAGAACCGGGTGCATCTCGACCTGAGCACCAGCGATGCCGCTGCTGACACCGAGCGGCTGCTCGGCCTCGGCGCTCGGGTGCTGAACGTGTTCGAGGCGGACGGCAAGCACCGGTGGACCACGTTCGCCGACCCTGAGGGCAACGAGTTCGACCTCGTCAGCGTCTAGGCACCCGGTCAGCGATGCAGCCTCAGCTCCACGCCATCTCCATCTGGCCTCCACACTCGCCACATGCCAGGTTCGCGCCGGCGCGCTGTCCTGACGGGAATGACCTAACCCAGGGGGAAGGTGCGTCATGGCGCGCAAGATGGTCGACTGCCGCAAGGTGCCGAGCGATATCAACTGCACGCTCACGATCGCGGGGACGCCGGACGAAGTACTCGACGCGGCGGTGGCGCACGCCGTATCCAAGCACGGTCACGAGGACACGCCGGAAATGCGCCAGATGATCATCTCGAGCATGGAGGACGTCGAGCCGGCCCTGGCCTGACCTGGCCTGGCCTGGCCTGCGTCGCGATCGGGCATGGTGTGCCCGCGGCCCGTTGGGCCGGAGTTCAGAGGCGCCGCGGTGCCGGACGCCTAGGTGCGGGGCGCCGCGCAAGGCCGTCGACAGTTGCCGGCTAACGCGGCTGGCACACTTGTCCGATGACGCCCTGGCGCATCCGTGACTTCCATGAAGATGACCTCGACGCGGCGGTTCGGCTCTGGGACGATCCAGCTGCGGGCACGGCCGCGCCGGTGTTCGGGGTCTCCGACCTGATCTCCGCTGTCCGCGCCGGATCTCCAGCGGTCGTGGCGGTCAACGGGAACGTCCTGGTCGGGACCGTCGTTGCGACCCTCAGCGGTGATCGGGCGCTGGTGATGCGCATCAGCCTGGCACCAGGATGGCGGCAGCAGGGCATCGGCAGCGCGATGTTGACTGAGCTCGAACGGCGGCTGGTCACGGCCGGGATCCACCGCGTCAGCTGCCTGCTCGGAGACGAGACCGACATGGGCACAGCCGCGCTGGAGCACTCCGGGTACACCGCCCGTCGCGGCATGTTGCTGTACGAGAAGCTAGAACCGGTCGGGCGGGCCGATGCCGGCATCCTGGGCCAGCTGGGCGGTCGCATGATCCGGGCGAATACCTGGAGCCAGCTTGGCGGGATGGCCAGAGAGAAGGAACTGATCGAGCGGCGGGTGATTCTTCCGCTGGCCAATTCCCCGTTGTCTGGCCGGCTTGGGCTGGTCCCGCCCCAGGCGGTCATCTTGTTCGGTCCACCGGGAACGGGCAAGACAACCTTCGCCAAGGGCGTCGCGTCCCGACTGGGCTGGCCGTTCGTGGAGCTGTTCCCGTCTCGGCTGGCGGCGGACTCGCCGGCCGGCCTGGCGGCCGCGCTCCGGGAGGCCTTTGCGATGATCGCCGAACTGGACAAGGTGGTCGTGTTCATCGACGAGGTTGAGGAGATCGCCGGGCTGCGCCAGCCGGGGACAATGTCGCTCGCCCAGGGCGTCACCAACGAGATGCTCAAGCTGATCCCGCCGTTCCGGGAGCGGGACGAGCGGCTGCTCATCTGCGCGACGAACTCGGTGCGCGACCTGGACACCGCGTTCTTGCGCCATGGCCGGTTCGACTACGTCATCCCGGTCGGTCCGCCCGACGACGAGGCGAGACAGGCAATCTGGGAGCGGTACCTCGTGGGCATGCCGCACACGGACGTGGATACGGCGGCGGTCGTCGATCGGTCCCGGCTGTTCACCCCGGCTGACATCGAGTTCGCCGCCCGGCGGACGGCGCAGCTCGTGTTCGAGCGTGTGATGTTCGAGCACGGCGACGAGCTGACCACCACGGCCGACATCTTGCAGGGGATCGAGCAGACCCGCCGCACCCTGACCGAGCCGATGGTCGCTCAATTCGAGCAGGACATCGAGGACTACGCCCGCGTGTAGGCGGCTGTCGTCTGCTGGAGCCGGCTGTTGGCCACCGGGGCGGCGCCTAACGGGTGAGGAGTTGCTCGCGCTGTGACGTGATGGCCGCCAGCCGTTCCCGTGCCTGGCGGATGCGTTCGGCCAGCCGGGTTCGGACCTCGCTGACCATTTGAGCCGACCTGTACACGTTGTCCTGGGCCTGACGGATCTGATGCGCAAGTGCCTGATTGGCCGCGTCAGCCATCTGCTGGGCGTCGTTCATCTCGCTGATCTCCGCGGTCAGCCGCCCGCGCTCGTCGGCGAGCTCTAGCAGCGTGGCCCGGCGCGGGTCGCTGGATGCGGTCAGATGCCGCTCCTTCTCGGCCAGCGCACTGGCGTAGGCGTCTGGCGCCGTAGCCAGTTGGCGCCGCCGGTCATCGGCGTCCGCGAGTGTTGGCGGGGGTTTGGCCGGGTGTGATGGGTTCCGGGTTACCCGCTGGTAGTGACCTGGGTCTCATTTGTTACTGGCCGGTAGTGAGCTACGTCTCATCGCGGAACCGGGAGGCCATCACCGCCCGTCGAACCTCCCGTCACTCACCGTGAC
>DASXKI010000313.1:0-14946 GCA_036496945.1 Streptosporangiaceae bacterium | reverse complement strand
CCGACGCCTCGACGATTCCGTCGCGCGCCGCTTGCGCCTCGAACGGATCGGCGGGCGGCGAGATTTCGAGGCCCGTTTCGCTGGCGAGCAGCTCGCGGACGCGCGCGGCGAACTCCGGATGCGTGTTCAGGCCGGTGCCGGTGGCGGTGCCGCCGAGCGGAATCTGCCCCAGCCGCGGCAATGCGTCGCGGACGCGGGCGATGCCCTGCCGGACCTGGGCCGCGTAGCCGCCGAACTCCTGGCCGAGTGTGACCGGAACGGCGTCCATCCAGTGCGTCCGCCCGGATTTGACGACGTCGTCGAACTCCCGCGCCTTTGCCTCGAGGGAGACTGCGAGCTGTTCCATCGCCGGCAGCAGGTCGTTCGTGATCTGGTCGAGCGCCGCGAGGTGTACGGCCGAGGGGAAGACGTCGTTCGAGGACTGTCCCATGTTGACGTCGTCGTTCGGGTGGACGTCCTCGCCGGCGAGCGTCGCGATCACCTCGTTTGCGTTCGTGTTCGACGACGTCCCCGAGCCGGTCTGGAACACGTCGATCGGGAACTGGTCGTCGTACTGACCGCGCGCGACATCGGCCGCAGCGTCTTGGATCGCCGCCGCCATATCGGCAGGCAGTACGCCCAGTTCGGCGTTGACAACGGCGGCCGCGCCCTTGATCGATGCGAGTGCGCCGATCAGCTCGCGGGGCAGTGGCTCGCCTGAGATCTCGAAGTTCTGCACGGCTCGCTGAGTCTGCGCGCCCCACAGGGCATCGGCCGGCACCGCGACCTCGCCCATCGAGTCATGCTCGATGCGCATGCCGGGCGGGGCGCCAGCCCCAGGCGGGGCGCCAGCCCCAGGCGGGGCGCCAACCCCGGGCGGTACGGCAGTCATGAGTTCCTCAGCTCGGTCCCGAGCCAATCGTCAGCAGTGGTGCCGTCGGCGCAGTGACGTCGGCGAAAAAGTCGTTGCCCTTGTCATCGACCACCATGAAGGCCGGGAAGTCGCGCACCTCGATCCGCCACACCGCTTCCATGCCGAGCTCGGGGTACTCCAGGACCTCGACCTTGGTGATGCAGTCCTGCGCCAGCTTGGCGGCAGCGCCGCCAATGGAGCCGAGGTAGAAGCCGCCGTGAGCCTTGCAGGCGGCGGTGACGCCGGCGGACCTGTTCCCCTTGGCGAGCATCACCAGCGATCCGCCGGCGGCCTGGAACCTGTCCACGTACGAGTCCATCCGCCCCGCCGTCGTCGGCCCGAACGACCCGGACGCGTACCCGTCCGGCGTCTTGGCTGGCCCGGCGTAGTACACGGCGTGATCGCGCAGGTACCCGGGCATCGGCTGGCCGGCGTCGAGCAGGTCGCTGATCTTGGCGTGGGCGATGTCGCGAGCGACCACCATCGGCCCGGTCAGGGCGAGCCTGGTCCTGATCGGGTACCGGGAGAGCTCTGCCCGGATCTCGCTCATCGGCCGCGACAGGTCGATCCGCACCACGTCGCTGTCAAGCTCGGTCTCGGCGGCATCAGGCAGGTACTGCGCGGGGTCAGTCTCAAGGCGTTCGAGGAAGACCCCGTTCCCGGAAATCTTGGCTTTTGCCTGTCGGTCCGCGGAACAGGACACCGCGATCGCGACCGGGCAGGAGGCGCCGTGGCGGGGCAGTCTAATGACGCGGACGTCGTGGCAGAAATACTTGCCGCCGAACTGCGCGCCGATGCCGGCCTTGCGGGTGATCTCGAGCACCTGCTGCTCCAGCTCGAGATCGCGGAAGCCATGTGCGTCCATCGACCCGGTCGTCGGCAGCGCGTCCAGGTACTTGGCCGAGGCGTACTTGGCAGTCTTGAGCGCATACTCGGCGCTGGTGCCGCCGACAACGATGGCCAGATGATATGGCGGGCACGCGGCCGTGCCGAGTGACCGTATCTTCTCATCCAGGAACGTGGCCATTCGTGCCGGACTGAGCACTGCCTTTGTCTCTTGATAGAGGTAAGACTTGTTGGCCGAGCCGCCGCCTTTGGCCATGAACAGGAATTTGTACTCCGCTCCGGCGGTGGCGTACAGCTCGATCTGGGCCGGCAGGTTACTTCCGGTGTTGCGCTCCTCCCACATCGTGAGCGGTGCGAGCTGGGAGTAGCGGAGGTTCAGCTTGGTGTAGGCGTCGTACACGCCGCGGGCGATGTGCTCCTCGTCGCGACTGTCGGTCAGCACCAGCTGGCCGCGCTTGCCCATGACGATCGCGGTGCCCGTGTCCTGGCACATGGGCAGGACGCCGCCCGCGGCGATGCAGGCGTTCTTGAGCAGGTCACCGGCGACAAACTTGTCGTTACCGGACGCGTCCGGGTCATCGAGGATCGAGCGCAGCTGCCTGAGGTGCGCCGGGCGCAGCAAATGCGCGATGTCGTGCATGGCGGTGGCCGTGAGCTCGGTCAGTACTTGCGGCTCGACCTGGAGGAACTCCCGCCCGAGCGCCCGCTGGACGCTGATGCCGTCGGTCGTGAGGAGCCGGTACTCGGTCTCGTCGGCGCCCGTCGGCAGCATGTCGGTGTAGGAGAACTCGGGCATAGCAGGCACGTCCTTGTGGCCGGGTGCTGACCCTTCCATCGTATTTCCTGGCCAGGGCTAGCCGGGTCCAGCTCGGGTCGCTGGCGCTGCCCTACGCAGTGGCGCCAGGGTGGCGCCAAGGCATCCTCAGCCCGCTGCGTGCGGAGGTCAGCGACCCGGCGCGCCCGAAGGCGCCGACGAAGGCGACGGCTGCCGCGATGACGGCGACGAAACCGCCGTAGCTCCAGCCGATCGAGACCATGAGCTGCGACGGGAACGAAGCTACGGTGCCCACCGGGCTCACGACGTTGAAGCCGACCGACGGCCTGATAATCAGCCCCAGGAGCGTCAGCAGAAATGCTAGACCGGTGGTGACCATCAGCAGCTGTGCGGCGCTCGGCAGGTTGCCAGGCACCCGGCCGATGGCGTCGCGGGCCACGAGCACTGCCAGCGCCAGGATCACCAAGGCGAACACGAACCAAAGGTAGCCGTGGGCACGCGGGCCGTCGACGCTGCCGGGGAGCGAGCCCTGGCCGCCAATTTGCACTGTGCCGCTGAACCACGGCATGAAGAGCGCTACCAGGAGCACGACCAGGCTGGTCCCGACGACCAGGTCGCTGCCGGTCCAGCCGGAGGCGCCCCCCGCCTGCGGTACGTGCCCTCGATAGGGCGATGACTCAGCGGCCAACGTGACCTCCAGCTGGGCTCGTCAACGATGCCGCGATCTTAGTCCTCTGAATCCCGATTGGCAGCTATTTGTACATCGCATCTACTGCGCGAACGGGGCCATCGCCGCGATCGCGACGACGGCCCCGCTCCGACGGTCCGGCTGCTTGGCTCCGTTCTACAGGACCTCAGACTCCAGGAACTCGGCCTCGAGAGCTTCGGTTGTGATGGCCTCGGCCTCGACGGGCTCCGGGCGGCTGGCCGGCGTGCCTGCCTGGCGCATCCGGATGGCGACGGCGATCACGATCAGCGCGATGAGGTCGAAGATTGCGGCGGCGGTGAAGGCCGCTGCCATGCCGTGGACCCGAACGTGCTGCACCTGCGCCGCCGCGCTCGCGCCGAGGATCGGGTGCAGAGCCGCGGCTCGGCTCGCGGTGCCGTAGATCGTGACCAGGATGGCGAGGCCAAGCGCACCGCCGACCTGCTGCATCACGTTCACCATGCTGGCTCCGGCGCCCGATTCCTTCGGCGGAACGCCCGAGAGCGATGCCATGGTCAGCGGCACGAAGACCACGCCCATCCCGATGCCGAGCAGCAGCATCGGGATCAGCACGCCGGGGAAGTAGCTGGTGCCGGTCGTGAGCTGGCCGAGCCACGCCATGGCCGCCACCACTGGCAGCATGCCGACGATCATCAGCGGCTTCGGGCCGAACCTGGCCACGAGCCTCGGCGCCAGCCGTGACATGCCGAACAGCGCAGCCGTCATCGGGATGAAGGACAGGCCTGCCTTGAGGGGGCTGAAGCCGAGCACCTCCTGGACGAACTGCGTCAGGAAGAAGAACGACCCGAACATGCCGGCCACCAGCAGGAGCCGGGCCACGTAGGACGCTGCGCGGCTGCGGTCGCGGAGCAGCCGTAGCGGCGTGATCGGCTCGCTGGTCCTGGTCTCGATCAGCACGAAGGCGGCGAGCAGGATCGCGGCCGCGGCGAACGAGCCGAGTGAGACCGTGGCGGTCCAGCCGTGGGAGGCGACGCTGATGAAGGCGTACACCAGGGCCGACATGCCAGCGGTCGAGGTGACGGCGCCCGCGGCGTCGAAGCGGCCTCGCTGGCCCTGCGAGGCTGCCAGCAGTCGCGGCGCCAGCGCCACGACGGCGATGCCGATGGGCACGTTGATGAAGAAGACCCAGCGCCACGAGGCCACCTGCGTAATCAGGCCGCCCAGGACTAGTCCAAGGGACGACCCGCCCATCGTCACCGCGGTAAAGATGCTCAGGGCCCGGACTCGCTCCCGGCCCTCAGGGAAGCTGGCCACGATCGCGGCCAGCACTGCGGGCGAGGCTATCGCGCCGCCTACGCCCTGGACGGCGCGAGCCGCTAGCAGGACCGCAGACGAAGTCGCGAGCCCGCCAGCCAGGGACGCGATCGTGAAGATGATGAGGCCGGCCATGAAGGTCTGCCGCCTGCCGAGTATGTCGCCGGCCCGGCCGCCGAGCAGCAGGAGGCCGCCGAAGGTCAGCGCGTAGGCGTTGAGCACCCAGGACAGGCTGGTCGCTGACAGGTGCAGCCCCGTTGCCATCGACGGCAGCGCGACGTTCACCACCGTCATGTCCAGGACGATCATCAGCTGGGCGCACAACATCACGGCGAGGGTGATGTTCCGCCGGTCGCGCGGACGGGTGCTCGAGCCGGAACTAATGAGCGAGGAAGAAGAGGGCGAAGACATTGTTCCTTCCCGGAACGGTACTGAAGCGGATCACCCGGCATAGTGGTTGACTAAGCGCGGGCAGGCTGGAGCGGACCACCAGGGCCATGAGCTGCCTTGGCCACCTGGCTGAAATGAGCTAAGCTCTATACGGAGGATCCCTCCGGTAACTATACGGAGGATCCCTCCGCTTTGCAACTTGATATCGCCGGGAGTTAGTGATGGGCGCTGCCGAGCTGGCCAGCCAGGCCGGACCGTCAAAGCGGGCTGACGCGCGCCGTAACTACGAGCGACTGCTGGCCGCGGCCGCCGCGGCGTTCGCTGAGCACGGTGCCGACGACGTGTCGCTCGAAGAGATCGCTCGCCGCGCGGGCGTGGGCATCGGCACCCTGTACCGCCACTTCCCGGCCCGGCAGGCGCTGCTGGAGGCCGTCTACAAAGACCAGGTCGACGGGCTGGACATGCTCGGCGGCAAGCTGCTCGCGGCAGAGTCACCCGGCGATGCACTCGGGGACTGGATGCGAGCGTTCGTGGCGTTTGGCCGGACGAAGCGCAGCCTGAGCTCGGCGCTGGTCGAGACCATCGGCAAGAACTCCGAGCTGATGTCGTCGTGCAGCGTGATCCTGCGCGGCCGGACCGATGAGCTGCTCAGCCGCGCTCAGGAGGCAGGCGCAGCGCGTGCGGAGGTGCAGTGCGCGGACATCTTCCGCCTGGCGCACGGGCTGATCATGGCGACTGAGGCCGAGCCGTCCGACCCGGACCAGCCAGACCGGCTGCTCGCCCTCGTCATCGGCAGCGTGCTGGCCCCGGCCGCTAGCCGCTAGTCAGATAGTCAGATCCGGGAAGTCGCTCGCGAGCCTGTCCTCGGCTTCAGCCACAGCGCGCTGACTAACGGTTGTCGCGTCACGCGCGCTGGTGAGCCACTGCCGGGCCTGCTCGAGGCGCGCCGTTGTCTCGGCGACCTCCCGGTCCAGCTCGGCATGGCTGGCGTCCAGGTAAATGGCCCCCGGATCTAGGTAGGTCACGCCCGCGTCCGCCGGCGTGCCGGCCACCTCCGGGGGCGGCCCGCCAAGCACGCCCGCGTGCTCTCGGGCGGCGGTCAGCCTCGCGAGCTTCGCGGTCAGCCGCTGCACCTTCTGCTCAGCGTTATCCATCGAGGCCTGATCTCTGGCGGCCTGGTGGAGTCGCTCAGTCAGCGCGTGATCGTCAGCGGACAGCAGTCGCTCGGCTGCCATCGTGCTCCGCGGGAAAAAGAGCAGGAGCAGCGCGGCCCAGCCGACCGCGGCTGGCACGGCGTCCCGCGACGCGTCCAGCGCGTCTGCCCAATGATGTCGGGAAATATCGGTGATCAGCGCTTGCGTCAATAGCCCGGTGGTCGCGAGGCTGAACGCCAGCAGCAGGCCGATCAGGAGCCATTTCCACCACGGCCGGCGGCGCGACGCGGCGAGCCTGGCGCGGCGTGCGATCAGCGACCCTGGCCGGCCCGCTGGCGGGCCAGGCTGCAGCACATCCGTCGTCGACGGCTCATCATCACTGGTCACGGGCGCCTGCCAATGCGGGAAACAGCCACTGGAGTACGAGCTCCGCTACGGGATGTAACCGCGAAAGGCGCCGGCTACTCGCTGCCAGCCCCTCGAGTTGACGCCAATCGCTTCGACCACGCGGGCGAATCGCCAGGTGCGGATCGCGGCTCATTTCTAGTGAAATATGCCGTCGAAGTGCACCGTCGATTAGCTATCGTGACGCCCAGATCAGTACTCGAACGGGGGCAACGATGGCAGACACGAATGATCCCATGCCCGGCGACGCCAGTGGCGATCCCGCGGTTGTGGTGAGCCTGGAGCCGGAGCCGGACGAGCCAGCCGAGCCTGAGGAGGAGGAGCAGCCCGCCGAGCAGCCCGAGGAGCCGAGCGAGCCGAGCGGGCCAGCGGAGCCAGCCGAGCCGGAACCGGCGGTGCGCGAGACCTTGTGGTAGGTCGCTCGGCTGCGTTCCCGGCACCATTCGGGCCCGACGAGCAGTGCGATGCCAGTGTCGTCGCCGCGCCGCCCGGCGGATTCTGGCCGGACTTCGCGGCTCGCTACTACGGACGCGAACCCTTCGAGACGGACGACCCGCCGGCGGACCTGGCGATCAGCAGCGAGGAGCTGTTCCGGCTCCTGCTGAGAGCGGTCAGGGACCGGGGCTCCGGGCCGGGCGCTCCGCAGATTCGGTTCCACGCCGGGCAGCGGCAGGTCATCGCGGATCTCGCCGACTACCTGCCGGCCGCAGCAGACGGCTCGGTCGACGGGTACATAGAGCGGCTGGAGCACGAGCTCGGCGGCGAGCCTTACTTGCTGGTGGTCGAGCACGGCCACGTTTCCAGCAGGCAGATCTGGAAGCAGGCGGCTTCCTTTCTGGCCGGTCTGTACGTCGCCACCGGTGCCGTGCCCGGCAGCGTGGACGTCGAGGTGTTCGTGGGCCGCTACCCGCACACGATTCCGGGGATACATCGCGAACGGTCGGGCGTCTTCGTGTCCATGGTTCAGGGCGCCAAGGACATCCTTGTCTGGCCACCGGATACGACCGGGCTGCCCGTCGGGTCAGCGCGCTATCAGCAGGCGGCGGCCAGCGCGCGCCGGCTGCGATGCGCGCCTGGCCGCCTGGTCTACTGGCCGGCCATGCACTGGCACGTGGGGGAGAGCCCGGCGCAGGGAACGGCCGGGCTGCACATCGCCGTGCTCGACGATCCGCCCACCGTCCGCGATCTGCTGGCTGACACCACTGAGCTCGACGCTGAGGTCGCCGCCCGCATCAGCCCTGGCTGGGCAGCGGAGGCGCCGCACGACCTGGGCCTGCCGGCCGAGTTCGATTCCGCCGTCCAGTCGGTTGTCACCGCGTACGCCGACGCTGGGGCAGTCCGCGACCGGCTCCTGGCCGGCTGGCTGCGCCGCCGGACAGCGCTGGGCTTCCCTTCGGTTCCGCCCCCGCGCAAGGTCATCCTGCGCCTGGACCAGGTGCTGACTCGCGACGGCGTTTATCCGATCGTCGTCGCGAGCCGGGATCCAGCCACGTCCTTCCTGGCCGCCGATGGCCGCGTCTTGGTTGCCAGGTCGGTGCCCAGCCTGGCCCCGCTCGTCGACCGGCTGAATTCTGGCCAGCCGATCTCGGTGGCAGCTGCGCTCGACCTGGCGACGGCGCCGCTCGACCGGGATGTGCTGATGAAGGTACTAACGCTCCTGGCTAGCTGGCGGGCGCTTGCAACCGGCGTGACAGCTCAGGAGGCGGCTGCGGCGGACCTGCCGGCTGGATCGGTGTGAGTTGCTCGAGCTTGGACAGCACGCGGGATTGGCGCTGCCAGGGGAGCTCACTGAGCTGCTGGCGGCGTGAGTACTCGATCAGCTCCTGCCAGATAGTCCGTGCCGCCGCGAGATCTCCGCTGGCCAGGTAGGCGTCACCGAGGCTCTCCAGGACGTGCGGCGGGCGTACCGGGATGCCTGCCTCGCTGCACGTGGTCAGCGCTTCCAGGAAGTACGCGATGGCCTTGTCGTAGTCGCTAAGGCCGGCGTGGATCCGGCCGAGCGTGTCGAGCGAGTCGACCTGCCCGGTCATGTGACCCACCTCGAGGTTGAGCTTCAGCGCCTTGGAGCAGTAAACCCTGGCGGCCTGGAGTTCCCCGAGCGCCAGGTAGTGATTGCCGAGATCGGTCAGCGCGCGCGCCTCGCCGGTCCTGTCACCGGCCGAGTCAAACCAGTACAGCGCCTTGCTGGCATGCGATAGCGCGATCGCCACATCCTCGGGGATATCGCCCGGCAGCGATTCCCGCCGGGAGCGATACACGCCGGACAGCGCCAGGTCGACCGACGCTTGCGAGGCCCGATCGTGGATCGCGCTGAAGTGGGACATGGCCTGGCGCAGGTAACCGACCGCCTCGTCGTAAGCCCCGGTGATCCGGGACCGAGTCCCGAAGCTGAAGTACACCCGGCCGAGCGCGCGGTCATCGCCTAGCCTCGTGGCGGCTCTGAGCGCCACGTTATCCAGGCTTGCCCAGTCACGGTTCCGGCCCACGGCGCGGAAGTACTGCGTCATCGTGCAGGGGATCTGCCACGCATAGGCGTCGGCCCCGCAGGCTTCGGCGAGCATCGTGGCTGCGACCAGAACCTGATGCTCGGCCCGGAACCAGCTGATCGCTTCCGGTGTGGTCTCGGCTCGTTCCGGCCGGACGGCCGGGTCGGCCAGCGGGGTTAGCTCAGGCAACGGCAGGTCCTCGGCGAAGATCAGCGCGCCGGCTGGCCTAGCCGTATACAGGTAGTGATCTAGCAGCCGCCTGACCGCATCCCGGCGATCGCTGGCTGTCTCGGTGCTCGCCGCCTGCTCGTCCGCGTACGCACGGAGCAGGTCGTGAAACGCGTACCGGCCTCGCACGTGCTCAGAGATCAGGCTGGCCCGGGTGAGCTCGGCGAGCAACCGCTCTATCTCCTGCGCTGGCAGGCCCGCGAGGCTGCTGGCGGCTGCGCTCGTGAAGTCCGGGCCAGGATGCAGGCCCAGGAGGCGAAACAGCCGGGCGGCCCCTTCGCTGAGCTGGCCGACCGACCAGGAGAACACGGCCCGGACGGTAGTCGCTGGATCGCCAATGTCGAAGGCATCGAGGCGGTCGTGCTCGCTGCTCATCTGGGCGGCGAATGATGCCAGCGGCACCGCCGGGCTTGCCGCGGCGCGAGCCGCCGTGATCGCCAGCGCCAGCGGCAGGCGCGCGCACAGCTCGATGAGCTGCGCCGTGGCGGCCGGCTCGGCTGCCAGCCGGTCCCGGCCTAGCCGTGCGGCCACCAGGTCGGCGGCTTCGGCCTGGCTGACGAGCCCGAGTGGGATGGTCACGGCGCCGTCGGTGATGCTCAGCCCGGTCATGGCCGACCGGCTCGTGACGATGACCACGCAGCCCGGCGACGCGGGGAGCAGTGGCCGGACCTGATCGGGATTCCTGGCGTTGTCGAGCAGGATCAGCAGCCGCCGGTCGGCGAGCAGGGTCCGGTACAGCGCAGTCTGCGCATCGGGGGACTCGGGAATCTGGGTGTGCGGGATGCCGAGGGCGTCGAGGAAACCACGGGCCGCCTCGGCCGGCGCGAGCGGGGCCCCGCCCGGGTCGTAGCCACGGAGGTTGACGTAGAGCTGGCCGTCCGGGAACCTGGCCGCCACCCGATGACTCCAGCGCAAGGCAAGAGCCGTCTTGCCGATGCCGGCGGTGCCGCTAATGGCAGTAATGACTACGGTGCCGCCGGGCGCTTCCTGGCTCAGCAGCTCATCAAGTTGCTTGAGCTCGGGCTCGCGGCCCACGAAATGGCGTACGCCGGCGGGCAGCTGCCGCGGCGCGATCATCCCGGCCATGGCACGGACGCTGGCTGGCGGAGCAGTGAGAGACGGATCGGCATGCAGGATCTTGTCCTGGAGGTCCCGAAGCTCAGGCCCGGGCTCGACGCCGAGCTCTGCGTCGAGCAGGTGCCAGCCCTCCTGGTAACAGGCGAGTGCCTCAGCCTGCCTGCCCGACCGGTACAACGCCAGCATCAGCTGGCCGCGCAATCGTTCCCAGAGCGGATGCCCGGCGACGAGGACGGCGAGCTCGACGGCAAGCTCGGCATGACGCCCGGCCGCCAGTGCGGCGTCAGCGTAGTCCGCTTGGACGGCAAGACGCTGCTCATCCAGCCCGGCCGCCTTGGCGGCGAGCCGATCGGTGATGTCGGCGACATCGGCGAGTGCCGGGCCACGCCAGAGCGCGAGAGCCTGCCCCAGCGCGCTGGCCGCGGTCTCGGCATCTCCTGATCGGGCCGCATCACGGCCGCGTGCCGCCAGCGAGGTGAACAGGGCGAGGTCTGACTCCTCTGGGCCGAGCATGAGCTGGTATCCGGGGGGTCTGGTGACCAGCCGCGAGCTGGCGCGGCCGGGCTCCATCGCGGTCAGCCGCCTGCGGAGCTGGTAAATCTGCGCGTGCAGATTGCCCTCGCGTGGCCGGGCCACCTCATCCCGCCATAGCCCATCGATGAGGGCTGGCTCCGACACGACCCGGTTGGCCGAGAGCGTCAGCAGCGCCAGCAGCGCCCGCAGCCCTGGCTGCGTCATTGAGGCAGGCTGGCCCGCAGCGAGTACCTCGACCGGGCCCAGCAGCCTGACGTGCAGGCCGCGAGGCTCAGTCTCCATGCGAGAAGCGTAGCGAGCACGCCGTCAATGGCCCTATGACAATTGCAGCACGATATGGATAAGTAAAAGACTGAATCTGGTGCAGTCGGCGCCTTTTCCGTCACATCGGGCGCCAGGCCCGCAGCTACGTCGAACGGGCGGTCCGGTCCGCAGTCGCGTCGGTCGCGCCGGTCGCCTCGGCCGCTGCGAAGTCGTCGGACACGATGTCGGTGCCGGCGCCCGAGGTGGCCGCTCCGACCGCGATCGCTGCGGCCTCGGCGCCATCCTCGTGCACGAACCGGCCACCGCGTAGCGCGGACGCAGCCGCCGCGATCAGCAGCAGGGCTATCGCCATGGTGAACACGATCACCAGGCCGTGGTGGAAAGGCTGGGAGATCAGCTGCGGGAAGAACGCCTTGCCCGTCAGTGTCGCCACGTTCGCGGCGGGCAGGTGGCTGAGCACCCCGGTAGGCGCCAGCAGCTGGTGCACCGGGTTGTATCCGAGGAAGGCAGCGAACAGGCTGCCGACCGGCGGCAGCGAGCCGATCTGGTGGGCAATCGCGTGCGGCACGCCCTGGGCGGTGAGGCCACTGGTGAGCGTCGTCGGCAAGGTGGCGGCCAGTCCCGCGATCATCAGCGAGAAGAACAAGCCGATCGATAGCACGAAGCCCGAGTTCTGGAACGTGGCCAGCATGCCGGAAGCCGCGCCGCGCTGCCTGGCGGGGACGCTGTTCATGATCGCGGCCGCATTGGGCGCGGAGAAGAGTCCCATCCCGGCGCCGGCCAGGAAGATCAGCCCGGCGAACTCGGGGTAGCTGAAGTCCACGGGAATCAGCAGCAGTCCGCCGAAGGCAAGCGCAGACACGATCAGCCCGCCCGAGGCGAAGGCGCGGGCGCCGTGTTTGTCCGATAGCCAGCCCGAGACTGGCCCGGACACGACGAAACCGACGGTCAGCGCCAGCAGGTAGATGCCCGACCAGAGCGGGGTGTCCTTGTATGCGTAGCCGTGCAGGGGGAGCCAGATGCCCTGGAGCCAGATGATCAGCATGAACTGGAGCCCGCCGCGGGCGATCGAGGCCAGCAGCGTGGCGCTCGTGCCAGCTACGAAGGCGCGGATCTTCATCAGGTGCAGGTCGAACATCGGCGATTCGACCCTGGTCTCGATGAAGCAGAACACCGCCAGCAGGATCGGGCCGCCGATCAGGCCGGTCAGGACCAGGGGGCTCGTCCAGCCCATCGAGTGGTTCCCGTAGGGCTGGATGCCGTACGTGATGCCGGTCAGCAGCATGATCAGGCCGACGGCGAACGTGATGTTGCCAAGAAAGTCGATCTTGGCCGGCGTCCGCACGCCGACCTCCTTCAGGCTCAGGTAGGACCAGATCGTCCCGCCGAGGCCGATCGGCACGGACACGATGAAGACCAGGCGCCAGTCGACAGCGGCCAGGAGCCCGCCGAGGATCAGGCCGATGAACTGGCCAGATATCCCGGCCACCTGGTTGATGCCCATGGCCGTGCCGCGCTGGTTAGCGGGGAACGCGTCGGTGAGAATGGCGGGCGAGTTCGCCATCAGCATGGCGCCGCCAACCGCCTGGATGACCCGGAAGCCGATCAGCCACAGTGCGCCCTTGGGCCCGGTGAACGGGTCGAACGGCAGCGCGAGCGCGCCGAGCCCAAAGATCGCGAATCCGGCGTTGTACATGCGGACCCGGCCGTAGATGTCACCGAGGCGGCCGAGAGTGACCACGAGCACGGCGGAGACGACCAGGTAGCCCATCAGCATCCAGAGCAGGTAGCTAACATTGCCGGGCTGGAGGGGATCGAGGTGGATGCCGCGGAAGATGGCGGGCAGGGCGATGATGACGATCGACGCGTTGACGGTGGCAGCGAGCATTCCGAGCGTCGTGTTGGACAGCGCGACCCACTTGTAGCGCCCGTCCTGCAGGCCGCCGCCGATGCCCGGAGTCTCGATGGCCTGGCTCACGCGTCAGCTCCTCCTGCTCGAAATAGTTGCGAATACCAAAATACTAGGCTGCGGGGCTCCGCGCGCCTCCGGCCTTGGGCCTCGCGCGCCTCCGGCCTTGGGCCTCGCGCGGCTCCGGCCTAGAGCCGCGCGCGGCGCTGCCTGGGCCGTCTAGCCCCACCGACGCGAGTACTGGTGCGGGCGCCGTCATTGGCTCTGGTGCCCAGCTCAATGGCGAATAAATGGCGCATCTAAGATTAAAAGGCTAAGCTCGTAAAGTGCCAGATTCGCCCAGCTCGCCGACGCAGACTGCGGCTAGCAACTTGCAGCCAGGCGTCGACGTAGCCAGCTTCCAGGGGCTACCGGGCAATTGGACGGCAGCAGCGGGTCACATCGTCTGGGCAGCGGTGAAACTGACCGAGCTGGAGCCCAACGGGACCAGGTACGTCAATCCGGACGCGCAAGCCGACTGGAACTGGCTTCAGACCAATGGGAAGGGCCGGATCGCCTACTTCTTCGGTCACCCATCGGTCAACGCCACCAATACCGTGAACTTCTTCGTGTCCGAGCTCGACCACGTCGGGCTGCGCGACACCGACGCAGTAGCACTTGACCTCGAGGTGACTGACGGCCTCGGGCCTGCCCAGGTGTCTGCCTGGGCCGACTCAGTCCAGTCCCAGCTGAAGACCAGGCTCGACCGGCCACCACTGGTGTACACGTTCGTCGATTTCGCCAAAGAGGGGAACTGCGCGGGGCTCGGCGGTTACCCGCTCTGGATCGCCGATCCTAATCACCCGGCTGGACAGCCGACGGTACCGGCGCCCTGGAAATCCTGGGCTATTCAGCAATACGAGACAAGCGGAAATATCGACCGCGACGTAGCGAATTACGCCAGCCAGGCAGCGATGTTCGCGGCACTTGGCAAGAAGACAGCACCCGTCCCACCACCGGAGCCTGATATGACGAACCTAGGCGGGAATGTCTCTGCCAACGCGGCGACCAACTGGCCGACCAGCAACCGGATCGTCGTAGCTGGGATCGGCACTGACTCATTTGTATGGCGAATCACGTGGTCGGCCGCGGGCTGGGGCACCTGGGGGAAGGTAAGCCCGACCAAGGCCAAGGGCAGTCTCGCCCTGATCTCCACCTCCGCCAATGGCGGCGGCAAGTTGTACTACATCGAGGCGTCAGGCCAGACGGTGGAGATGACCACCAGCAATTACGGCGAGAACTGGGCCTGACCGGGATCGGCGCTGGCTCGGCTGAGCCGCCGGTGAGATGCGGCTGGAGTATCTTCGGAGGGTGATATACCGCCCGGCGCCACGCGATCTGCGTGCCTCCGACCTCGACCGCGACCGGGTTATCTCGTTGCTGGCCGAGTCCGCCGCCGATGGCAGGCTGACGCCGGACGAGCACTCCGAGCGGGTCGAGCGCGCCTACCAGGCCCAGACGCTCGGGCAACTAGCCGTGCTGACGACTGACCTGGTTGCCCCGGACGCACAGCCGATCAAGCTGGACGGCAGGCGAGCGCTCACCGGCATCTTCGGCCGTGACAGCAGGGAAGGCCGCTGGGTAGTGCCGGACACCCTGCCGGCCGTCGCCATCTTTGGGGAAGTGGAGCTTGACCTGCGCGAGGCGCTACTGCAAAGCGGCCGCATCGTCGTCTACGCGACGCTGATTGGCGGCACCATTCATCTGATCGTTCCCGATGGCGTGTCAGTCGAGACGAGCGGCACGGCGGTGCTCACCAGGAAGATCAACCGGACGGTGCGGCAGCCAGGTCCGCGTTGGTCCGCGGCCGCGCCGCCTGGTGACCCCGGCACGCCGCAGCCGGTCGTCGAGGTGCGCGCGGTTGGCATCGGCGGGACCATCAAGGTCACGTCGCCCAAGCGGCCACGTCGGCTCGGCGGCCTGCGTCGCGGAAGCTAGGTCGCGGCAGCTAGGTCGCGGGAGCTAG